>CAZXOC010000161.1:0-16699 GCA_964642165.1 uncultured Planctomycetaceae bacterium | reverse complement strand
CGCCGGGGACGCCAACGCACCCGCCGGGGACGCCAACGCGCCCGCCACGCGCCGGGCCCGCGACGCCAACACGCCCCCCGGCGGGGACGGACCCGCCACCCGGGAGATCGCCGTCAGCAACGGCGTGATCCGCGCGCTCCGCAAGCTCAGCGCGGCCGCCGCCCAGGAGGCCGTCGGCAAGGGCAACGAGCTGCTCGCGGCCGGGAAGCTCGCCGAGGGCCGCGCCGAGCTGTCCCGGGCGGTCCTGTCCGGCTCGCTGCCGCCGGCGGCCGCCGAGACCGCCCGGAAGAAGCTCACGGACCTGGCCGACCGGATGACCTTCTCGCGGCGGATCTACGACGGCGACCCGTACGTGATGCAGTACGCCTTCCGGAAGGGCGACGTCCTGGCGAAGGTGGAGCGGAAGCTGCGCCTGCACGTGCCGACGCAGATCCTCCTGAAGATCAACAACATGACCCACCCCACGCGCATCCGCGTCGGGCAGACGTTCAAGATGATCCGCGGCCCGTTCCACGCCGTCGTCTCCAAGGGCCGCTTCACGATGGACCTCTACCTGCACCGCGAGGGCTGCCTGCCGGTGTTCATCCGGCGTCTTGGCGTCGGGCTGGGCAAGAACGGCTCGACGCCGAACGGCCTGTGGCACATCAAGCTCGGCAGCAAGCACGACCGCGCCAACTGGAACCCGCCGCCGAACAGCCCGATCCAGCGGTCCATCCGGTGGGGCGAGCCGGGCTACCCGCTCGGCAAGCGGGGCTACTGGATCGGCCTGGAAGGCATCGAGGAGAAGACCCGCCTGCACATGGGCTACGGCATCCACGGGACGAACGACCCGACGAGCATCGGCCGGGCCGTCTCGCTCGGCTGCATCCGGCTGGCCGACGCGGACATCGAGCGGGTGTTCTCGCTGCTCTACGAGCATTGGAGCACGGTGCGGGTGGAGTCGTAGGCGTGGCGGCGGCGCGGCCGGCGGCGCCGGAAGGGCGCGACGGCCGCAGCAATCCTGGTACAATATCCCCGGTGGCGCGTGTGCGCCGTTTGTCGGACCGATCCGGGATGTGCTGTGCGATGCCGATGCTGCGTGTGACCTTGCTGGCCGTTCTGTCGGCGGCGACGAGCGCCGCGCGCGCCGCCCCGCCCCGCGACCCCGGCGAGGCCGAGGAGGCCTGGCTCGGCGCCGTCGCGCTGGACGAGCTGCGCCGCTGCGGCGGCGGCGAGGCCTGGGGGCGCCTGCGGGACGAGCTGGAGGCCGCGGCGCTGGCGAGGCTGGCCTGCGGACGCCTCGATCGGCTGGCCGCCCTCACCGACCTGGTCTACGCCACCCGCGCGTGTGCGTACCTGCCCGTCCTGGAGCGCCTCCCCGACGGCCGAAAGCTCGCCCGCTGGCTGCTGGACCACCGCGACGTGGCCCGGAGGCTCTTCCGCGCGCTGGACGACGCGCGCGAGCCCGCCGAGGCGCTGCGTCGCTTCTCCCGTCTCCACGCGGCCGGGGCGCAGAGCGTCTGTGACTACCCGGGCCTGGCGGTGGCGTTCGCGACGGCCGGGCCGCTGCGCCACGTCCGCCGCCAGCCGGACCCGGCCGGGCTCGTCGAGAGCTTCCGCTATTACACGGCCGCCGGGGCCACCTTCCGCTGCGACCTGAAGACGATGCCGTACGAGGTGGCGCGGTACCTGGCGGACACGCGAACGAACCTGGAGGAGCGGCGTTGGGCGGCCCGGACGTACCGGTTCCGCCGGCCGGCGTCGGCGTACTTCCAGGTCCGCTACGACGTGGCGCACTTCGAGACCGGCCGGGCCAAGCGGATCGACTCGCTGCCGTACAGCCTGCCCAACCTCGCCCGCCACGGCGGGGTGTGCCTGGACCGCGCGTACTACGCCGCGGAGGTGTGCAAGGCGATGGGCATCCCGGCGACGATCGTCCACGGGCGGGGCGGCGAGGGCGTCGAGCACGCCTGGATTGCCCACTGGCGGGAGACGGGCTCCGCCTCGCGCGGGCGATGGGTCAGCCGCACCGGGCGCTTCGAGGAACAGTCGTACTTCGTCGGCGAGGTCCGCGACCCCGTCGACGGGCGGATGATCTACGACTCGGAGCTGATGCTGCTCGGTTCGGCGGCGGCGCTGCCGCTTCGGCGGCGCGAGGAGGCCGACGCCGCCACCACGCTGGCCGACCTGGTGGACCGCCGGCGCGGGGCCGAGGTGAACCTCGCCCCCCTGCGCCGGCTCGCCCGCTCGTACGGCGTGCGGCTCGAGCGCGCCCCCCGCGCCGTGCCGCGGAAGGTGGGCTGGATCGCCGCACGAAGGAAGATCGACCTGTCGCTGCTGGAGGACCTGTTGGCCGCGGCGATCGCGCGCAACGTGGCGCACGGACCCGCCTGGCGGCTGCTCGTCCGCCTGCGCAAGGCCGACCGCATCCCCGTGGCCGACGTGAACGGCTTCTTCGCGACGCTCATCCACAAGACCGCCGATTGCTACCCCGACTACAGTTGCCTGCTGGTCATGCAGATCGCCGCGACGATCCCCGACCCCGCGCAGCGCCGCAAGGCCTACTCGCGGGCGATGACGGTGTACGGGCGCCGCCCGGACCTGCGGGGGCGGCTGAGGATCGCCCTCGGCGACGACTTCCAGACCGAGGGAAGGACCGACGAGGCCCTGGCCGCCTACCGGGGCGCCGCCGGGCAGAACGTGCACCTGGCGGAGGTGGTCGTCCAGGCCGCCGGGCGGGCCGAACGCCTCCTCGTCCAGGCCGGGCGGCGCGACGAGGCCATCGGCATGTACCGGGAGCTGTTCGCCAAGACGCGGCGGGAGAAGCTCGCGCCGATTTTCCGGGCGCAGACGTCGCACTACCAGCTCGGCAACCGCCTGGCGGCGCTGCTGAAGGCGTCCGGTGAGGCGGCCGCCGCTCGCCGGGTCCTCGCGCAGATCGCCGGGTGAGCCCCGGCGGTGGAGCCGGCGGCGAGGCGCATTTCCCCACGCGGGTCGAAACCCCGGCTCGCCTGGGGCGTCTTAATAGTCAGGCAGGAATTCCAACCCGCTCGCGCGGGGCGATTGGGTCCTTGACGCTGCCGCGGGACAAGGGACGTGTCGCCACTTCCCCCCGTCGGCACGGGAGCACGGTCCGATGAAGACAAGCATCCAGGCAGCGTTGATCTACCTCATCGGGGCGTCGGCGGTCGCCCCGGCGGTCGCCGCACCCAAGCCGGAGAAGCTCTTCCAGGAGCTCTTCGGCGCCGAGGCGAGGAAGGTCCAGGCCAGCAGCTCCAGGCTCGACGACGCGTTGTTCGCCCAGAAGCTCCTGAAGAACTCCCGCACGCTGACCGAGGCGCCGGCGTTCCGCCTGTACCTCTACGAGAAGGTCTACGAGTTCGGCATCCGGTCGCCCAAGGGCTACGCGGCGGCGCAGACGGCGCTGAACCTGCTGGTGCAGTCCCTGCCCAACCGCCAGGAGGAGTGGGACGAGAACCGCCTGGAGCTCTACAAGCTCCAGTACCGCGCCGCCGTCGGCACGGCCAAGCGGACGCGGGGCGAGAGCTACATCACCCAGTGCATGGTCGTGGGCGACCACAAGGCCGCCAAGGGCAAGTGGCGCGACGCGGCGGGCTTCTACAACCAGGCCGTCAGCACCGCGACGCTCCTGCGCTCGCTCCAGAAGCCCCAGGCCGCCGAGAAGCTCGCCAAGGCCGAGCAGATGAAGAGGATCGAGCAGCTCGTCGAGCAGCTCGAGAAGGACCCGACGAAGACGACCACGCGGGTCGCGCTGGTCCGGATGTACGTGGAGCTGGACGACGTGCCCTCGGCCGCCAAGTACGTCAACCCCACCGTCGGCGAGCCCTGGCGGACGTACGTGCCCCTGGCGGCCAAGCCCGCCGCGGGGCTGCCCACCCAGGTCTGCTACGAGCTGGGCAACTGGTACCGGACGCTGGCGTTTTCCGCGCGCCCGGGGGCCCGGGACGTCCTGGCCGGCCGCGCCAAGGACTACTACCTGAGCTACCTCCAGAAGCTTCGCACCGGCGGCGCGACGGTCGGACAGCTCGAAGGCGCCCGCCTGAAGATCAACACCGCGTTGAAGGGGGTCGGGCAGCGACCGCTGCCGAGAGAGACGGTCTCGGGCCAACCGGGCGTCCAGCGGGCCATGGACAAGGCGATCGCCTACCTGTGGAGCCAGCAGGTGGGCCTGGGCTCCTGGCCGGTGACCACCAGCTCGTCGTACACGGAGGGATACCACAACACGCGATCGACGGCGCAGGTGATGCTGGCCCTGATGGGGACCGGCGTGAAGCTCCGCGATAAGCGCCTCAGCAAGGCCCTGCGGTACCTCGAGACCCACAACACGCCCCGGACGGAGGGCATCGCCCTTCGCGCGATGGTCTGGGAGCAGGCCTACCGCCAGCGCGGGGGGCTGTACCACCGCCGCCTCGGGCGCGACGTCAACGCCCTCATCGTCGGGACCACCACCGGCGGCTACTATTACCGCGTCGACTACGGGTCCTCCAGCAGCCAGAACTGCTATAGCTGGTCGCCGCCGATGGGCGTCGCCGCGGGGGCGCGGCAGCGGGTCCGCGTCCCCCGGAAGTACTGGCAGGTGTGCCTGGCCTACTGGACGAAGCAGCAGAAGGGCGACGGCGGCTGGACCTACCAGATCACCAGCACGGTCTCCAGCCGAGGCAAGCCCTCCGCCTACTGGACGACGGCGGGGCTGGCCACCTGCGCGCTGTGCCTCCGCCAGCTCTACGGGCCCGAGTCCGTCCGACGCATGTCCGGGTCCAGTACCGAGTGCCTGCGGAAGGGCTTCAGTTGGATGGACAAGAACTTCCGCGGCGTCGTCGGCCTTCGCGGCGACAGCTCCTACTACCTCTCCACCTACCGCTCCAGCGAGAACAGCGTCTACGCCGGGCTCTGGCACCTCTCCCGCCTGGGGCTGCTCACCGGGCGGCGGAAGATCGCCGACCTCGACTGGTACCGCGTCGGCTGCGAGTACCTCCTCAGCACCCAGGGCGCCGACGGCTCGTGGGGCGACCCGACCTCCACGGCCCGAGCGATCCTCTTCCTCGTCAACGGGCGCAAGCTGCACGACTCCGGCATCGCCGCCGTCACGCCGGTCACCCCCATCGGCCGGACCGGCGTCGTCGCCGAGACCGACCCCGTCAAGAGGATCGCCCGCAAGAAGGCCGACGTGCTCAAGGAACGCCTCAAGACCAAGCCCGACAGCACCACCATCCCCCAGGAGCTGGTGCGGCTGTACGTGGTGGAGCTGGAAGAGCCCGCCTCGGCCGTGCCCTACGCCGACAAGACCGGCCAAAAGGGCACGCCCCGGCTCGTCGCCCTGGCGTCGCAGGACGCCGCGTCGCTGTCCCAGGCCCAGTGCCTCAACATGGCGCAGTGGTACGTGGCGCTGACGGAGGGCTCGTCGAAGCCCGGGCGCCGACGCGCGTTGTCCCAGGCGATCACCTGCTACAAGCGGTTCCTGACGCTGCACCGGAAGGGCGACGCGGCACGTCTGAAGGCGAAGCTCGGCCTCCAGAAGGCCGAGAGCCTCCTGGGCGAGATCAAGGACTGACCCGGCGCCGCGGGGCGCCCGCGATCGCCCGGGTCATCCCGCCAGGGCCTCGTCCAGCGCCGCCCCGAGGGCGTCGGCGCTCTGCACGCCGACCATGCGGCGGACCACGCGCCCGTCCTTCAGCACGAGCAGTGTCGGGATCGCCCGGACGTCGTGCCGGCGCGCGGTCTGGCGGTTGCGATCGACGTCGACCTTGGCCACGAGCGCCCGCCCGTCGTACTGCGCGGCCACCGCCTCGACGATCGGCCCCTGCGTGCGGCACGGGGCGCACCAGCTCGCCCAGAAGTCCACCAGCGTCACGCCCCGCGCCGTGCGCTCGGCGAAGTCGTCGTCGCTCAGCGCGACGGCCTCGCCGCCGGCGTGCGAGCTGCCCGCTTCCGCGGGACCGGAGCCCTCCGCGGTGCCGCGGCAGCCGCTCGCCAGCGCCGCCGCGGCGGCCAGCACCACCAGGGTGACGAATCGCGTGAAGAACCGGCTTGCGGGTTCGATGCTCTTGTCCATCGCGTCTCTCCTGCTTGGCGCCGCGGCGCGGCGCCGGTCGCTTTCCTCAGTGTAGCGCCCGCGGCGGACCGCCCGAGGGCCGCGCAGCTCACAACAGCCCGGACCGCACCGGTCGCGCCCCCGGCCCGCTCGACCGGCGGGACTCGGGAAACGGCCTGCCGGCTTGCATTCCGGCGGGCGAAACGCGACGTTGGTAGAGCACGCCGGCTCGGGGCGGCCCGAGGCCGGCGCGGGATGAGTGACCCGAGAGAGCAAAGGAGATCGCCTTGGCGCATCGGCGCATCGCAGGGAGCGGCCGGGTGATACGCGGCGCCGCGGCGCTGCTGGCCGGGGCGCTGGCGCTGCCCGGCTGCGCGGGCCCCTTCCCGGAGGCCTGCCGGGTGGAGGTCGGCGACGACGAGGCCGCCGCGGCGGCCGTCGAGGAGATCAACGCCATCGGGCGCCTGCCCTTCCAGAACGACCGCGAGGGGCGCCTCCTCGCCGTGGCGCAGCGGCCGGATCTGCCCGAGCCCGCCCAGATCCACCTGGTCAACAGCGTTTTCCGCATGCTGTGGTTCGACTCGGCCCGCCGGCGCGTCCTGCTGGCGCTGATCGAGAGCCCCGGCTTCAGCCGCCCGGCCAGGCGCTGCATCCTGGCCCGCCTGGGCGGGTTGACGTTCAGCTCCACGAAGGTGAGCATCCTGGACGCCCTCGACGCCCATCTGCCCAAGGCCCCGCCGCCGGGGGCGACGACGAGACCGGCCCCCGGGGAGTGACCTCGGCGGGCGCCGCGACGGTCCGTCGCCCCACCGCGCCGCCCGTCGGGGCGGAGCCCGGGACGGGGCGCCGTATTACCACCTGAATCAAGAGGAATTCCATACGAGGGGACTTTTGTACAGTCCTCCGTAATTCCTATTGGCCTTTTTCGCTTTAACTTTTTATATATTAAGAAATTGTGTTTATGCTACTGTATGCGGATCGGCGCGAAATCCTACACAAAACGACACACTCATCGTCTCTGGGCGGGGAGAATCTCCCACGGGGAAGTGGACATTGCAGCCACGCGGGGCGCTGCGGGGCGCGTCCTTCGGCTGCACCGACCGGCGGGCTACCTGCCCGGAATCGCGTGGCGGGCCGTCTTGAGCCGCTTGCCGATCTGCTGGGCGGCGTGGTAGGCCAGCATGCGGTTGACGCCGTGGGCCTGCTTGTCGGGCAGGGCGACCTTGCGCCCGGAGGCGGCGGCCGCCAGGGCCGCCAGGCCGGCCAGCGCCGCGCCGTCGAGGCGGAACTTCTCGGCGAGGGCGGCCTCGCAGCCGCCGCAGACCAGCCCGCCCTCGGTGGAGGAGAAGTAGACGTCGGTGGGCTTCCGGCCGCCGCCCCCGGCGAGGGGCTTGCCGCAGGCGACGCACCGGGTCAGGTCGCCGAGCAGCCCGACGTGCTGGAGCAGTCGCCACTGGAACCAGGCCAGCACGGCCGGGACGGGCGCGTCGTCCTCGCCGAGGCGTTTGAGCCCGTTGTGGAGCAGGTCGAAGACCTCGGCGTGCGGGTCGGCCTCGGGCAGCAGCTCGCCGACCAGCTCGATCATCAGCAGCCCCGCGTTGAGGCGTGCGGCGTCGCGGCGCAGATCGGCGTGGGAGACGGTCTCGGCGAACTCCACCAGCGTGCCGAGCGTCTGGCGGCTGGAGGCGATGAACACCAGCTCCCCCTCGCTGATCAGGTCGATCGTGCCGCCGGAGGAGCTCTTCTTGCGCTTGGAGCCCTTGGCCAGGAGGCGCACGGCGCCCCAGCCCCGCGTGAAGAAGTGGACCACCTGCGAGGTCTCGCTGTAGTCGCTCGTCCGCAGACAGATGGCCGATTCGCGCTGCGGCATGCCGTTCCTCGATGTCGACCGTCAACGCGTAGACGGTAGCGGCCCGGGGGCGTCCCGTAAACAGCAAACCGCTCTCCGCCGGCGGCGAGGGCGGCCGGCGCGGCGGCGGGAGCGGTGCGGAATTGCCGTAACCTCTCGCCTCCCGGACGCGTATATGGCTAGAGTCTCGAACGCAAGTCGCCGCGGCGCCTCTCTCATCAAGGAGCAGCTCATGTCCAGATTCCGCTGTGTGTCGATCGTCCTCGCCGGGGCCCTGCTGCTGGCCGGCCCCCTGTCGGCGGGCCCGCTCCAGAAGGAGCAGGTCTCCGCCAAGGCGAAGTGGCTCGTCCACGCCGACGTGAAGGCCTTCCTCGCCTCGAAGACCGGCGCGTTCGTCCTGGAGCAGCTCAAGGCCAAGGGCCTGGGGGTCGTGTTCGACAACATCCGGGAGGTCTTCGCCCTCGACGTCACGAAGGACCTCGCCAGCGTCACCGTCTACGGCACCCGGTTCGGCGAGCAGCCCGCGATCATCCTCATCCGCGCCGCGATGGACCGGGACCGGCTCCTGCAGATCTACCAGTCCAACGAGACCTACCGGGAGCTGAAGTACGCCGGCCATACCGTCCACCAGTGGACGGACAACCCCCAGGCCGACACGCCGGGGCCGACGAAGTACGGCGCGTTTCACGGCAACGATCTCGCCATCATGACCGAGGACGTGCGCCTGGCGCAACTGGCCCTCGACGTCCTGGACAAGAAGGTCGCCAGCCTGGCCGCGCGCCGGGGGGCGAAACCGCCGTCCCTGCCCGCCAAGGACACCTTCCTGACGGCGTTCCTGACGGAGGTGCCGCCGCTCGCCAAGGGCAAGCCCGAGGGCGCCATCCTCGCGAAGATCGCCTCCGGCCGCGTCGAGGCCGGCGAGAGCAAGGACCGGCTGCGCGTGCACGTGGCCCTGACGGCCAAGACCGCCAAGATGGCGAGCAATCTCCGCAAGATCGCCGAGGGCATCCTCGCGCTGATCGACCTGGCCTCGCCGGAGCAGGAGGGCGCGCCGCCCGCCGCCGGGGCGGACCGGGTGATCTTCCAGGACGCGACCATTCCCGCGGAGCTGGTGGCGGTGCTGGAGCACGTCACGGTGAGCGCCCAGGGCCGGACCGTCAAGGTCGACGGCGACATCCCGGTGACCAGCGCGATGGCCCTGCTGCGGAGGATCATCAACCCGGAGAAGGCCGAGGCTGCGGAGGCCGGCCCGGCGGAGGAGTAGCCCCCCCCGGCGGCCGCGGCGCGCGGCGCCGCGTTACGCCTCCTTGCCGGCGGGCTGTTCCAGGCGCTCGACGCGGAGGCGCACGAGCCGGCGCTCGTCGGCGGCGAGCACGGCGAACCGGGCGCGGTGGCTCTCGAGCTTCTCGCCGACCTGGGGAATGTACCCCAGCTCGGAGAAGATGAAGCCGGCGACGGTGTCGTAGTCCTCGTCCTCGGGCAGCTCGAGCTCGAGGGCGTCGTTGAGGTCGTCGATGTGCATGCGCGCGTCGATCTCGACGGTGCGGTCGTCGAGGCGCTCCATCTCCTCGGGCTCCTCGAGGTCGTACTCGTCGGCGATCTCGCCGACGATCTCCTCCAGCAGGTCCTCGATGGTCGCGATGCCGGCCGTGCCGCCGTACTCGTCCAGCACGATCGCGATGTGCACCTTCCGCCGCTTGAACTGGCGCAGCAGGTCGTCGAGCGGCTTGGTCTCGGGCACGAAGTACGGCTTGCGCATGATCTCCCGGAGGGGGACCTGGCGGTTCTGGGCGACGAGGTGCAGGAGGTCCTTGGCGTAGAGGACGCCGACGATGTTGTCGATGTCGCCCTCGTAGACGGGCACGCGGGTGTGCCCGGCGGCGACGATCCGCGCGCACGCCTCCTGCCAGGGCGTCTCGATCGGCAGGGCGAACAGGTCGGTCCGGGGGGTCATGATCTCCCCGGCGTGGGTCTCGCCGAACTCCATGACGGACTCGATCATCTCGACCTCTTCGGCGTCGACGGCGCCCTCGGCGGCGCCGTCCTCGGCGGCCTGGAGGATCTCGGCCTTGGCGGCCTCCTCGCCGTTGCCGTGCTCGCGGTCCGCCACGCCGCTGAGGCGCCGGATCGGCAGGTCGAACGCCGCCATCACCGTCACCAGGGGGTACAGGGCGTAGCGGCAGGCGACCAGGAACCCCAGCGTGCGGCGAAGGACCTTCTCGCCCCCGTAGGAGGCCCACATGTGCGGGATGACGATCCCGAACAGCGCGACGAGCCCGGCGACCGCCGCCGCCGCCCCCGCCAGCCGCCACGCGCCGTGCTCCCAGACGTCCAGCAGGTACAGCATCGAGATCGTCAGCAGGAGGTTCGACACCGCGCGAAGGAAGGACGTCGTCAGCCGCAGGGCAGGAAGATGGCGCTCCAGCAGGGCCAGGCGGCGCGGCCCGCGCGGGCCGGAGAACACCTCCTCCAACTGCACCCGCCGAGCCACCCGCAGCGAGTAGCTGGTCAGCGCGAAGAACCCGGACAGGGCCGTTGCCCCCACCACGACCCAAGCGAGAGGTAGCACGTTGTCTCAGACTCCCACGGAGGCGTCACCCCGCATCCGCCGAGCCGCCTTTCGGCCCCGCCGCCGGGGCGACGCTTCCTGCGGCCGAAGGCCTTTCCGGCCCGCCGGTTCCGCTCCATCATACTCGATCCGCCCGGCGTGACAAGGCACGTTTTGCCCGCCGCCCCCCCCGCGGGTCACGGGTCGCGGGCCTCGGCGTCGCTGAGCGTGCGCAGGCGGAGGTTGCGGGCCGCCCCGTGCGTCTGATATGTCGCCAGGCCCAGCGGCACGGAGAGGTCCACCTCCGAGCGGATGCCGATCTTCTTGCCCTCCCGGGCGACGCGGATGATCTGCTTGTTGTCCACCCAGCAGGTGATGTGCGTCTTGGTGACGGAGACCGCGATCTGGTACCAGCGCTTGTCCTTGAAGTCGAACTCCTGGGTGGTCTCGTTCTCGCTGGCGTCGTAGCCGTCGAGGCAGGACAGGCCGGTGACGTACCCGGCCCAGCCGTCGCAGATCAGGCTGATGTGGTCCTTGCCGACGGGGAAGGTCAGCCCGCAGAAGAAGTCGTTGCCCTCGAGGCGGGTGGCCTCCAGCTCGATCTCGTAGTTCTCGCGGGGCAGCTTCCGGATCGGCGCGTTGGGGTCGCCCTCGACGTAGGTGACGCCCGTGCACATGTCGCCGATCTCCATGTGGATGGCCCCGTCCTTGACGTAGACCTTGCCGTCGCCGCCGAAGACGGGGACCTTCCAGCCCTTGAGCGTCTTGCCGTCGAACAGGGAGATCCAGCCTTCCTTGTCGGGTCCGGCCTGGGTGGTCGCCGGCGCGGCGGCCTGGGTTGCGACGGGCTTCGTCGCCGGCGCGGCGACTTGTGTTGCGGCGGGCTTCGTCGCCGCCGGCTTCGTCGCGGGCGGATTCGCCGTCTGCCGGCACGAGCCCAGACCCGTCAGCACAGCCGCACACAGCAACGGAAGCAATGGCTTGCGGAACATGTCGTTTCTCCAGTTGTGGGTATCCACGGCATTCTGTCGCCCTGCCGGGCGGAATGCAACGCTTCGGCGGATCACTCGCCGGCGGCGGGTCACCGCCGCCACGGCAGACGGTAGGCCCGGTCCAGCAGGCGGTTGGCCTCGCCGTCGCCGCCGAAGCGCTCGGCCACGGGGTCCCAGGTCAGGTCGCGCCCCAGCAGCAGCGCGATGTTGCCCAGGTGCGCCAGCGTGATCGACCGGTGGGCGACCTCGACGGGCGCGGCGCACTCGGAGCGGCTCAGGACGCAGTCGATGAAGTTGCGGAAGTGGTGGTCGCTCTTGTAGAGGTGGATCTCGTCGGGGCCGATGCGGCTGGTGAGGATCGACTTGGGGTGGGCGTCGTGGCGGCCGTGGTCCGCCGAGACCCAGCCTTCCGTGCCCTCGAACGTCGTGCCCCCGCGCTGGCGGTTGGAGATGATCAGCCTCACGCCGTTGGCGTACACGCACTCGAAGTGGTAGTCGGTGGCGGTGTTGTAGAGCGGGCCGTCGGCGAATGTGCCGCGGGCGTTGCGGACCTCGACCGGGCCGGTCCGCTCCGTGCCCATGCCCCACTGGGCGACGTCGGGGTGGTGCCCGCCCCAGTCGGTGAGCTGCCCGCCGGAGTAGTCCAGCACCCAGCGGAAGTTCACGCCGACCCGCCCCCGGCAGAACGGCGCCCACGGCGCGGGGCCCAGCCAGCGGTCGTAGTGGAAGCCCTCGGGGACGGGCTCCGGCTTCGTGAACCGCGCGGTGCGGCCGTAGTCCGGCGTGCCGCCCGGCAGCCCGCAGCGCACCGTGTGCAGCCGCCCGATCCGCCCGTTGCGGACCAGCTCGCACGCCCGGCGGCAGTTGAAGTCGCTGCGGCGCTGGCTGCCGCACTGGAAGACGCACCCGTAGCGCGCGACGGCGTCGGACATGGCGCGGCCTTCGGCGATCGCCAGCGACAGCGGCTTCTGGCAGAAGATGTCCTTCCCGGCGCGGGCGGCCTCGACGACGAGGATCGCGTGCCAGTGGTCGGGCGTGGCGATCTCGACGGCGTCGATGTCGCGGCGGGCGAGGATCTCGCGGTGGTCCCACGTGACCCGGCAGCCCTTGTGGGAGCCCGAGCGGCTGCGGCGGCTGTAGTGCTCGTCCACGGTTCTCCGGGCGGGCTCCGCCCCGCGAACGGTCCCGCTCCAGTAGCCCGGGCCCTCGCGGTTGCAGTCGCAGACGGCCACCACCTGCACGCGCGCGTCGCCCAGGAAGCCGCGCAGGTCGTTCGTGCCCTGGTTGCCCGTGCCGATGAACGCCATCGTGACTCGCTCGGACGGCGCGGGCCGCCCGCCCCGCCCCAGGGCGGAGGCCGGCACGATCCACGGCGCCGCAACGCCCGCGGCCGCCGACGCCGCCGCTCGCCTCAGGAACCCGCGGCGGCTGATCTCGCCGCCCCGGCTCGACTGCTCCTTCGTCATGTCCGCGACTCCTCTCCGGTTCCCGACGCGCGGCTGGGCTTCCTGTCCGTCGGACCGCGCCGGGCGTATACTGGCTGACCGACGACGCGCCGAGGGTTCGTACCCGCCCGGCGCGCCCGCCACAAGGGAAGGACTATACCATGAACGCCCGGACTCGTCGCACGTCTGTCTTGGCCGTCGCGATCCTGGTCGCCGGAGGCGCCCGGGGCCAGCAGGTCCCCGTGCCCAATGCGTCGTTCGAGGAGGGCAAGGACGCCCCCGCCGGCTGGACGCTGGCCGTCGGCAAGCACGCGCCGCCCGACTGGCGCGGCGGCGGCAGCGGGCAGTGGCTTCGGGGCGAGGCCGCCGCCGGGCGGCGGGCGCTCGCCGTCACCGGCACGGGGCGCGACAACAGCACGTGGCTGTCGGCGCCGATCCGGCTCGAGCCCCTCGCCGTCTACGCCCTGCGCTTCCGGGCGCGGAGCCTGGGCGCGTCGGGCGGCACGGGCGTCACCGGGCCGACCTGGTGCAACCGCGACCTCGGCCTGCCCCCGGCGCAGTGGACGGAGTACCAGTCGTACTTCGTCACGCCGAGCAAGCTCGGCGCCGACGACACGCGCCTGCGCTTCGGGCAGTGGCACGTCCGGGGCACGATCGCCTTCGACGACGTCCGCCTGGTGCGGGTCCTGCCCGTCTACACGCGGCGCGGCGGCGTCGCGCTCGGCTCGGGCGAGAGCGTCCGCGGGAGCGAGTACCACTTCCTCGCCCCGCTGGGGCGCGGCTGCGCCAACCACAGCCGCCCTCTCGCCCGCCAGCGCTGCCACTTCCATACGAACCGCTGGTGGCTGCACGCCGACAGCGAGGTGGTCTACCGTCACGAGGTCGCCGGCCGCCGGCAGACGCGGGCGAAGCTGGACCTGTCGATCCCCTGGTACGCCGGCGGCGAGCTGCTCGTCCAGGCCGGACGCGACGGCAGGAGCTGGCGCACCGTCGGGACGCTCGCGGGCACCGGCGGACGAACGTTCGACCTCCCCGCGGAGCTGCTGCCGGCGAGCCGGGTCTGGGTGCGCCTGACGGCCCGGGCGGCGAAGGACAAGGCCGACAAGGACATCTCCCTCCAGGTCAGCCGCTACGCCTACACGGCCCGGCTCGACGGCGAGGCGGCCACGATGACCGGGCGGACGCACTTCGTGGCCGTGCCCACGTGCGACCCGCGACTGAAGGTCGACGTGCTGGGCCTCGGCGAGGCCCTGCCGGGCGGGGGCGAGACCAACGTCCTCGTCGCGCGCGTGACGAACGCGGCCGGCTCGCCGCTTCGCGGTACGCTCCGGAGCGAGACGGTCGGGCCCGACGGCACGGCGTCGGCATCGCAGCGCCCCCTCACGCTGGCCCCCGGAGAGCAGACGCTCCGCGTGCCCTACCGGCTCGAGCGGGCCGGCGAGCACCACCTCCGCGCGACGCTGAGCGGCGAGGCGGCCCTGACCCTCGAGACGACGCTCCACGTCGCGATGCTGCACGACGCCTCCTACGGCGAGCGGCTGCCTGGCAGCAGCGCCGCGGCCGCGGTGTGGTGGGCCTCCAGCGGGTGGAAGGTCAGCCGCTCCCGCCCCGCGCCGAAACGCGCCGGCAAGGCCGTCCTCATCCGCGCCGCCCGCAACGAAGTCGAGGCCGCGCAGCTCGTGGTCCGACCGGCCAGCGCCCTGCGGGGCTTTAGGGCGATTCCGACGGACCTTGCCGGCCCGAGCGGCGCGACGATCCCTGCGGCGGCCGTGGAAGTCCTCCGCGTCCGCTACCTGCACATCACCCAGCCGACCGACCGCACGGGCACGGTCGGCTTCTGGCCGGACCCGCTGCCGCCGCTGAGCAAGCCGCTCGACGTTCCCGCCGGACGCAACCAGCCGCTCTGGGTCCGCGTGAAGGTGCCTCGCGGCATTCCGGGCGGCGTGTACGCCGGGGCGATCGTGCTGACGGCGACGGGCGTCGGCCCCAAGCGCCCCGACGCTCCGGCCGCGGACCAGCCGGCCTTCGCCGCGCGTGTGCCCCTGCGCGTGGAGGTCCACGGCTTCGACCTGCCCGACCGGATGACCTGCCAGACCGCCTTCGGCTTCAGCCCGGGCAACGTCTGGCGATACCAGAAGGTCACCGACCCCGCCCAGCGGCGCGCCGTGCTGGCCCGGTACCTCGCCAGCTTCAGCGCCCATCACATCTCGCCCTACGACCCGGCCCCGCTGGACCCCTTCCGCGTGACCTGGCCGAAGGCGGGCGACTGGCAGGGCGGCCGCCGCGATCGCGAGAGCCCCCACGCCGGCAAGAGCTGCCTGAAGGTCGAAGATGCCTCCGAGAAGGCCTCCGCCAACGCCGGCTACGGGCGCAACATCCCCATCCCGCCCAAGGGCGTGCGCCTGCGCTTCGGGTACCGCACGGCGAAGGCCGGCCAGCGCTTCCTCGTCACGCTGAACCACCACGACGCGGCCGGGAAGTGGATGTCGGGCAGGAACAACGACATCCGCCTGGTCGGCGACGGCACGTGGCAGGCGTTCGACCGCACGATCACGCGGTTCGCCGACGGGGCGAAGTTCGTGCGGCTGACGCTCTGGCCGTGCCTCTACAGCGAGGAGGGCACGACGACGGGCACGGTCTGGTACGACGAGCTGTCGCTGACGGACGCCGGCACGGGCAAGGCGCTCGTCCGCGGCGGGGACTTCGAGCCGATCCCCCCCGAGCGTCTCCAGCCGACCTTCGACTTCGCCGCCTGGGACGAGGCGATGACGCGCGCCATCGACCGCTACCACTTCAACTCCTTCCGCCTGCGGATCCAGGGCATGGGCGGCGGGACGTTCCACGCCCGCTCCGAGCCCAGCCTGCTGGGCTACGGCGAGACCACCGCCGAGTACCAGGCCGCCTTCACCGGCTACTGCCGCCGGCTCGCCCGCCACCTCCGCGAGAAGGGCTGGCTGGACGAGGCCTTCGTCTACTGGTTCGACGAGCCCGACCCCAAGGACTACGCCTTCGTGATGAACGGCTTCCGGAAGCTCCGGGCCGCCGCGCCCGAGCTGACCCGCATGCTCACCGAGCAGGTCGAGCCCGCCCTCGTCGGCGGCCCGAACCTCTGGTGTCCCGTCAGCCCCCACTACGACCACGCCAAGGCCGAGCAGCGCCGCAAGCACGGCGAGAGGTTCTGGTGGTACGTCTGCTGCGGGCCCAAGGCCCCCTACTGCACGCTCTTCATCGACCACCCCGCCACCGAGCTGCGCGTCTGGCTGTGGCAGACCTGGAAGCGGAAGATCGACGGCATCCTCGTCTGGCAGACGAACTACTGGACCAGCTCGGCGGCCTATCCCGACCCGGCCCGGCCGCAGGACCCCTACGCCGACCCCATGGGCTGGACCAGCGGCTACTCCACGCCCAAGGGCACACGACGGGCCTGGGGCAACGGGGACGGGCGGTTCATCTACCCTCCCGAGGCCGCCGCCGACGCCCACCCGAAGCGCCCGGTGCTCGACGGCCCCGTCGACAGCATCCGCTGGGAGATGCTCCGCGACGGCATCGAGGACTACGAGTACCTCGCCCTGCTGCGGCGCCTGCTGGAGAAGCACGGAGGCAGTCTGCCCCGCGCCGATCGCCAGCGCATCGCCAAGCTCCTGACCGTCCCCGAGTCCGTCACGAAGGGCATGACGGACTTCACGACCGACCCGGCCCCCATCGAGGCCCGCCGCCACGAGCTGGCCAAGGCCATCGAACGGCTCTCCAAGCCGGCACCCGCCCGCCCGTAGCCGGCCTCTTCCGCCGTTCGCGATTGCGCGGGTTTGTGGTAGGATGGGGCAGTGGTGGTCG
>CAZXOC010000160.1:5309-16778 GCA_964642165.1 uncultured Planctomycetaceae bacterium | reverse complement strand
CTTCCAGGCCGGCCCGACATGGGCCGACTCGTCTTGCTGACAACGGACAGAGGAGACCATCCTTTTGCGCCGCCGCGACGCAAGAGGCCAATCGGGGATTGCGCACTTGATCGCACGCCAGGGTTCTGGGAGGCGGTGGCCGAGGCCTGGGTCAAGAACCTCGTTGCGGGCGTTCGCAAGCACGACGGCCGGGGGGCCTCCGCGCCGATTGCGCCTGAGTCAACGCCTGGGCCTGCACGCGAGGCGTACCGCGTCGCCGAAGTGCTGCCTCGATCGGAACCAGGTCGGGTCGTTGAGGGTTCGAGTCCCTTCGCCCGCTTCCCGAACGGCCTTGCCAACGGGCGACAGAACGGCGACAATCCCGAGCGGCGGGGCGACCGGATCGGGAGAAGGGCAAGCCCGGGAATTGCACGTTGCGGCTGTCGGACGGAGAAGCAGGAACGCACGGCGAGCGATCGACTGAGTGGCTGATGGCCCGGTTCCAGCGGACCGGCGACGCGGAGGCCTTCGGGGAGGTGGCTGCGCGCTGCCTGCCATCGTCGATGGCGGCGGCCCGGCGGATCCTGGGCGATGCGTCGTTGGCGGAGGACGCCGTCCAGGAGGCCTTCCTGCGCGTCGTGAGGAACCGGCAGAGGTACGTGCCGTCCAAGCCCTTCTCGTGCTGGTTCCACGCCATCGTCCGCAACATTTGCCTGGACATGATGCGCCGCCTCGCCCGGCAGGTGAGGCTGGCGCGGGAGATGGCCGCCCGGAGCGCCGCGGCGGATCGTGCCGCCGGCGACGCCTCGGCCGTGCCGGACCTGCTGGCCGGGCTGCCGAAGGGCGAGAGGGACGTGCTGATCCTGCGGATCGTGCACGATCTTCCGTTCCGCGACGTGGGCGCGGCTCTGGGCATCACGGAGGAAGCGGCCAAGAAGCGGGCACAGCGGGGCCTGCGGCGGCTGCGGCGGCAGCGCCACGTCCTGGAGGCGTTGGGTGCCGCTGCCGTCGATTCGGCTGTCGCCGGCTGAGGCGCGGAGGTTTGCGGGGCGACCTGTCCCGGATGGGCCGGCTCGATCGTAGTACCCTGTGACGGCCCATGCCAAGGAGACCAGCAAGGCCCATGGACTGCGATCGGATTCGCCCGCAACTCGAGCTGTTCGTGCTGGGCGGGCTGGACGCCCCGGCGGAGGCCCGCGTGCGGGAGCACCTGGCCGCCTGCCCGGACTGCCGGGAGATCGAGCAGGACTACCGCCTTCTGGTCGCCGAGGTGAGGCGCACCGGCGCGGAGGTTTCCCCGCGGCGGGCCCTCGTGCGGTCGCTGACACAGGCGGCGGCGCGCGAGATCCGGGCGGAGCGGCGCCGGCGGTGGGCATGGTACGTGGCGGCGGGCGCGGGCGCCGCGGCGGCTGCAATCCTCCTGGCCATCACGATCTGGTGGGCCTCGCCGTTCGCAGCCGGCCGGGCTCCGGCGTCCCTGCCCGACGGGCGGGTGGCGGCGCCGCCGGGCGAGGACGGCGCGGCCGGGGAGAGGTGGCGTCACGACGGCGCCTCGGCGCAGCCTACCTCTTCGGCGGACAGCGTCGTGGTGCACGGGGAGAGCATGTATTTCCTGCGCCGGGATGCCGGTGAGGGACGGGTCGCGGCGATCGACCTGGCCACCGGCTGTTCGCGATGGGAATCCGCGTTGCGCAGCATCGGGTACCTGGCGGCAGGTGACTCACGGGTGTACTGCCTGGCCTCGGCCGGGCCGCGGCAGATCGAGCTGCTGGCGGTGGATGTCGTGAGCGGGGCGGTGCAGTGGCGCTATTCGCACGGGCGGAGCGACCCCTGGGTCGCCCCGTGTCGCCCCGTGCCCGTCGGTGGGAGCCGCGTTGCCTGGGTGACGCATGCCACGGTGCACCTGATCGACGCGACGACGGGTCGTGCGCTCTGGGAACAGGGCATCGAAAGCGGGGGGGCGGTATCCGCCGTCGCCGCCGACGGCGGCTGCCTGTTTGCCGCCGGGGCGGCATCCCTCCACTGCCTCGACCCCAACTCGGGCCGTGAAACGTGGTCCCTGGCGGTGACGCCGGGCCGTGCCGGCCGCCGCCGGCCGCTGCTGGCGCTGGCGGACGGCAGGGCGTACCTGGCCCACGTTGCGCGGAACGGCGCCGGCACGCTCCAGTGCCTGGACCTGCGGGAACGCCGGCCTCTTTGGCACAAGCCCGTGGGAGACGTGCGGCGCCTCCTGGCGACGGAACACGGCGTCTACGTCCGGGGGGCGGATGTCCGAGCCTACGACGCCCGCACCGGCCGGCCGCTCTGGACGCGCATCGCCGGGGGATGCAGCCCCATGACGGCCCGCGACGGGCTCGTGTACCTCATGGACTCGCGCGACGAAGGCCGCGTGCTTGCGCTGCATCAGCAGGATGGCCGCACCGCCTGGCAGATGGCGGGCTTGCGCTCCTGCGACGCCTTCCGGCAAGTCGGGCGCACCGCCTACGTCAAGACGCACGACGGGATCATCCACGCCATCGCGCTTCGCGGGGCGCCGTATGGCAATTCGTGATCCGGTTCCCTTGCCGTTGCGGCTTTCGTGTCCCGAGACGCTTCCGTCGATCGTATGGCCTCTATGGATGGATTGTGCGCCCGTCGGGGCGGTCGCCGGCCAACGGAGCGATCCCAGGCCGGTACGGAAGGGAGATGAGGCGGATGACCAGCAGCGTGTTCTCGCGAGGATGGACGTGGGCGGTCGGCGTGGTGTGCGTGGGGCTTGCCGTGTCGGCGGCCCTCGGGGCTGATGGCGATCCCAACAGCGCGGTTTCTCCGGCGCCGCCGGGCGCGACGACCCAGCCCTCGGGGCCGGAACGGGACGCGAACGAGCCCGCGCGCGAGGCGGCGGGGCCGGCTGGGGAGCACGAGCTTCCGGAGATCACCATCACGGGCAAGAGACCGCCGGTCGAGCAGGGGGACCGGTCGATCTTCACGGCCCTGCCCCCGCGAGACCTGATCCGGCGCCCGCTGACGGAGTCGCCCGGGCTGGACACGGCGACGACGGTGGTGGGCCGGAAGGAGATCGAGTGGCTGGACGCCTACTCCCTGGTGGACGCGCTGAAGTACACGCCGGGCGCGTGGACGGAGACGCGCGGGCGCAAGGTCAAGCAGTTCTTCTCGGTGCGGGGGCAGCGCTACCCGTACCCGACGTACGTGATCGACGGGGCCTGGCAGCGCGAGTTCCACGAGTCGAGCTACTTCTTCAACGCCGCGACCGTCGAGCGGATCGAGCTGGTCCGCTCGAGCAGCGCCCTGCTGCTGGGTCCCGGGGGGATGACCGGCCTGGTCCACGTGGTTCCGCGAACGTGGACCCAGCAGGAGACGCGCCTGGACGTGGAGTACGGCAGCGACAACACGTGGCTGAGCAACCTGGCCCACGGCAGCGCCGTCGGGGAGACGCTCTCCTACGGCGTGGGGATCGGCTACCGCCACACGGACGGCCCGGACGGCATGAACGCCAAGGAGAACATCGGGAACTTCTTCGGGCGGCTGGTCTACAAGCCCGTCTCGGCGCTGACGCTGAGCCTGACGGGCTACGGGTTCCAAGGCGAGCGGTACCTCAAGCTGGCCCGGCCACCGGCCAGCCCGACGCTGCTGAGCCGCCGCGACCACTTCGACCCGATGTGCATGTACCTGCTCGTGGGCAAGGCGCGGTACGAGGCGTCGGACCGGGCCTCCACGGAGATCACCACCAGCTACGCTCACCGCCGCTTCCGGGGCCATCGCGTCGGCTCGGACGACTGGACGGAACGCGACTACGAGTACGGCGCGCGGGTGATCCAGAGCCTCGCCATCGGCGAGCACAACACGCTGCGGCTCGGCGGGATGTTCAACCGGTGGGTCGCGCCGACGGGCAAGCGGTTCTACGTCGGCCGGCGGGGCGACCTGAGCACGTATTCCGGCGTGATCGTCGATGAGCACGACTTCGGCAAGCTGGACGTCAACGTCGGCTACCGCCTGACGCACACGCGCGTGGACGACTTCGGCGGGTTCGGCGTGGAGGGAGCGCAGCCCAAGGCCCTGCGGCAGGTCGAGGACGTGCACAACGAGTGGGAGGACCCGCTCCAGACGCTGACGCTGGGCGCGTCGTACGCCCTGGCGGAGGGCTGGTCGCTGCACGGCAACTTCGCGACGGGGCAAATCGCCGGCAAGCCGGGCATCTTCAACGAGGACCTCGAGCGCCCGGGCACGGAGCGGCGGACCAAGGTCGACCTCGGTGTCAGAAGACAGTGGGACGGCTTCGGCGAGGCGATGCTGACGGCCTTCTACGTCCACCAGAAGGACGCCGCGCTGCTGACCGGCGGGAAGGTCACCGACCCCGTGACCGGGGACGAGTACGGCCTGTACGAGAACGCCGACCGCGACAGCTACGGCCTGGAGCTGGACGTGCGGACGAAGCGGTTCAAGAGCGGCTTCCAGTTCTTCGGCAACGTCGTGGCGATGCAGTCCCGGCGCGAGGACGCCGACGGCGACTGGGTGCGCGACAGGGAGGTGCCCGAGTTCGTTCTCGGCGGCGGCGTCTCGTGGCTGTGGAAGAACCTCGAGCTGTCCCTTCTGACCCGGCACGTCTCGAGGTACGAGAACGACCGGTTCATGGCCAGCGGGTCCGACCCGGCCAGCCTCGGCGCGTTCACCGAGCTCAATGCCAAGGCCACCTACTACTTCGGCAAGGACCGGCAGCACTACGTGTTCTTCGGCGTGGACAACATCTGCGACAAGAGCTATTCCACCGTTGCGGGCTACCCCGACGAAGGCCGGCGGTTCAAGACCGGGATGGGCCTGAAGTTCTAACCCGGCGAGCGAATGTCCCTGAGAATCGCCCCAAGTCAAGCCACATGCAGGTGGCCGGTGATCCGGCGGCTCCGCGCGGCCATGCGTGGACGGCTCGCGCTGCTGGCCGCCGCGACCGCCTGCGCGTGCGCCGCGCCGGAAGCGCCCGGGCGGGACGGCGGCGGCGCCGCGAGCGGGGCGAAGGCGCCCCGGTTGGTGGTCTGCTCCGGCGGCAACGTGCGGGCCGTCCTCCGCGAACTCACCGCCGCCTTCGAGAAAGAGGCCCGCTGTGACCTGACGTACACGAGCGGCTCGCCCGGGGGCGTTCTCGCCGATTCCATCCGCCGCCGCGACGCCGACGTCTACGTCGCCGCGGACCTGCGTCACGTTCGCGCGGCCGAGCGGCAGGACGTGGTGGCCGCCAAGCTGCCGGTCGCGGTCCTTCGGCTGGCCCTGGTGGTGGGCAAGGGCAATCCGAAGCACATCCGGGGCTTGAGCGACCTGTCCCGGCCGGGCTTGCGCGTCTTCGTAGAGGACCCGAACGGCTGCCAGGTAGGCGAGGCCTCCCGGCGGCTGCTTCACCGGAACAAGGTGGTGCCGGCCGCATCCACGGCGACCGGCGACGGCGAGCGCGCGACGCTGCGCACGATCGCCGACTTCCTCGCCGCCGGGAAGCTGGACGCCGCCGTCGTCTGGGACGAGGCAGCCGGCCGCTTGCGGGGCAAGCTGGACGTGATTGCGATTCCGCCGGAGCAGAACGTGAAGGTCAACCTCGTCGCGGTGGTGTTCCGCTTTGCTCGCAGCCGGGCGCTCGCCGAGCGGTTCGTCCTGTTTCTGCGAAGTGCCGCCGGCCGGGCCGTGTGGAGGCGTCACGGCTTCACGCCGCCGCCGCTCGCCGCGGCGCCCGGGGGGAAGCTCGCGCGAAGCGCCGAGGGGATGGTTCGGGCCAGCCGCGGCGTGCTCGCGCCGGTCTATGCCCCGCTGGCCGCCCAGATCGCCGCGGACTACAAGCTGGCCGAGAGGGAGGGGGTCGGCATCGACGTGGGAAGCGGGCCGGGCACGTTGATCGTCGAGCTCTGCAGGCGGACGAAGCTGCACTGGGTCAACGCCGACATCAACCCGCATTTCTTCCCGCACTTCCTCCGGCTGGCCGAGGCGCAGGGCCTCGGTCACCGCGTCGGCGCGATCCGCGCCGATGCCAAGGCCCTTCCGTTCCGGGACAACTACGCCGACGTCGTGGTCTCCCGCGGGTCGTACCACTTCTGGGGCGACCGGAAGAAGGGCTTCCGGGAGATCTACCGCGTTCTGAAGCCCGGCGCCGTCGCCTATATTGGCAGGGGGTTCCCAAGGAACCTGCCAACCGAGACCGCCCGGAAGATCCGGGCAAAGCAGGGCGGGGGCCCGAAGTACGACCGGCAGGACGAGGCCCGGGCCCTGCGGAAGATGATGTCCGAGCTGGGCATCCGCGACTTCCGCGTCGAGGTGCCCAAGCCGGCGGGGGGAGAGGACGTGAGCTATGGCGTCTGGGTCGAGTTCCGCAAGCCCGGCGGCGAGGGGAGCTGAGATGCTCCCCCCCGCCCAACGCCCGTCGAGGCGCGCCGGGCGACACGGCGCTTCGCGGGCCGCCGCGGGCGGGCTGCGGCCGGTCTGCCTGCGGGCGATCATCGCGCTGCTGTCGGCTGCCGGCGTCGCGGCGGCGGGGGACCCCACCGCGGGCGGCGAGAAGCCTGCCGTCGCCGAACAGGTGATGGCGGAGCTGCGGGCGGCCGGCGCGGCGAGGGCCCAATTGCTGAAGGAACGCCAGCAATGGGCCGTCGAGAAGGAGAAGCTGGAGCTGCTGAAGTCCACCGTGCTGCGGGAGGCCGAGAGGCACAAGGCGGCGGCCGCCGCGGCTCGCCAGGCCGAGGCGAAGCTGCGGAAGCGCCTGGCAAAGCGGAAGGGGGGGCGGCAGCGGCTTGAGTCCGTCGAGGCCGCCGTCGACATGCTCTGCGAGCGCCTGGAGAAGGCCCTGGCCGACCTGGCGCGGCGGTCCCTGCCCGGACTGGTCCCGCCGGACCGGGCCGCGGGCATCACCGAGCCAGGTCGTCGGCTTGCCGCCGGTGTCGAGCGGCTGGAGGAGGCGCGGCGGCGGACGAAGCGCGCGGGGGTCGAGGTGGTCGGCGGCTCTCTCGGCGGGCGCAGGATGGCGGTGAGGCTGCTTCGCGTCGGCGGCGTGGCGGCGTGGTGGATGAGCCTCGACGGCAAGCAGGCCGGGACGGCCGCCGTGCGCGACGGGCGAGTCATCCTCAGTGCCGTGACGGAGCCGCGAGACGTGCAGGCCGTCCGGAAGGCGTTCGCCGTTGCCGAGGGACGCGAGACGCCGGACTGGGCGCTGCTGCCCGTTCCCCCGCCGCCGGCGAAGGACTAGACGGCGATGCGCGTGCGCAGTCAGGCAACTCGATTCGCCCTCGCGGCGCTGGTGCTGGCGGCCGCGGCCTGGCCCGCCCGCCGGGCCCTGGGCATCTCCGGCGGCGAGCTGCTCCGCCGGGCACGAGCGTCGCGCCAGGCCGCCGAGGAGGCCCTGGCCGAGGCCCGGAAACAGCACCTCGCCGAGCGCGGGGCCCTGGCGGCGGAGCTTCAGCAGGCCTACGCCGATCTGTCCGCCGCCGAGGACCAGGCCGACGCCGCGCGGGAGACGGTCCGCGGCCTCGAGACGGATCTCGCCGGCCTGGACAGCTCGGCCGCGCTGACCGCGCACCAGACGGCGAGCCTCGTGGCCCAGGCGGCGGGCGCGTCCGGCGCGGAGGTCGACCCCAACGCCGACGCCGCGGCCTTGGAACAGACGTTGTGGGAGGCGCTGGCCGACCGCCTGACGCGCCTGGAAGGCGACTCGCGCATCGACGTGAAGTCGCGGGCCGTCGTCGCCCGAAGCGGCGAGGAGGTGAGCGTGCCGGTGCTGCGGCTGGGCGCCTACGCGGCCTATGCCTGCGGCGAGCGGCGCGAGACGAGCGGCCTGCTGCGCGCCCTGCCGGACGGCCGAAGCGTCATTGCGGGGCCCCACCTTGCCGACGCGCACGTCGAGGCCCTTCGCGCAGCCGCCGCCGGGCGACTGACTCGCCTGCCGATCGACGTGGCCGGCGCCCTGATCGACCGGGCGCCCGCGGAGCCGAAGGGCGTGCGGTCCTGGCTCGCCGCGGGGGGGCTGTTCGTCTACCCGATCCTGGTGGTGGCCGTGGTGGGGCTGCTGCTGATCTCGGACCGCGTCTACTTCCTCGTCCGCGCCAAGGCCCCGCCCTCGCTGGTGGCGGACGTCCTGTCGTGCCTTGGTCGAGGGGATGTCGCCGCGGCGCGGGAGAGGCTCCCCGCGCCGCGGACGCCGACGGCCCGCGTGTTGCTGGCCGGGGCGGAGGCGGCGGGCTCTCCCGGCGAGCAGCGCGAGGCGGCGATGGAGTCGGCCCTGCTTGCCGAGGCGCCGCGGCTGGAGCGGTCGCTGTCGCTGCTGGGCGCGCTGGCGGGGGTGGCGCCGCTGCTGGGGCTGCTCGGGACGGTCTCGGGCATGATCGCCACGTTCGACACGATCTCGGCCGCCGGGACGGGCAACCCGCGCCTGCTGTCCGGCGGCATCTCGGAGGCCCTGATCACGACGCAGCTCGGGCTGATGGTGGCCATTCCGCTTCTGCTGGCCCACGCGTGGCTCAGCCGCTGGGTCCAGCGACGCGAGGCGCAGCTCGAGCACAACGCCATCCAGGCCTTCGGCACCCGGCACGCGGCGCCGTCGGAGCAGGTGGAGCCATGAGCAGGTTCCTGGCGTGGTTCGCGGGGGGCGGCTACACGATGATCGCGCTCGGCGCGGTCTCGGTTGCGCTGTGCTTCCTGATCGCCGAACGGATGCTGGCCACGGGCGCGCGGATGCGGGCGATCCGCCTCGGCCGGCCCGTCCGCCAGGACGAGCTGCCCGAGACCACGGAATGGGCCGGACTCCGCCGCATGGGCCTGATCCGCGCGTGCGTCGTCGTCGCGCCGCTTCTGGGGCTGCTGGGCACGGTGACCGGCATCGTGCAGACCTTCGAGAGCATCCTCCAGGGCGGCTACGTCACCGAGATGAGCCGCGGCATCTACAAGGCCCTGCGGACCACGCAGTACGGGCTGGCGATCGCCGCGTGCGGGCTGCTCGGCGAGCAGATGCTCGTCCGCCGCCTGGAGAAGCTGGCGTCGCTCCGGCGCGCGGCCGGGGCACAGCCCGGGGGGGATGGCTGATGCGCCGCGGCGTGTTGACAGGTCGGCGCAAGCGCGGGCCGGGCGCGACGATCGAGATGGCCCCGCTGATCGACATGGTCTTCATCCTGCTGATCTTCTACATCGTCTCCACGAGCTTCGTGCAGGACGCCGGGGTGACGATCAACCGCCCGGAGAGCCGGTCGGCCGAACCCGTCCTGACACGCTACCTGCCGGTTGCCATCACGAAGCTGGGCACGGTGCACGTCGCCGGGCGGGCGATCGGGCCCGACGAGGCGGGCCCCATCGCGGAGGCCCTGAGGGACATCGCCGCGAGGCGCGTGGTCCTCCAGGCCGACCGCGAGGTGCCCACCGCGCTGCTGCTTCGCGTGCTGGACACCTGCAAGGCCGCCGGCGCGGAGAGCGTCGACGTGGCGGCGATCGCCCGGTAGCCCGGATACGCCCGATGACCGCGAGGCCCGACAACCCGAAAGCACCCCTGCGCGACAGGGCGCCGTTCCGGCACGCGGCCAGCGCAGCCGTGACGCTGGCGCTCAACGCGGCGGTGGTCCTGCTGTTGGTCACCTGGGCCGGCCGCGACCGGCCGGAGGGCAGCTCGCCGATCCGCGCCGTCCCGCTGTCGGTCGTGCCCGCGGAGCCCGAGCCGCTCGACGTCCTCTCGCCCCAGCCGCCGGCCGAGCCCGACCGCGTCCAGCCGGAGACGCCGCCGGCCCTGCCGCCGTTGCCCCGGCCCGCGCTGTCGCCGTCGTCCCCCCGGCTCGACGCGCCGGCACCGATGGAGATGGCCGTCACGCGGAGAATGGACGTGCCGGCGTTCGCGGCGGAGACGGCCTCGCCCGTCGTGGTCGGGCCGACGGGACTTCCCGCTCGACCGCCGGTCCGCACGGCGCCTACGAGGCCCGGCAGGCCGTCGGGGACCCATGGTCCGGCCCTGGTGAGCCAGCCGGACCTCTCGGACTACTACCCGCGCCGCGCCCTGCTCCGCGGTGTCACGGGCAGGACCCGCATCCGCCTGACGGTGGACGCCCTCGGGCGGGTGACGAGCGCCGAGGTCCTCACGAGCCAGCCGGCGGGCGTGTTCGAGCAGGCCGCCCGGCGCGTGGGGCGCGTGCTGCACTTCCGGCCGGCCAGGCGGGAGGGCAGGCCCGTGCCGGCGGTCGTCTCGTTCGACATCGTCTGGAAGGTGGAATAGCCCATGTCGATTCCGCGCCCGGCCCCCGTCATCCTGCTCGCCGCTGCCTGCCTCGCGCCGGTCGGTTCGCTCCGCGGCCAGGACGCCCCGCGCAAGGTCGCCGGCGAGCTGGCCGAGCTGCTCACCCGCGCGCAGGACGATCTCCGCCAGGGGCGCGCGTCCCAGGCGGCGGCGCGCCTGCTGGGCTACCGGGGCGCGGACCACGCCCTGCGGCACCTGCTGCTCGGCCATGCCCACGTGCAGCAGGCCGACCTCCAGGCCGCCATCGACGCCTACCAGACCGCGCTGCGAATGGAGCCTAACCTGAAGGAGGCGGGGCTCGCCCTCGCCCAGGTCTTCGGGCGGCAGGAGAAGTGGACCGAGGCCGCCAAGCTGCTCGGGCGGTTCGTCGCGGCGGACTCCTGCGACGCGGACACGCTGGTGCTCTACGCCCAGGTCGCGCGCCGGCGGAAGGACGCCCGCCTGTGCGAGCTGCTCGTCGACCTGGGGATCCGGCGGTTCCCCGCCGACCCGCGCCTGCGGCGGCTGGACCTGGCCGCGTGTCTCGACCGGGGCGACCATCGCTCGGCCGGCCGGGCCGTCCAGGCGCTGCTGAAGGAGACGCCCGCCGACCCGGAGCTGTGGCAGCAGCTCGCCTTCGCTCACGACCGCACGGGCAGCGAGGCCGACACCCTCGCCGCCCTCGAGGCGGGCCTCCTGTGCGACCCGAACGACGTAGCGAAGCATCGCCGCTTCCTCGGGGCGCTCCTCGCGGCGGGGGACTGGCCCACGGCCATCGAGCGCGGCCGAGCCCTGCTTGCCGGGCCGATGGCGAAGGCCGCGGTCGCCGACGCCGCGCTGATGGAGGCCCTGATCCGGGCGGCCGACATGGGCGAGCAGGACCGGATCGGCGGGACGTGGCTGGCGCTCGTGCCCGACGAGCGCCGGACGCGCTCGGTGCGCATCCTCGCCGCCAGGCGGGCCCTGCGCCTGGGCGAAGTCGCCGACGCCCGCGCCGCCCTGCATCGCCTGATCGCCCAGGGCCAGGCCGATGCCGGCGTGTTCCTCTGGGCCGGGCACCTCGCCGAGAAGGCAAAGGACTGGCCCGAAGCGGAGACGCTCTACGAGCATGCGCGGAAGCGCGAAGAGCCGTCGGCCGGCCTGGCGACGCTATACCTGGCTCGGCTGCACCTGCATCGCGGGCGACTCGACCAGGCCGCGCGTCTGCTCCGCAAGCACCTGGACGCGCATCCCGAGGACTCGTCGGCCCGGGCGCTGCTTGCCGTGGTCGACGCCGC
>CAZXOC010000160.1:0-5209 GCA_964642165.1 uncultured Planctomycetaceae bacterium | reverse complement strand
CATGCCCTCGCGCCACGGCGGCGTGAACGAGGTCGCCTCGGCGCCGCAGGCCTGGCAGGCCTGCATGCCGCCGCCCTGGCCCGTGTAGAAGATGCGACCGTTCGAGACGACCCCGCTCGTGCACTCGCTCGGATCGAGCCGCGGGCCGGTCGACACGAGGCGGCTGCCGTTCGACAGGTCGTGGACGTCCATGCTGCACCCGAGCAGGTACGGCTCGGCCAGCGTGAACCGCGTGCACTGGTAGGTCTGGGTCAGCTCGCGGGTGAGGATCTTGCCCGTGTCCTTGTCGATCAGGTACCCGTTGCGGTTCTGGGCGTGCACGAAGAGGAACCTCGGGCCGATCGTGACCACGTGAATCGCCACCAGGACCGGCTCGGACCGCCAGATCAGCGAGCCGTCCTTCGCGTCGAGACACCACACGTAGCGGCCGCGCTCCTTCACGTCGGCCCGGTTGTATCCGCCCAGGTACAGCCGGCCGGCGGCTCCCGAGATCGTGCACCCGCCGTGGACGCAGTACTTCGTCGTGGACCAGAGCACCTTCCCGGTGGCCGGATCGAGGGCCGCGGTGACGCCCTTGGGGCCGGGGCGGCCCCTTCGCTGCGCGGCGTAGCCGAAGTAGGACGAGTAGTACAGCTTGTCGTCCATCAGGCACAGGCCCGCCTCGTCCCCGCCCTGGCCCAAGTCCGAGAAGTCCCTCGTCCAGGCCTCCTTGCCCGTGTCGATGTCCCACGCCCGCACGAGGGGCTTGTGGTCCTCGGGGAAGCTGCGGACGTCCTGGTGGCCGAAGAGCCAGCCGACCCTCTTGTCCGTCCGGCCGGGCGCGTACGTCCCCGTGCCGTACATGTAGATGACCAGGTTCTTGTAAACCACGGGCGGCTGCTGGCGGTTCCAGCTCGGCGAGCCGGCGAAGGGCACCTCCCACAGCAGCTTGCCCGTCGCCGCGTCGAGGCATCGCAGGCGACAGCGCTTCAGCCCGGCCTGGGGGACGAAGAGACGCTCCCGGTGGTAGAGCACGGACGTGTACGAGACGTGCACGCCGGGCCAGTACCGCCGCCACAGCAGCCGCCCCGTCTCCTGCTCCACGGCGCAGACCATCCCCTCGGCCGTGTGCGTGTACATCCGCCCGCCCCCGCACGTGGAAAAGTGCTTGATCGTGCCCTTCAGCCGCCGGATCCACCTGATCCGGAAGGGCGGCTTGACGCCTTGGGCGGTCACGTTGGCGTTCGTCCAGTCGCCGAAGCTGGTGAACCAGTTGTGTTTGGCGCCGGCGTACTCGCCGGTCAGGGGGCTGCGGATGCGGGACAGGGCGAGGTCCTTCGACGGCGGCGGGGCGCTGCCGCCGGGACCCAGGACGTACAGGTAGCCGTCGTCACAGCCGAAGTAGATTCGCCCGTCGCAGACGGCGGCCGGGGCCGTGATCGATCTGCCGAACGCCGTCCGGAACGACCACGCCTTCCCGCCCGACAGCGGCGTGACGTACAGCTTGCCGTCGAGCCCGCCGTGGACGGCCGACTTGCGCAGCAGGATCGGCGAGCAGATCGACGGGCAGGCGTCCAGCCGCTGGGCCTCCTTGCCCGGCGCGTGTCTGCACAGGCCGAAGCCCTCTTCCGGGCGGCTCCGATAGACGTGATCGCCGCGCAGCGACACCGAGCAGAAGCTCAGCAGGTTCGGCCCGCTGGCGCTGGTCCGCGTGTCGGCGACGTGCTCGACGGCCACCCTGCCGTCCCGAAGGCGGAGGATCTCGACCGACCCCCGGTTGTCCAGCCAGTGCCACTGGCGGTAGACCTCGCCGCGCTCGCCGGCGCTGAGCCCGAAGGTGGGCGTCTGCGCGGTGTACGCGGCGTGGAGCTTCGCGGCGTCGCCGGCGTCCTCCAGCCAGATCAGCTCGCCGCCCGCCGGCACGACCAGCATTTCGCCGGAGACCACCGGGCCCCGCGAGCAGCAGAACTGGTCGCGCCGCCGGACGCGGTCGCCCTTCTTGTGCTTCAGCCAGTCCGTCCCGCTCCAGCGGTCGCCCGTGAAGCCGAGGCGCTGCTTGGGGTAGTCCCACGTCCAGCAGACCTCGCCGTCCGGCTTGACCGCGTAGACCCGCGAGCCGATCGTTTCGAAGTAGACGCGGCCGTTGGCGGCGACGGGGCTGGCGAAGATCGGCTCGCCGCAGCGGATCTCCTTCACCACGGTCCCCTTGGCGGCGTCGAGGACGTAGTAGGAGCCGGCCATCGTGCCGAAGTGGAGATACCGCCCGACGATCGCGGGCGACGAGACGTTGTTGCAGTTCGCCTTGCCGCCTCGCGTGGGGACCTTCCACACGACGCGCAGCGTTTTGGCGTCGATGCAGAACGCCGCGCCCGACCCGTCCACGGCATAGACGCGCCCGCCGGCCACGACCGGCGCGGTGAAGATGGCATCCGTCAGCGGCACCGCCCCGACGAGCCCGAGCGGCGCGGCCACCTCGCGGGCCGGCACGTCGCCCGAACGGCGGGCGTCGTACTTGAACTGGAGCCAGTCCTCCCCGGCGGAGGCGGTGACGGAAGACAGGAGGGCAGCCACCGAAACGCCGACGATCCTCGATCCGGGCCTTCTCAGCATGTCTCGTCCCCTTTGCTCGAGCAGTCGTTCGGCACGAGTCTACCGTGCCACCGGCGGCGAAGCCATACGCCCCCGTACCCGATCTCGCATCGGCGGGCGCCGCGGGCAGCCCCGGCCGACCGCAGGCCGACGACAGCCCCTTGCCCGCTCTCCGCCGGCGCGCTACCCTTCCGTCGGCCGGTGTGGTTCCCGTCGAGGAGGCTGTCCATGACTCGCCTTGCCTTTCTGGCCGTCTGGCTGTCGGTGGGGGCTGCATCCGCCGCGGCCCGGGACATGAAGGTGCTGCCCCCGGACATCGACGGCGTGGCGCCGCGGAGCATGATGCACGCCTACCTGATGCGCGCGGTTCACGAGGCCCTCGACCGCCGCGACGCGGAGTTCGAGAAGCTCAAGACCCCCGGGCAGCTTGCCGCCTACCAGCAGCAAATGCGGGAGCTGTTCGTCGGCGCCCTCGGCGGATTCCCCGCGCGAACGCCGCTGAATCCCCGGGTGGTCGCCAGGGAGAAGCGCAGCGGCTGTGCCGTCGAGAAGGTCATCTTCGAGAGCCAGCCGCGCCACTTCGTCACGGCCGTCCTCTACCTGCCCGACGCCAAGCCGCCCTACCCCGGCGTCCTGGTTCCCTGCGGGCACAGCAGCAACGGCAAGGCCTCGGGGGCGTACCAGCAGGTGTGCATCCTGCTGGCCAGGAACGGCCTGGCCGCGCTGTGCTACGACCCGATCGATCAGGGAGAGCGCTACCAGCTGCTCGATGCGGCCGGCAAGCCGCTCGCCGGCGGGACGACGGCTCATTGCCTCGTCGGCGTGGGAAGCACGCTGCTCGGGCGGAACACGGCCACCTACCGGATCTGGGACGGCATGCGCGCGATCGACTACCTGCAAAGCCGCAAGGAGATCGACCCCAAGCGGATCGGCTGCACCGGCAACTCCGGCGGGGGGACGCTGACCAGCTACCTGATGGCGCTGGACCGGCGCATCGGGTGCGCCGCGCCGAGCTGCTACCTGACCAGCCTCCGCCGTCTCTGCGAGACGATCGGCCCGCAGGACGCCGAGCAGAACATCTTCGGGCAGATCGCCTCCGGCATGGACCACGCCGACTACGTCACCATGCGGGCCCCCAAGCCGACGTTGATCTGTGCGGCCACCCGCGACTTCTTCGACATCCGCGGCACGTGGGACAGCTTCCGCCAGGCCAAGCGGTTCTACGCCCGGCTGGACTTCGCCGAGCGGGTCGATCTGGTCGAGACGGACGCCAGGCACGGTTTCTCGACGGCGCTTCGCGTGGCCGCGGTCCGCTGGATGCGCCGATGGCTGCTGGGCGTCGATGATGCGATCGCGGAGGCCGAGGCCGACGTCGTCGGGGATGACCGGATGCGCTGCACGCCTCGCGGGCAGGTGATGCTGCTCGAGGGCGCCCGCAGCACGTACGACCTGAACCTGGAGCTCGAGGGGAAGCTGGCCAAGGCGCGAAGGGGCTTCTGGCGCGAGACGGACCGCCCGGCCGCTCTGGCGCAGGTCCGCAAGATCGCGGGGATTCGCGCGCTGGGCGATCTGCCGAAGCCGAAGTGCAGGGCAGTCTCCGCTGCGGAAGCGAGAGGCTACCGCCTCGACAAGCTGATCCTGGAGCCGCAGGCCGGGATCTGGCTGCCCGCGCTGGCCTTCGTGCCGAACCGGCGCAGCGGCGAGGCGTACCTGTACCTGCACGCCAAGGGCAAGCAGGCCGACGCCGGGGCGGACGGGGCGATCCGCAAGCTGGTCGGGAAGGGCCACCTCGTCCTGGCGGTCGATCTTCGTGGGCTGGGCGAGACCGCGGGCGCGAGGTCAAGCAAGAGGGGCATCTCGCACTTCGTCGGCGGCGACTGGAAGGACCTGTACCTGGCCTACCTGCTCGGGCGGTCGTACCTGGCCATGCGCGCCGAGGACATCCTGGTGTGCGCCCGCTTCCTGGCCGCCTACGAGGCCGGCGGGAAGCCGAACCGCGTGCACCTGGTGAGCATCGGCGCGACCGGCCCGCCGGCCCTGCACGCCGCGGCCCTGGAGCCCGGGCTGTTCGCCTCCGTGGACCTCAGGAACTGCCTCGTCTCGTGGTCGAACGTGGTCCGCACGCCGATGGCCGTCGGCCAGTTCGAGAACGTCGTCCACGGTGCGCTGAAGACCTATGACCTGCCCGACCTGCTGCGAACGCTGCCGAAGGGCAAGGTGACCTGGTCCGATCCGCTGGATGCCCTGGGGCGCCCGGCTGCCGCCGAGGGTCGTTGAGCGGCGCCGCGGGCCGCCCGCCTCGCCCCGAGTGCCTGCCGGCGTCTGCCGTTCAGGGCTGCCTCCGTCGATGGACTTGACTTCAGGAGAACGGTTCGATGAAGCCACCCCACGTCATCGCCGCATTGCTCGTCGCCGCCTGGATCTGCTCCCCGCCCGCCGTCGCGGCGGAGCCGAAGCCGTCCGAACCCGCCGGCCGCTACCGGATCGCCTACGCCACCTTCTTCGGCGGCAGCCAATGGGAGCAGCCGCGAGAGATCATTCCCTGCCCCGACGGGTCCGTGCTGGTCGGCGGGCAGACCTCCTCGACCGATCTGCCGGTCACCAGCGGCGTGGTGCAGCCGAAGTACGCGGGCGAGCCGGC
>CAZXOC010000159.1:2058-16907 GCA_964642165.1 uncultured Planctomycetaceae bacterium | reverse complement strand
CTACGGGCCGAAGCGCTGCTCGACGGCCTGGTCGACGGCCTGGCGGATGAACGGCTCGGTGCGGAGGACGTGGGCCTTGGCCATCAGGTCGCGGAAGTACTTGTCGGTCAGCTCCATGTACAGGCGGTCGCGGAGTGTCTTCTCGATGTCCTCCTGGGCGTCCTCGAAGGGCACGACGCGCCCGGGCTGGACGTGCTTGGCCTTGACGAGGTAGAAGCCGCTGTCGGTCTCGATGACGCCGGAGACGCCGCCGGCGGGGAGGCGGAAGGCGGCCTGCTCGACCTGGGTCTCGCGGAAGCTGTCGACGGCCATCAGGGGCCAGAGCCCGCCGTCGGCGGCCTTGATGCCGCGGCTGAGGCGCTTGGCGACCTGGGCGAAGTCCTCGCCGGCCTTGACGGCGGCGGCGGCCTGGTCGATCGTCTCGCGGGCCTTCTTGCGTGCGGCGGCCTTCTCGAGGGCCGACGGGCGCGTGACTCCCTCCGCGTAGAAGGCCCTCAGCGGCGCCGCGATGAGCCGCATCTGGACCTTCTTGTCGATGGTGTACTTCTCGCGGTTCCGCCGGTAGGAGTCCCACAGCATCTTGCGCGTGATGACGATGGCGGGCATGAAGCGGGCGCGGAGGTAGAGCTTGAAGGTGGCGTCCTCGCGGTGGCGGCGAAGGGTGTCCTCCAGCGTGGTGCCCTCGCGGGCGAGCTTCTGGCGGAGGGCGGTCTTGCTGCCGCCGGCCTGGGCGAGCATCTCGTCGTAGGCCTCCCGGGCCTCCTGGCCGACGATCTTCTTCTGCTCCTCGTTGAGGCGCTTGTCGGCCTCGTTGAGCACGAGGGCCCGCGTGACCTTGTCGCGGACCTGGATGGCGATCCACTGGCTGACCTGCAGGCGGAAGGTCGGCTCGGAGACGCCCTTCGGGAGCTTGTCGATCTCGGGGCGAACGGCGTGGAGGACCTCCTCGACCGTGACGAGGCGGCCGTGGACCTGGAGGGCGGAGGGGGCGACGACCTGCTCGACCCCCACCGGACGGCTGGTCGGCCCCGGCGGCGTCGGCGGGCGGGTCGGCGGCGACGGCCCAACGGGCAGGAGCCGCGGCCCGGTCCCGCCGCCGGCGGGTCGGCTGGTCGGCGCGGGCGGCTGGATGACGGTCACGGCGGGCTGCCTCACGGCCGGGGCGGTTGTCGCCGGCTCGGCGGGGGGCCGGTACTGCGGCCCGTAGAGCAGCTCGGCCAGGTTGGGCGGGGGTCCGGCCTTCGCCAGCGGCGCCGGGGCGGGCAACGCCTCGGGCGCCGCGGCGGTCGGCGCGGGCGCCGCAGCGGGCGGGGTCGCTTCCGTCGGGGCGGTCACGGGCACGTCCTTCTCGTCGGGCGACCAGGGCCAGAGCTTCTGGGCCCAGGAGCAGCCGGCGAGTTGTGCCGACAGCAGGGCGACGGCGATGGTGGTCGGTGCTCTCATCGGCTCTCGATCGGCCGGTCTGGCGGAGGCCCCGGGTTCGGCGGCCGCCCCGGCGAACGCGCTATTCTACCCGCCGGCCTGCGCGAGCCTCAATCGCTTTAACAGAATCGTCATGAGGGTGGGCATCTCGCGGTAGGCGGGCGGCGGGCGCCAGTGGATGGTCTCGGGGTCGGGCAGGCGGACGCTTCCGGCGGCGCCGTCGAAGAGGCGGTCGGCGGCAGCGGCGTCTCGGACGGCGAAGACGAGGTCGGGGCCCATGAGGATGATGCTGCGGATGGCGAGGGCGCCGGCGAGGATCCGCGCCTCGGCGAGGTCGAGGAGCGTCTCGATCTCGCCGGGCACGGGCCCGTAGGCGTCGGCGAGGCCGTCGCGGAGCTGGGCGAGCTCCTCGGCGGCGTGGCAGCGGGCCAGGCGGCGGTAGATCTCCATCCGCTGGCGCTGGGAGGGCACGTAGGAGCGTGGGATGTAGGCGTCGATGCCGACCTCGATGTGGCAGTCGGGCGTCTCGGGCTGCGGCTCGCCTCGCATGTCGCGGACGGCGCGCTCGAGGAGCTGGCAGTACAGCTCGTAGCCCACCGCGGCGATGTGCCCGCTCTGCTCGCGCCCGAGGATGTTGCCCGCCCCGCGGATCTCCAGGTCGCGCATGGCGATCTGGAAGCCCGCGCCGAGGTCGGAGAACTCCTCGATGGCCTTGAGGCGTTTGGCCGCCACGGCCGAGACGCTGCGCCGCTCCGGGAGCAGCAGGTAGCAGTGCGCGCGGTGCTTGTAGCGCCCGACGCGCCCGCGGAGCTGGTGCAGGCCGGCCAGGCCGAACCGGTCGGCCTCGTGGATGACCATGGTGTTGGCCGTCGGGATGTCCAGCCCGGACTCGATGATGGTCGTGCAGACGAGCACGTCGATCTCCTGGCGGACGAAGCGGAGCATGGTCTTTTCGAGCCGGCGTTCCTTCATCTGCCCGTGGGCGTACTCGATGCGGGCCTCGGGGACGAGCTCGCGGAGTCGCTCGGCGATCCCGTCGATGTCGCGGACGAGGTTGTGGACGAAGAAGACCTGCCCCTGGCGGTTGAGCTCGCGGAGGACCGCCTGGCGGACGAGGCGCTCGTTGTAGTGGCAGACCTCGGTGTGGATCGCGCGGCGGTCGAGCGGCGGGGTGGTCAGCGAGCTGATGTCGCGCAGCCCCAGCAGGGCCATGTGCAGCGTGCGGGGGATGGGGGTGGCCGTCATCGTCAGGACGTCCACGGTCGCGCGCATCTGCTTGAGGTGCTCCTTGTGGGCGACGCCGAAGCGCTGCTCCTCGTCGATGACGACCAGCCCGAGGTCGGCGAAGTCCACGTCGCCGCTGAGCAGGCGGTGCGTGCCGATGAGGATGTCGATCTTGCCGTGCCGCAGGCGCGAGCAGATGCTCGCCTGCTCGCTGGGTGTGCGGAAGCGGCTGAGGGCCTCGACCTCGACGGGGTAGTCCGCCATGCGCTCGCGGAAGGTCCGCAGGTGCTGCCCGGCGAGCACCGTCGTGGGCACGAGGACGGCGACCTGGCGCCCGGCCTCGACGGTCTTGAACGCCGCCCGCATCGCCAGCTCGGTCTTGCCGTAGCCCACGTCGCCGCACAGGAGGCGGTCCATCGGGCGCGGCTCGGCCATGTCCTGCTCGAGCTGGCGCATCGTCGCGAGCTGGTCCTCCGTCTCGGTGTAGATGAACTCGTCGGCGAACTTTCGCTGCCAGTCGGTGGCCTTGGGGTAGCTCATGCCGGGTCGGGTGCGTCGCAGGGCCTGGACGCGGAGCATCTCGGCGGCGAGGTCCTTGACGGCCTCGGTGACCCGGCCCTTCTGCCGCTGCCAGAGCGACCCGCCCAGGCGGCTGAGGCTCGGGCGGAACTTGTGCGAGCCCACGTACTTCTGGACGAGGTCGATGCGGCTGGCGGGCACGTGCAGGACGGTGCCCCCGTCGAACTTCAGCGCGAGGAACTCCTCGGTCCGCCCGTCGCGCTCGAGGAGCTTGAGCCCCTCGAACCTCGCGATGCCGTGGGCGACGTGCACGACGTGCTCGCCCTCGGTCAGGTCCAGCATCGACTCGATCGGGCGGCCGGCGCGGACGCGGCGGATCCGCCGGCGCTTGGCGTACCGCCGGAAGACCTCGTGGTGCCCGACGGCCACCAGCCTCCGCCCGGGCCAGTAGAAGCCGCTGGCGATGTGCCCGATGGCCGTGTGCAGCCGCAGCGCCAGCTCCGGGTGCTGGGCCTTGAGCAGCTCGACGAGGCGGTCCCGCTCGGCGGGGTTCTCGCAGTACACCCAGACGTCCGCCACGTCCGAAAGCTGCGTCAGCTCGCTCAGCGCCTCGTGCGTGCCGATGCCCAGTCGCTGGAGGGAGCGGACCCCCAGGGAGACGGTGTCCGGGGCGCCCTGCGGCTGGCGCCCGTCGCCGCCGAAGGGGCTCAGCTCCAGCAGGGCGAAGCGCCCGAACTGCGTCAGGACGTCCTCGGGTCGGAGCATCGCCGCCGCTACCCGCCCCTCGATGTCTCGCGTGCGGTCGTAGAGCTGCCCGGCCAGCTCCGTGACCGCCTCGGGCTCGATCAGGCACACGATCGCCCCGTCCGGCAGGTAGCTCAGCAGGTGGGTCGTCCTGTCGTCTGCGGCGTCCAGCCCGGCCGACAGGCCCGTCACCGTGTACCGCCCGAGCTGCTCGGTCGAGCGCTGCGTGTCCAGGTCGAAGTGGCGGATGGACTCGATCTCGTCGCCGAAGAGCTCCGCCCGCACCGGCTGGCCCGCGCCGGAGGGGAAGACGTCGACGATACCCCCCCGCCGGGCGAATTCGCCCTGCTGGTCGACCTGGTCGACGCGCTCGAAGCCGGCGTCCACGAGCCAGGCGCAGAGGGCGTCGATGTCATGCTCGGCGCCGATCTCGAGCGCGAGGCGACCGGCCTCCAGGGCTTGCGGCGTGGGGACCGGCTGGAGCAGCGCCATGGTCGGCGCGACGAGGAACTCCACGGATTTGTCGCGCATGGCCGCGTTCGACACCAGCAGGCTGCAAACCCGAAGACGCTCGCCCGTGATCTCGTCGTTGAGGTGGTCGCTGCCGACGTCCACCTCCCACGCCGGAAACAGGTGCGCCGCCGTGCCGGTGAGGACCTCGATGTCGTCGGCGGCGTCGTCGGCGGCGTCCATGTGCGCCGTCACCAGCAGGACCGGCCTGCTCGCCAGACGCCCCAGCGCCGCGGCAACCAGCGGCGCAGCCGAGCCCCACACGCCCGCCAGGCGCAGGGTCTTCCCGGCGCCGAGGCGATCGACCGCGGCGAGGAGCTGCTCGTCTTGCAGGACCTGCCGGAACATCCTTCCGTCTCTGCGCGCGGGTGAGCGGGCTCTCGCGGCTGCCCGCGCGCAGCACCAAGCACGGGCGATTTCGCCGAACCGCCCGTGCAGGCCCATCGACGTCCACATGCCGTAGTACGCCGAACCGTGACGCATCATCGCCCGGCCGGCCTGCGGTATCTTACGCATCCGTCGCGCCGCGGCCAAGCCGACACGGGGCGTTTTCGGGCAGGGGCGGGCCCTGCCGGGCAGGGGCGCCTGCTCAGGACGCCAGCCCGAAGAAGCGGACCGCGTTGGCGGTGGTCCGCTCGGCGAGGGCCTCGGGCGTGGTGTTCCGCACGCCGGCCAGGCAGGCGGCGACGTGCGCCACGTTCGCCGGCTCGTTCGTCCGCACCTTGCGGACCGGCTCGGGCGAGCAGAACGGGCTGTCCGTCTCGATCAGCAGGCGCTCGTCGGGCACGATCGCCGCGGCCTCGCGCAGGTAGCCCGCGTTGCGGAACGTCACGATGCCGCTGAAGCTGATCGCCGCGCCGATGTCCAGCGCCGCCCGGACGTTGTCGGCCGGCTCGGTGCAGCAGTGGAACACCACGCGGGCGGCGTCGACGCCGGCCTCGTGGAGGATCGCCATCGTGTCCGCGAACGCCTCGCGCGTGTGGATCACGACGGGCTTGCCCAGCCGCCTCGCCAGGGCGAGCTGCTCCGCGAAGACCCGCCGCTGGTCCTCGCGCGGGGAATGGTCGTGGTGGTAGTCCAGCCCGACCTCCCCCACCGCCACGTTCTTCGCCTCGCCCGCGAGCCGCTCGACGGCCGCAAGGTAGCCCGCCGAGGCGCCCTGCGCGTCGTGAGGGTGCACCCCGGCCATGCACCACACGCCCTCCTGCCCCCGGGCGACCGACAGCGCCCCCTTGGACTCGTGAACCGTCCCGGCAGCGCACACCATCCGCCCGACCCCCGCGGCGCGGGCCCGCTCGAGGACGGCGTCGACCTGCTGGCGCAGGCGGCCGTGCGCGAGGTGGCAGTGCGTGTCGATCAGCTCGGGCATGGGCGACATGATAGGCGCGGCCCGGGGTCGCCGGCAACGCCGCAAATCGCGGCGGGGAGCTTGCACGCCCGGCCCGGAGGCGCTAGAAAGGAGCGAGGCGCCGCGTTCGGCGCCGGCAGGAAGGACGCCGTGCGATGACCCCCGCCGACCCAGATGCCCTGACGAGATTCGAGAAGATCCCCACCCGCGTGTTCGACGACTCGCCGGAAGCGAGCCTCGCCGTCGCCGGCCAGATCGCCCGCCTGATCCGCGAGAAGGCCGATCGCAACGAGACGTGCGTGCTGGGGCTGCCCAGCGGCTCGACGCCCATGAGCGTCTACGCCGAGCTCGTCCGCCTGCACCGCCAGGAAGACCTGAGCTTCCGCAACGTCGTGACGTTCAATCTCGTCGAGCACTACCCCCTGCGGCCGCGGGAGCTCCAGAGCCATCGGCGTTACATGGCCGAGCACCTCTTCGACCACGTGGACATCGACCCGGCCCGCGTGCACGTCCCCGACGGCACGGTCCCGCCGGAGGAGGTCGCCGCGTCGTGCGCCGCGTACGAGCGGGCCATCGAGGCGGCCGGGGGGATCGACCTGCAGCTTCTCGGCATCGGGCGCAGCGGGCACATCGGCGCCAACGAGCCCGGCTCGCCGCCGGACAGCCGCACGCGCCTGATCTGGCTCGACCGCGTCACCCGCACCGACGCCGCGGGCGACTTCTTCGGCGAGGCCCACGTCCCCCGCCGGGCGATCACCATGGGCGTCGGCACGATCCTGGAGGCCCGCCGTGTCGTCCTGATGGCCTTCGGCGAGGGCAAGGCGCCGGTGATCGCCCGGGCGGTGGAGGGCGAGGTTTCGTCGGCCGTCGCCGCGAGCTTCCTCCAGCGCCACGGGGCCGCGGAGGTCTACCTGGACGAAGCCGCCGCGGCGAAGCTGACGCGCTTCGGCAGCCCGTGGGTGCTCGGGTCGGTTCCCTGGTCCGACCGCACGATCCGCCAGGCGGTCATCTGGCTGGCGCGCCGCAGCGACAAGGCGATCCTCAAGCTCACCGACGAGGACTACAACGAGAACCACCTCCAGGACCTGCTGGCGGAGCACGGCCCGGCGTACCAGATCAACCTGCGGGTCTTCCGCGAGCTTCAGCGGTCGATCACGGGCTGGCCGGGCGGCAAGCCGCGGGAGGAGAAGCAGCCGGGCGACGTGGACCGCCCCACCGACACCATCTACCCCAAGCGGGTGCTGATCTTCAGCCCGCATCCCGATGACGACGTCATCTCCATGGGCGGGACGATCATCCGCCTCGTCGAGCAGGGCCACGACGTGCACGTGGCCTACCAGACGTCCGGCAACCTCGCGGTGTTCGACGACGACGCGATCCGCTTCGCCGACTTCGCCGAGGCCTTCAACCGCATCTTCGGCATCGACCGCGGGCACTCCGCCGGCGTCGAGCAGCACATGGAGGAGTTCCTCCGCCACAAGAAGCCCGGGCAGACCGACAGCGCCGAGGTGCAGAAGGTCAAGGCCCTCATCCGCTACGGCGAGGCCCGCGCCGCGGCGCGCCACTGCGGCGTGCCCCTCGAGAACCTCCATTTCCTCGACCTGCCGTTCTACGAGACCGGGCGCGTCCGCAAGAAGCCCCTCGGCGAGGACGACGTCCGCATCCTGGCGGACCTGCTGGAGCGGGTCCGGCCGCACCAGCTCTACGCCGCCGGCGACCTGTCCGACCCGCACGGCACGCACCGCACGTGCCTCAACGCCGTGCTGAGGGCCATCGAGCGCGTCGGCGACCAGGACTGGTTCGCCCCATGCGAGGTGTGGCTGTATCGCGGGGCGTGGCAGGAGTGGGAGCCGCACCAGATCGACATGGCCGTCCCGCTGGGCCCGCAGGAGCTGCGCCGGAAGATCGACGCCGTCTTCCGGCACGAATCGCAGAAGGACAAGGCCCTGTTCCCCGGCTCCGACGAGCGCGAGTTCTGGCAGCGCGCCGAGCAGCGCAACCGCGCGACGGCGAAGCTCTACGACCGCCTCGGCCTGGCCGAGTACGAGGCCATCGAGGCCTTCGTCCGGTGGCAGGGCCCGGCGTGACGCCGGATGACCGGCGCCGGACAGGCGCCTATCTTTCGTGCGCGCCCGCGTGGTAGGCCACCACGGCCGTGCTGCCCGCCGCCGGGCGGAACTTCAGACGAAGCTCGAAGGGCGACAGCCTGGGTCCTTTGCCCGGCGTTGACCTGCGGATGCCCACCTCGCGCGAGCTGGCGTGCCGCACGACGTGGCCGTCGGCGTCGACGAACCGGACGTCGACGTGGCCGGTGAGGGGATAGGCCGAGATGCCTCGGCGCATGAGGCCCCCCCTGACGACGGTGTACTCGCCGTCCTGCCACGCCTCGGCCCAGACCACGCGCACCGTCTTCGTCGAGACGGGCTGCACCGTCACCTCGCCGGCGGCGGTCAGGTTCTTCCCGTGCTGACAGCCCGACAGAAGGGCCGTGGCCAGGACCGACACCACCACACCGGGACCTGCGGGGAACCTCATTCCTTGTCTCCTCGAATCGCGCCGTTATCGAGGCGGTGGGCCTTGCCCTCGAACCACCCGTAGACGGCTGGAATCACAAACAGTGTCAGCAACGTCGACGTCGTCAGCCCGAAGACGACGACCGCGGCCAGGGGGCGCTGCACCTCCGAGCCGATGCCCGAGGACAGCAGCAGCGGCAGCAGGCCCAGGATGGTCGTGACGGCCGTCATCAACACGGGTCGCAGACGGAGCAAGCCGCCCTCGATGAGCGCCTGGGCAAGCTCCATTCCCCGTTGGCGGAGTTGGCGGATCGTGCCCACCAGCACCAGGCCGTTCTGCACGGCGATGCCGAACAAGGCGATGAATCCCACCGAGGCCGGCACCGACAGGTACTCCCCCGTCACCAGCAGGCCGAAGACCCCGCCGATGAGCGCCAGGGGCACGTTGATCAGGATGATCAGCGCGTGCCGGGGCGATCCGAAGGTCATCCAGAGCATCAGGAACACGCCCGCGATGACGATGGGCACGATGATGGACAGCCGGGCCATCGCCCGCTGCTGGTTCTCGAACTGCCCGCCGTACTCCACGAAGTAGCCCGGGGGCAGCTTCACCTTGTCCTCGATCGCCCGGCGCACGTCCCGGAACACACTGCCCAGGTCCCGCCCGCGGACGTTGGCCTGGACCACCCAGCGGCGCTGGTTCCTCTCCCGGTTGATCTGGATCGGGCCGGTGATCTGCTTGACCTCGGCGACTTGCGACAAGGGGATCCGTGCGCCGCTGTCCGTCGGGACCCAGATGTTCCGGATGGCCTCGACGTCCGCACGGTACGGCTCCTGGAATCGCACGTGGATGCCGAACCGTCGCGTGTGCAGGTACAGGCTGTCGATCACCTCCCCGCCGATCGCCAACTCGACGATCTCCATGATGCTGCTGACGGCGACGCCGTGACGGGAGCACTGCGCACGGTCGGCGACGATCTGCACCTGCGGCTGGCCGAAGCTCTGCTCGACCGACAGGTCCACCAGGCCTTCGACGTTCTCGATGGCGGCGCTGATGCGGTCGGCCTGCTCGCGGAGCCCCTCCAGGTCCCCGCCGTACATGCTCTTCACCTTGATGGCGAGCTGGGCCTTCGTCCCACTCAGCAGCTCGTCGAAGGCGTTCTGGATCGGCTGGGTGAAGTTGAGCTGTACGCCGGGGTACTCGGAGAGCCTCTCGTTGAGCGCCGCGACGAGGTCCGCCTTCGTCCGGTAGGTGGGCCACTCGCCCCGGTCCCTCAGCTCGATGTGGACCTCCGCGTAGTTGACGGGGTGCGGATGACTGCCCGCCTCGGGCCGGCCGATGCGGGAGACGACCTCCTTCACCTCCCCGTACTTCATGATCTCCCGCTCGAGCTTGACGACCGTCTCGGTGGCCTTCTCCAGCGAGATCGACGGCGCCATCGTCACGCCGATGAGGACGGAGCCTTCCTCCAGCGTGGGCACGAACTCCGTGCCGATGTGCGGGAGGACCAGAAGGGCCGCGATGAACCCGGCCAGGGCCAACAGCGCCACCGGGAGGCGCAGGCGGATCGCCCAGGCCAACAGCGGCCGGTAGATCGCCTTCAACGCCCTCAGCAGCACGAACTCGCGACGCTCCCTGAGCTTCAGCAGGTACATCGAGAGCACCGGCGCGGCGATCAGGGCCGTGGCCATCGAGCCCAGCAGCGCGAAGCAGATCGTGAACGCCAGCGGGCGGAACATCTTCCCCTCGACCCCCTCCAGGGCGAAGATCGGCAGGAAGACGAGGATGATGATGCTGATGGAGAACACGATCGGCCGGGCCACCTCCCGGGCCGCTTCGTGCACGACCTGGAGCTTGCTGCGCCCGGCGTTTCCGGCCTTGCCCAGGTGGCGGTAGATGTTCTCCACCATCACGACCGCCCCGTCGCCCAGCATGCCGATGGCGATGGCGATCCCCCCGAGCGACATCAGATTGGCCGACACGTGGTAGCGGCCCATGAAGATCACCGCGATCAACGTGCAGATCGGCAGGGACAGCGCCACGATGAACGCCGTTCGCAGGTTGCCCAGGAACACCGTCAGCGTCAGGACGACCAGGGCCGCCCCGATCAGCAGCGCCTTCTTGACGGTCCAGGTAGCTTCCGCGACGAGCTCGGCCTGCTCGTAATAGGCCACGAGCTTCACCCCCTTGGGCAGGGACTTCTGCACCTCGGCGACCTTCTGGTAGAGCAGGTCGATGACCTCCGACGTGTTCTCGCCGTAGAGCTTCAGCACCATGCCGGAGACGACTTCCTCCTTGCCGTCCCGGCTGACCACGCCGCGCCGGATCTCCTTGCCGTAGGCGACCTCCGCGACGTCGCCCACGCGCACCGCCGTCCCGTCGACGACCTTCAGCGGCACGTTGCGGATGCCCTCGAGGTCCTTCAGCAGGCCCAGCCCGCGGACGAGGTGCTCCTCCGAGCCGATCACGAGGAACTGCCCCCCCACGTTCCGGTTGTTGCTCTGGACGGCCTCGACCAGCTCGGCCAGCGTCAGGTCGTACTTCCGCAGCGCGTAGGGGTCCACGCGGATCTGGTATTGCAGCACGTGGCCGCCGACGGAGAGCACGTCGGTGACGCCCGGGACGCTCTGGAGCTGCTGCTTGACGACCCAGTCGTTCAGCTCTCGCAGGTAGGTGTCGGTCTCCTTGCCGTCGGTGTGGATGCCCTCCTCGGCGGTCAGGTAGTAGATGAAGATCTGCCCCAGCCCGGTGGAGATCGGCCCGAGCGTGGGCGGGTCGTGCATCTCGGGCAGGTCGGACATCGCGGCGGCCAGTCGCTCGCCTACGAGCCGCCTGGCGAAGTAGATGTCCGTGTCTTCCTCGAAGTAGACGTACACGACAGCCATGCCGAACGCCGAGGTGGACTTGATCTGCGTCACGCCCGGCAGGCCGTTCATGGCCGTCTCGATCGGGTAGGTGATCAGGCGCTCGATCTCCTCCGGGGCCATGCCGTGCGCCTCGGCGAACACCGGCACCATGATGGGCGAGATGTCGGGGAAGGCGTCGACCGGCATCTGCGTGTACTCGTAGATGCCGTAGCCGATCACGCCCAGGATGGCGATCGTGACGAGCCCGTGCGTTCGCAGGGACGTGTCGATCAGTCTGTCTTCCAGTCCCGGCCGATCCTTCATGACCGTTTCCTTCCGTAAGTTCGGCTGTGACGAGCCCCGCTCAGTGCCCGTGGCCTGCGTGGGCGCCCAGGCCGCTCGTGACGAGCTTGGCCTTCAGCTCGAAGGCGCCCCCGGCAACGTACCGGTCCCCGGCGGACAGCCCGGAGATGACCTCTGCGTGCGTGCGCGATTGCCGCCCGAGCGCCACGGGCTTGGGCACAAACCCCGCGGCTGTGGGCACGAACACGACCCGTTCCTCCCCGATGCGCTGGACCGCCTCCTTGGGCACGAGCACGGCAGCGCGGGTCTGCCCCGCGTCCAGCTCGGCCGTGATGAACAGCCCCGGCCGCAGGCTTCCGTCCGGGTTGGGCAGCACGACGCGCGCGGTGCAGGTGCGGGTGTTCTCGTCCACAACCGGCGAGACGAAGGCGATCTTCCCTTGGGCGTCGGGCGCGCCCGAGCCGACGATGATCCGCACCGCCTGGCCCCGCCGAACGCTCGGCAGGTCCTTCTGGTAGACGCTGAGGTCCACCCACACGGTGCTCATGTCCGCGATGGTGAACACGTCGGCGTCGTCCGCGAGTTTCTCCCCGAGCGTGATATGCTTCTCGATGACCGTCCCGCGGAATGGAGCCCGAACCGAATACAGGCCGAGCTGTTCTTCCAGGGCGTGGTTGTGTGCTTTCCCGGTCGTCGCCCGGCCGGCCTTGCACGTCGCGCAGTTGGGGTCGCTGCAATCCGCGCCGCAGGAGCCATCCCCGCTGAGAGCACGACGGAGGGAGGCGACGTCCGCGGCGGACAGGCCCAGCAGGTGCAGTTTCCGGTCGGCGGCGCGCAGTTGCAGTTCGGTGTTCTGGCGAGAGCGCTGCGCCTCCAGCAGGGCTCGCCGCGTCCCGAAGGCGAGCTCGCCTCGCGTCGCGACGAGGGCGGCGAAGGCCTTCTTGTAGGCGTTCTCCGCGGTCAGCAGGTCCGCCTTGCGCGAGATGTTCTGCTCGACGAGCTTCTTCTCTCGATCGTATTCCGCCTCGGCGAAGACCACCTCCGCGTACGCTGCGATCAGCTTGCTGTGCCCCTGGCCCACGTCCGTGAACGTCAACTCGCGCAGCTCATCGAGCGTCGGCGACTTCGCGAGCACGTCCAGCAGCTTCCGCGTGCTGCCGTGCAGCGCCTCGGCGCGGGCCAGGTCAATCCCGCAGCAGCTCAGCTCGTTCCACTGGGCGAGGTACTGCGTCTTCGCCTCGCCGAGCACGGCGCTCTCCAGGACGGCCATCACGTCCCCGGCCTCGACGCGGTCCCCGACCTTGACCATCACGGCCCGCACGACGCCCCCGGCCGGGGGGACGATGTGCGCCGCGGTGTCGGCGTTGATGACGATCTCCCCCGGCACCCGGACCGTCCTGTCGATGGTCCCGGGACCGGCCACCGCCAGCGCGACGCCCGCCTTCCGCATCTGCGACGGCGTCAGCTTGACCGCGCCCAAGTCCTCCTCGTGCGCGGCATCCCCGTGCTGGTGCGCATCCTGCGGCTCTTCTTCGTGGCCGTGGTCCTCGGGGCCTTCGCCCTCCTCATGGCCGGCATGTTCGGCAGCCCCGTCGGGCGCGTCATGATCGTCGTCGTCGTGGTCGTGGGGTTCGGCTTGCCCATGGCTGGGGGCATCGTGGCCTTCGTGGTCCTCCTCGTCCTGCCGGCTGTGCTCGCCGCCCGGGGCCTGGGCCCAGAGGCGACCGGTCGACGGCAGCCCGAACTGCCACGCACCGACGCCCGTCAGCACGAGGCCCGCGACGACGGAGGCAAGCACGACAACGCTACTCTTGCGATTCATGGGTCTTGTCCTTTGCTTCTGGCTTGGTCTGGTCCGAGGGATGGATGGCCTCGCCGATCAGGCCCTCCACGGTCACGACGGCCTGGTGATACGAGGCCAATGCCTCGACGAACTGCGCCTTCGCCTCGATCAGCGTTCGCTGGGCGTCCAGCAGGCCGAGGTAGCCGCTCTTGCCCTGGCGGAACGACTCGCGCGCGACCTGGTAGGTTCGCCGGGCCGCGGGCAGGACCTCCTCGCGGAGCGACACGGCCTCGGCATGGGCACCGGCCAGGGCCTGGTAGGCTTCCTCGAAGTCGGCGCGGGCCTTGACCCGGGCGGCTTGCTGCTCGGCCTTCGCCTTGAGCAGCGACATCCGCGCCTTGCGAATGCCCCCCTGGTTCCGGTCGAAGAGGGGCAGGGGAACGCCGACCGTCATGAGGAGCGCCCTGTCGTTGTCCTCCGTCTCGCGGAAGTGACGGTAGCCCACGCCCAGCTTCACGTCGGGCACGGCCCGGGCCTGCTCCAGGGCGAGAGAGGCACGTCGCCGGGCGCGTTCCGTCTCCCAGCGGGCCACGTCCGGGTTCTGCGCGAGTTTCGGCGCCAGCACGTCCCGAGACGGGGGAACGACAAGCTCCTCGAGGCGCCCGACGGCGCGAGCGAACGCGGGCGCTTGAGCGCCCCACGTCGCCGCCAGCCTGTGCCGGGCCGCGGCCAGCTCGCGCTCGGCGCGGGCCACCCCGATCCGGGCCGAAGCGACTTCCACACGGGCCCTCTGGCTCTCGGGCGGCGCGGCCTTGCCCGCGTCCACCTGCTTGCCCACCACGTCCAAAGCCTCCTGGGCAAGGTCCGACCCCTCCCGGGCCAGTTCGAGCTTCTCCTGGAGCGCGAGGACCCCGGCGAACTGCTTCGCCACATCCGTCAGGACCTGCAGCCTCTTGGCCTCGTAGTCCCAGCCGGCCAGCTTGGCCTCCTGGTCCGCCAGCCGCATCCGCTTCTCGCGCTTGCTGCCCAACTCGATGAGCTGCCCCAGGGCGATCGTCGTCTCGAGGGCCCGAGTGCCGCGGAACTCGCCCGAACCGCCGAAGTTCTCGAACTCCGCTTCCAGCTCCGGATTGGGCAGCAGACCCGCCTGGAGGCGTTGGGCCTCCGCCTCCCGCACCGACCAGCCGAAGCTCGCCAGCTCCGGGTTCCGCGCCAGCGCCAATGCCAGCGCCGTCCGCAGCGTCAACTGGTCCGTGGGCTCGACGGGAATCCTCGCGGCGACGCCGGCGGGAGGCACGCCGTGGGGGCGCTCCGCCGCGCCGATCGCAACGTACTCCGCGCCCAGCGGACGGCGCTGCGGGAGCGACGGCCCCCACTCCGGTCGGCCGCAGCCGGCCAGCAGGGCGGTCAAGATGCACGTCTTGGTACAGATCCACCTGGAGAACATGGCCTGCTCCTATGGCTCGGGGACCCACCGTGGGGATCTCCCACACATGAGGAGGCCGCGCAGAACGCGCAGCTCAGGGCGACGAACGCCCGCACTCAGGAAGGAAGCGAGCGCGGGATCAGATCAGCAGAACGGTGGTGGAGATGGGGTTGTGGGGGATGGGCTGCGGGTGGCCCGGGCGGCCCGCCG
>CAZXOC010000159.1:0-1958 GCA_964642165.1 uncultured Planctomycetaceae bacterium | reverse complement strand
GACCAAAGCAGAGGGCGAAGCCCTTCAGGCCCGGCGCCGCACCGGCCAGGTGGCTCAAGAGGACAAGGCAGGTTGTCAGGGACCGTCCGACCATGTGGCCATTTCCGGCATCAACTGCTGCGGAGCATGAAACGCTCAGTCTACACATCCTAGCGCGCCCGCCCAAGGCAAATCGTGCCCAAGCCCACAGGTGTGTGCGACGGCTTTTCCTGGCAGGAGAAGCTGTCGCACACGCTCGGACCCGCAACAATCGTCTTTCTTGACAGGTGCGTCGGCCGAGGACGATAATGACGCGCCACGGGCTGCTTGCGTGGGCCCAGCGTGCCCGGGAGGCCTGGACCCGGTACTCGACGGTCGTGTTTTGCAGAAAGGGCGTCACCATGTGTGAACAATGCACGCGGAGACAGTTTCTGGGGGCGGGCGTCGCAGGAGGGCTGATGCTCGCGGGGGCCCCGTGGACGCACGCGCGGGCGGCCGAGGCGCCGCCGCCGCGGCCCCGCAACAAGTCGCGGATCTGCGTTGTGTTCACCGGCAACCCGCAGCCGGTAGACCGCAATTGGGGCGCCGATTCCAAGCAGATCGCGGCCATGAAGACGCGGCTTGCCGAAGCGGAAAAGGCGCTGGGGAACATCGAATTGCTCATCGGCGAGTCGCGCAGCCCCCAGCAGACGAAGGCCCTGCTCGACCGGTCGGGACCGGACGCACCGGTCCTGGCGATCAATGTGCAGAACTTCGCCATGATGCGCGTGATCGGCCCCGTGCTCGATGCGGGCCGTCCGCTGGCCGTCTTCTCACTGCCCGCCAGCGGCCATGATTGGATGTACGCCCCGCGATGGCTCCGCAAGGGGCATCGCGTTGCGCTGTTGGCCAGCAGCGACTACGATGAACTGGAGCGCGCGTTGCGCCTGCTGCGAGCGATTCCCATGATGCGACGGACCCGGATCATGCTGTTCCCTCCGGCCCGGGGCACCAAGGCGGCCCGCTCGCCCGACAAGATCAAGAAGTGCTTCGGCGCCGACGTCGTGGCGTACGAATTGAAGGACATGGACAAGCTGATCCAGGAAGTGGATGCCGAGGCCGTTCAAGCCGAGATCGATGCCTGGACCAAGGGCGCCAAGGAGATCGTCGAGCCGGACAAGCAGGACATTGCCAAGGCGGCCCGGGTCAGCGTCGCCCTGGACCGGCTCGTGCGGGAGCAGCAGGTGGACGGACTGGCCATCGGTACGTGCATGGGATGGCTGTCGCGGGGATTCCCCTGCCTGGCGTTTGCCCGGCTCCGCGACCGCGGCGTTCCGGCGGCCTGCGAAGGAGACATGGACTCGTTGCTGACGATGCTCCTGATGCAGTACGTCGTCGAACGTCCCGGCTTCCAGGGCAACGCCACCTTCGATACCGCAAAGAACGCCCTGTGGACTGCCCACTGCACGGCCCCGCTCAAGATGGACGGCCCGGACGGCAAGCCGGCGCCCTACCTCCTGCGAGGCCATTCCGAGGTGCGAGGCGACGGCTGCGTCCCCGAGGTGCAGTACCGTCTCGGCCAGGTCGTCACCCGCATGAAGATGGTCAACCTGGAGTCGATCCTCGCGTCGACGGGCAAGATCATCGAGGTACCCAAGAGGGCCGTGCACGGCTGTCGGACGCAGATCGTCACCGAGGTCCGCGACGCGTCCAGGATGGCGGCCGGCTGGAGCAGCGCGTTGGACACGGAGGACGCCATGACCCTGCTGCACCGAGTGGTGTTCTACGGTGATCACATGGAGACCCTGCGGCACCTGGCCAACCTGATGGGGCTGAAGATCATCGAAGAGGGCTGATCGCGTCGTTGATCAGACGTACTGCCGGCGGATCACCGGCGGCGGCAGCGACGGAGCGTCCGGGCGCGCGCCCGGCCGTCCGCCGGCCGGGGATTCCCCCGGGGGTCTACTTCCGAACGCTGCTGATCGGCTTCTTCGTCCCGG
>CAZXOC010000158.1:15360-16929 GCA_964642165.1 uncultured Planctomycetaceae bacterium | reverse complement strand
GGGGAAACGCGCGGGCCAAGGCCCGCCGCTAAACACCGGAGCGAAGGCGGACAGCGGTGCGCCGTTTAGCGGGCCGGCTTGCCGGCCGCGTCTTCGCCGGGGCGGGGGGGTCGGCTTGCCTTTCTCTTGGCGTGTCGCAGGGCGGCCTTGGCGTGCTCGGTCAGCAGGGCTCGCGGCATTCCCCGGGCGAGGGTCTCGAGGGTCCTCGCGGCCTCGGGCGACCCGATGAGCGCCAGGACGCGAAGGGCCCGGGCGGCCCGCCGCGCCTCGGGCAGGACGGGGTAGGGGCGATCCCACGCCGCAAGCAGCTCCTTCGCCCGCAGGCTCATCTCCTCCGAGGGCTCGCGCGTCAGCGCGTCCCGCAGCGCGGGTGCCGCGATCCTGCCGATGCGACAGAGCCCTTCGTAGGCCCTTCGGCGCACCGCGTACCGCTCGTGATCGAGGTCGCCGACGAGCATCCGCACGTGATTCGCGTCGTTGGGGATCGGCCGGAGGCGCTCGGCGATGAAGTGTGCTGCCCGCTGCCCGCCGCCGGCCAGGGCCAGCGCGTCCTGGTAGGCGCGGGCGGACACGTCGCCTCCCAGCGCCTCCCAGAGCTTCTCGAGCCGGGCGGCATCGAGATCGGCCTCCTCCGGCCTCGCCGGCGCCAAGGGCTCCTGCCACCACCACGCCAGCGCCTCGTCGGCGCCGCGGAACGACCTGCCGGTGAGCTCCCGCAGCGCGGGCAGCGCGGGGCGGTCCCCCTGGCCCGCCGCGGCGCCCTGGACCCGCCGCAGCGCCGCGAGCACGTCGGGCACGGCGGCGGCGAGGCCGATCTTCCGCTCGAGCCGCGTCTGCCCCGGCGGCACGACGATGTTGCGCACGAGCATGTGGTTGCCGGCGGCGGTCGCCACGCCGATGCAGTACCGCGTCCAGTCCGTGTGGCGGTCGCCCATGGGCATGGCCTCGCCGTTCTCCCGCACCGTGAGGAAACGCCACCGCCCCTTGTCGTCGGTCTTCGTGGCGCCGAGCGTGGTCGCCCTCCGGCGCATGTCCAAACTGCCGCCCATCCCGACCGGGCTGACCGTGTGCCGCCAGTTGGCCTCGTTGGCGTCGCCCGTAAGCAGGAGCACCTTCGCCCCGGGGATCGGGCGGCCGCCGCGGTCGACCACCGTCCCGTGGAGACAGAGCAGCTGCGCCGGCTCCAACCGAACGATGAGATCCAGGTCGCGATCCGGCCGGAGGTCCACCCCCAGCCGCCGGTGGTGGAAGAACCGAGGGGCGGTCTCGAGCGATCGCACGGGACGGGAGACGCTGTCGAACGAATAGGTGGGGGGCCGGGGCGCATGGAAGACAGCGGGGGGTTTCGGGCGCGCGCCGGGGGCGCACGGGACGCGGCCGAGGTCGAAGCGGCCCCCTGCGCCCGTAGTTGCCGAGATGCTGTAAACATGCCCGATCGTGCAGACCACGCCCTTGATGGGCCGGCCCGCGGGGCCGGTCACGATGCCCCGGACGCGAGCCGCGCCCGGCAGCGTCAGGAGCACGCCGTCGTGGACCTGCCCCGGCTCGAGCGGCGGGAGCTGGACTCGC
>CAZXOC010000158.1:0-15260 GCA_964642165.1 uncultured Planctomycetaceae bacterium | reverse complement strand
CAGGAGCACGCCGTCGTGGACCTGCCCCGGCTCGAGCGGCGGGAGCTGGACTCGCGCCAGCCCGTGCCGCGCCGAGTAGGCCACCAGCGGCAGCCTCTCCCCGGTGTGCCCAGTGGCGATGGCGAAGCGCCCGTGTCCGTCGGTGCGGACGTAGCGGTTCTGGTCGCGGTAATCCCCCAGCCACGTCGACCGAATGGCGACCAGCGTCCCGGCCACGCCACGCCCCGCGCGATCCAGCACCCGCCCGCGGGCCGTGGCCACGGGCTGCATCTCGATCGTCACCTCGCGGACCTCGCCCGGAGCCAGCGACGTCTCCGGCAGACTCGAGTCCATCCCCCGGGGCGGGCGCAGGAAGTGCGTCGCCGCGACGGCGGTGACCTTGTACTTGCCCGGCGGGATACCGCCCAACTCGAACCGGCCGTCCCCGCCGACCGTCGTCTCCATGCGGAAGTCGCTGGCGAACCAGGGACGGAGGATCACGGTAGCGCCCTGGACGGCCCGGCCGCCGGGCTTCTCGCGGACGACGCCCTTCAGCCGCGCGGGCTTCACCAGGAGGAGCTTCAGCTCCTTGTCCTTGCCCCGCACGATCCGCAAGCGGGCCACCCGGCCGCCCGCCCTGACCAGCGGGACGGCCTGTCCGATGTACGAGTCGATCCCGCGGAGGGCGAACTCGCCGGCCCGGTTGGTCCGCGCATCGGCTCGCCAGCCGTATTCACCGATGAGTCGCACGAGGGTGTCCGGCGCCGGCCGCCCGGCCGGGTCGACCACCGTGCCTCCTATCACGTGCGTGTCGCCCCGCGGGCGAAGCGCCAGTCGGAGGGTCTCGCCCTGCTCCGGGGTGATCTTCGCCGAGGCCGCGACGTGTCCCATGAGACGGGCCGAAACGGTGTAGGGGATGCCGGCGAACGGCAGGGGCAGCTCGAAGCGCCCCCGCGCGTCCGTCCGCGTGCCCGGCTGGAAGGCCCACCAGAGCGCTCGCCCCATCGACGCCGTGCGCGCCCGCACCATCGCGCCGGCCAGTGGCCGGCCCGCCTCGTCCACGACGGTGCCGGTGACCCGGAGGCCCGACGTCCGGCCCGGGGCCGTCGCGGGGCTCCTCGGTTCGGCCTTCGCCGCGGCCGCCGGCGCGGTCAGAAGCAAGCCCAGCAGCACCGCCTCGCGCGATGGAACGCCCCTGTGCATGGCCATGTCACCTCGGGTGCTTGGACGGCCCGGCGGGGGGAAGGTTCCGCCGGAGACGCCGGGCGCGCGGGGTTGACAAACCGCGCCAAGCGAGGGTATCGTAATGGACGATTCCTGCCCGGATGGCGGAATTGGCAGACGCGCTAGGTTGAGGGCCTAGTGAGGTTCATACCTCGTGCTGGTTCGAATCCAGTTCCGGGCAGTTCCTAGAGAACTCCAACCCGCCGAATGACTTGCAGCCTGCGTCCCCGGCGGATGCAGGCTGGTCTCGTTTCCCGGGCACGAGCACAGGAGCCCGGACGCCATGCCGCCGACCGAACCGCTCAACGTCCTGCTGATCACGACCGGCCGCAAGCCGACCCACTACGCCGGGCTGCACGTCGGCGAGCTGTACGACATGACGGCCGACGTCCCGGAGGCGAGGAACCTGTACGACGCCCCGGCTTGGGCCGCCGACCGCGCGCGGCTGGAGAAACACCTGCTGGACGAGAGCCTCCTGAGCCACGGCGAGCGCCTGAAACCAACCTGCCACATCTGAGCCGGCAAGGCGATTGATTTTGGCGGCAAATCGGGGGGCTGGCGCTTGTGTTGCGGCCCCGCGCGCGGGATAATGCAGGGCGGTGAACCTGTCCCATTTCCCGGCTGCGGCGAGCGGAGGTCCGGCGATGTCGAACGGGCAGGACGGTGTCCAGGGGGAGGTCCAGCTCCTGGCGGGCGTGGAGAATCAGTTCGCCGCCACGCTGACGGCCACATCCGACCAGGTCGCTCACTCCGAGTGCCTCGACGTGGAGGAGCGGTCGGAGGTCTACACCATTCTCAAGGCCATCCAGGCCGACACGAAGCTCCACCGCGAGACGCTCGACCTGCTCGCGCACCGGCTCGAAGAGGGCGGCGCGAATGCTTGAGCAGGAGCGGCTCCGGGAGCAGTTCCAGGCGCTGCTCGACCAGGAGCAGCAGGCGCTGGCGGTGTACACGGAGCTGGCCGACAAGGTCCAGGACCCGCGGTTGCGGGACCAGGTCGAGGAGCTGCGCCGCGACAAGCAGCGCCACGTCGAGTTGACCGAGCGCCTGCTCGAGATCGTGGACTGACGCCACGCCCCCCCGGCTCCCTTCCCACACGAGGGATGGCTCCCTGCGCGGCGGCCCGCGCTCTCAGAGATTCGCCAGGCGCTGGGCGCGGTCGTAGGAGACGAGGGCGTCGACCAGGCCGTTCAGGTCGCCGGAGAGGATGTTCTGGAGGTTGAAGTTGGCCCCGTCGGCGGTTTCCTGCTTGAGGCGGTGGTCGGTGCAGCGGTTCTGGGGGAAGTTGTAGGTTCGGATGCGCTGGGAGCGGTCGCCCGAGCCGACCATGCGCTTGCGTGCGGCGGCCTCTTCGGCCACCTGCCGGCTGCGGAAGTGCTCGTAGACGCGGGCGGCGAGGATCCGCCGGGCCTTGGCGCGGTTCTTGTGCTGGCTCTGCTCGTCCCGCATGGAGACGGTGATGCCGGTGGCGAGGTGCTCCAGCTTGACGGCGGACTCGACCTTGTTGACGTTCTGCCCGCCGGGGCCGCTCGCCCGGCTGGTGTGCTCGACGACCTCCTTGTCCCAGTCGATGTCGACCTCGACGTCCTGCGGCTCGGGCAGGACGGCGACGGTGGCGGCCGACGTGTGGATGCGCCCCTGACTCTCGGTCTTGGGGACGCGCTGGACGCGGTGCCCGCCGCCCTCATAGCCCAGGCGGCTCCAGACGCCTTCCCCCCGGACGTTCACGATCACCTCGCGGAAGCCGCCGATCTCCGTCGCGTTGGCCGAGAGGACCTCGAACGTCCACCGGCGCGACTCGGCGTAGCGGCGGTACATGTCCAGCAGGTCGCCGGCGAACAGCGCCGCCTCGTCCCCTCCCGTGCCGGCGCGGATCTCCAGCATGACCGAGTCGATCTCCGCGTCGTCGCTCATCACCAGCAGCCCCTTGACGGCCTCCAGGGCCTGCTCGGCGCGGGGGAGGGTCTCCTCCAGCTCGGCGGCCGCCAGGGCACGCATCTCCTCGTCGCTGTCGGGATCGTCCCGGATCGCCCGGGCCTCGTCCACCTCGCCCGCCAGCCGCAGGTACTCCCGGTACGGCTCGACCACCTTGCCGAGGCGCGCATGCTCCTTGGCCAGCGCCACGATCCGGCGGGGATCGGAGGCGACGGCGGGGTCGTTCATCTGCTCGGCCGTCCCGGCGTAGTGCCGGTCCAGCTCATCGAGCTTCGCCAGGAGTGGGTCGGGCTTTGCCGCCATTATTCCGCTGATTCCTCGGCGCCCGGCGGGGGCGACCTGCGGACATACGAAAACGCCGACAGTCGCGTACGGGGGACCATCGGCGTTGTGGTGGCTGCAACAGCTACTTCTTGTCGTCCGGCTGGCGGAAGTAGTCGCCGCCGTACTTGCGCCGGAACTTCTCGACGCGCCCGGCGGCGTCGACGAACTTCTGCTTGCCCGTGTAGAACGGATGGCAGGCCGAGCAGATCTCCGCCTGGATGTCCCCGCCCGTCGAGTGCGTCTGGAACGTGTTGCCGCAGGCGCACTTCACGGTGATCTCGTTGTATTCCGGATGGATGTCCTTCTTCATCGCTGTCGCCTCTCAGGACCTTTGCAGGCCGCGAATCACAAACTCTATACCATCCTATCGGGCCCAGTCAAGGCCTTCGTGATGCCGGACAGGGAAAAGCGCCGGGCCGGAGCTCCCGGCGGGACCCACCGGCCTCGTGCCGGGGGCGGCTACCGCGGCAGGGCCGCGCGGACGAAGGCCTCGATCTGCTGGATCTCGTCGCGCTGCTGGGCGGGCGGCAGCTCGGGGCGGTAGCCGAAGCGCCGGGACGTCATGTGGTACAGGGCGCCGATGGCCTCGCGCCGGACCCGCTCGTCGCCGTCCGACAGCGCCCGCGTCAGCCGCAGCGCCGTCCGGGGGTCGCGCAGGTGGTAGAGCCCCTTGGCGGCGCCGGCCCGGACGAGCGGGTCGGGGTCGCTGGCGAGGGGACCCGTCAGCCAGCCCGGATCGATCGGCCGGCATCGTCCCAGGGCCGTGGCGGCCTCGGCGCGGAGCGGTCCCGGCCGCTTGCCGTCCGACAGGATCCGCCGGAGCAGCGAGGCGCTCTGCGCGTCGCGGTATTCGCCCAGGGCCCAGGCGGCCGTCTGGGCCACACGCGGATCGGCGTCGGAGCACAGGCCGAAGAGCCCCCGGCGTGCCTCGGCGCCCGACCGGCCACGCAACAGGTCGATCGCCCGGAGGCGGTCGCCGCGGTGAGGGGATCCCGCCAGCCTCGCGGCGTCGCTGCCGGCGAAGTACCACAGCAGCGCCGTGACGGCCGCTACGAGCAGCACGCCGCCCGCCGCGTAGGCGGCCAGCGACCGGCTGGACCCCTTCGCTCCCCCGGCCATCAGTCCTTCATTCTCGCACAGGCGCGGTGAGCCCACAGGCTCGTGCTCTCGGGTCCCTCCGCCACGAACAGCAGGTACTCGTCCCGCAGTTCCGCCAGGGCCATCGCCCGGACGCTCCCGCCGACGGTCGCGACGTTGACCTTCCCCAGATGGCGCGGCTTGATGTGGTCCATCCAGTCGGGCCGGCCGACGTCCAGCACGATCTCGTTGGCGTCCATGAGCATCAACTGCTGCGGGCTGAACTTCTTGGGCTCGATGAGGCTGTTGATGCCGTAGCTGGCCGTCTCCGTGTGGATGACGTGCGGCGAGCGGGGGTCCACCTCGCGGCAGTGGTTGCCGCCCAACTGCATGATGGTCTCGTCCTCCGCCAGGCTGCGCGCCCCGTTGGTGCAGTGGCCCCGCATCAGCCAGTGGTCGCTGCCGCAGTGGGTGACGCCGCAGCCGATGATGGACTCGATGGTGATCGTCCCCGGGTCGAACGTGATCAGGATGGTCCCCTCGTCCGTGATCGATATCAGCTCCTGGTTCTCTTTGCGAATCGGGATGTAGCACCAGCACTGATGACGCCCGTGGTGCGGCACGGGCGCGGGGGGAATGTTCTTGCAGAAAATCTGCGGGTCCTGGATCACGCCGTCGTCCATGCCGAGGATCGCCGCGACGTTGCTCATCCGCCAGTCGTTGCCGCTTCCCTGGTGCTGGAGAAGGTAGTAGTCCTCCAGGCACGCGATCCGGGCGGAATGGTCCTCGTGGTCCTTTTCGCAGAAGAGCAGTTCGCGGCTGCCGTACTTGACGGCGTGGCTGGTCCAGCTCCCGCCGCTGGGGACGGTGAGCGGCTCGGCGACGCTGCTTCCGTGCATCGTCACGGTCAGGTGGTGGAGGTGGTTGCGGCACAGGGCGGCGTACGCCAGCTCGATGGCTTGGCCCATGGACGGCACGAGGATGGCGACGAGCAGCCCCAGCACGGCGATCACGACGATCATCTCCACCAGCGTGAACGCCGGCGTCCGCGGGCGGGGACGGCGCGCGGAGGGAAGCAACCCACACGAGGTGCGATCCGTGCGCATAATCACCTCTCGTCGCGAAGCAGGCCTTCGGGCATGCGCGCCGAAACTGCAGTTCGCGCCTCCTATTCTAACCCGTTCCGCGCGAGACCGAAACGGCAACTTCCCGAGGGATCGAGCCGGGGCGGCGTGGGCGATAGCAGGCGGGCGGGTCCGGCTCCGGGCGGCCTCAGCGCAGCACGTTGCACGACTTGAGGTACTGCCGGATGCGCAGGATCTCCTGGCGCTGGGTGTGCGGCGGCTTGCGGGCGTCGTACGGGAAGCGGCGGGCGATCATCTTGTGGATGCCCGTGATGGCCCAGATCCGCACGCGGGCGTCCTTGTCCTCCAGGGCCTTCACCAGCTCGGGCAGCGTCTCGGGCTTGCGCAGGCGCGTCAGCCCCTTCGCCGCGCCGGCCCGCGTCTCGGCGTTCGTGTCGCCGATCAGGGCCTGCGTGAGCACCGCGGGGTCCACGTCCTTGAACTTGCCGAGCTCGGCGGCGGCCTCCCCCCGAGCGCTGGGATTGTAGCTTTGGTCCTGGACGATCTTCTGAAGCAGGTCGCGGCTGTCGGGGCTGCGGTTCTCGCTCAGCGTGCGGACCGCGCGGATCGCCACCCACTTGTCCGTGTCCTTGGACAGGGCGCTCAGCACGCGGCGCGCGGCGCCGCCCTTCTTGCCGCGGAGGCGCTCGACGGCCTGCTTCCGTTCGTTCGGGTCGGACGAGCCGGCCAGGTCCTCCGCAGCCCCCACCCCCTGCGCGACGTACCAGAGCAGCACGGTCACGGCGAGAACGAAGATCGCGAACCCCGCCGCCAGCCCGAGCAATTTGCTGTTCTTCGAGATCGAGTAGACTGAGATGCCCATGACTTCCGGCGGACGAGATTACCTGTACGGGACGCCGCTGTCGGCCTCGTAGCGCCAGCGGCCGCGGGGATCGTCCAACTCCTCCTCCAGCTCCAGCATGGTCATCGAGTCGACGCTGCCGCCCACCGTCACGACGTTCACCTGCCCCATGTGCCGGGGGACCACCACCTCTTCCAGCACGTCCTCGAGGTTCCCCGTGCCGACGTCGATCCGGGTCTCGTTGGCGTCCATGAGCATGAGCTGGCCCATGCGCCACTTCTTCTCCGTCAGCAGCCCGTTCATGCCGTAGCTCGCCTCGCCCGTGAGCTTGATGCCGTACGGCGAGCGGGGATCGTGCTGAATGTAGTCGAGGCTGAACATGTGCAGGATATCGGCATCGTCGTCGTCCTGCGGCGACTCGCCTCGCGGCAGAGGATGGCGCGGCGTGCCCTTGCCCTTCATGACCCAGTGCCGGCTGTGTCCCGCCCCGCTCATGCTCTTGGGCGGCGGCTCCCACGTCTCCAGGAGGATGGTGCTTCCGAACGTGATCATCATGGCCGAGTCGTTGTCCACCCCGATGAACGCCTGCTCTTCCTTGATGTTCGGCAGGTACTGCGAGGGCCACTGCTCGCCCTTGGGGTTGTCGTGCCTCCCCGCGGCCGGGTACCACGCCCAGATCTGCGGATCCTCGACGGCCGGGCCGCCCATGCCCAGGATCGACTGGATGAACGACGTGTCCCGGCTGGTCGTGCTGCTCGTGTGGTACTGGAGGATGTAGTAGTCCTCCAGCGCCGCCAGTCCGTGCTTGACGCCGGAGCGCTCGACGTTGTCCTTGACGCAGTGAAGGATCTCCTCGCAGCCGCGCCCGATCACCGTGCCGACCCAACTGCCGGGATCGGGGATCGACATGTCGGGGTTTTCACTGACGTGGACCGCGTCGGCGAGGCCTCTGAGGTTCCGCTGGCACATCGTCGAGTAGGCCACCTCGAAGACACTGCTCATGTAGGGCACGACGATGGCGACGAGCAGGCCGACGACGGCGACGACGACCATGAGCTCCACGAGTGTGAAGGCAGCCGCCCGATCGCACGGACCCCGCGCCGGCGCCGTCCCCCTCTGCATACCGGTTGACGCTGCCATGTCTCGCTCCCGAGCAAACCTCAGCGGCCAGAAGCCTTTAGCGGATGCACACACCTTCCGCCGTGTTCATTGTACCGCTGTCAGGCCGAGGGGGAAAGAGAAAGATCAATAAAGCATGCCGGTGAGGATCCGGACGATCTCCCCGGCGCGGGGGGCGACCATCGCCAGCGGGGCCACCAGCATCGCGGTGGCCACCAGCAGCAGCGCCATGGCCATGGGCGTCGTCTCGGCGGGAACGGAGTGGACTCGCCCGGTCAGGGCCGACTCGAACCGCCTCGCCGTGTCCCGGTCCGCGGCGGTCATCCGGACCGACACGTTGCGCAGCAGCGGGAACGGGCTCAGGCGAACGGCGCCGTCGCCGCCGGAGAGGCAAAAGCCGCCGTCGGCCTCGCGGAAGGCGAGCCCCGCGTCGCGGAGGGCGCCGGCGACAGCGCGGGCGGCCTCGGCCGGCTCGATGTTGTAGATCACCCATGACGCGCGCGGCGGCGCGAGCAAGGCAAACGCCGCCGCCGCCGCCAACCCCAGCACCGCCAGCGCCACGTGGGGGCTCTGCACCCAGCCCAGCAGGGGGACGAGGAAGAGCGGCCCGAGGGCGGCGATCATCAGGGCGAAGTCACGCCGGCCTCGCAGAAGCTGCGGACTCCGCCGGCTGTTCAGCAGACCCAGGATCAGGAAGTACAGCGCCACCGGCACCACCACCGTGGCGATCCGCAGCGAAACGCCCAGATGTACAGTCCCAAGCACCATGTCGGCTCTCGGTCGGCGCCCGCGTCAGCGGATGTCCTGGCGATCCGCCACCTTCCGGTATCCCAACGCCCGCATGACGTCGAGCACCTCCGTCCAAGTGGGAAACGGCCTCTTGTTGACGCGCTTGTACTCGTTGATGGCCATGAGGAACTCGAACTGCTCGTCGGTCATCTCGCCTTCTTCGGCACTGCGGCGTTCGTCGCTGCGGCGCCGGCCGGGGCCCCGGCGACGGTCCAGCCCGCCGCGCCGGTCCACGACGCCTCGCCGGTCGCCCGTACGCCGGTCCGGCGCCTTGCGGCGTTCCGTGCCGCTCGGCGGCGGCGGGCTCTGCTGTGCGTCCTGGTCCTGGTTCGTCTGATCCATCCCGTCTCTCCTGCCTCGTCTCGCCCGCTCCGTCGGGGACCGGGGCCCTGGCCGTCCTTGCCGCCGAACTCGGGGATCCCGGCTGTGCGGTGGCTCGGCCTGGGGCCACCGGCAGGACGGGAAGCGACCTAGCCGTCAGAACAACTCCTCGCCTTCCTCTTCTTCGATGTCTTCCAGGTCGTCGGCCTGGTCGAGGGGGGCGTCCTCCTCCTCGTTGTCGATCAGCGCCTCGTGTTCGTCTTCCTCGGTCAATTCCTCGAGGTCGTAGTCATCCTCGTCGTCCTCGTCCTCCTCCTCCTCGTCGAAGTCGGCGAAGTCCTCGCGGTCGGCGATGACCTCGCTGGCCTCGTCGAGCAGGGCCTCCGGGACCAGGACCGGCACGCCGTGGGTCATTCCCCTGCGTCCGGCGGCGCGCTGCTCGGCGTCGGCGTCCGCCCCGGCGTCCTTGTCGGCGTCCGCCCCGGCGTCCTTGTCGGCGTCTGCCCCGGCGTCCTCGTCGGGGCCCGCGAGCGAATCCCCGTCCGACTCGCATCGCGCGGGGATGTCATGATCGCTGAGGAGCTCGCAGTACTCCGCCGCCTCCTCCTGGTCCCGTGCAAAGAACGCGGGAACGTAGCTGCCGGGCTCCCGCCCGAGCGAATCCGGCTCGTGCGCGTTATCGTCTACCGACATGGCCCACCTCGCCCGCCAAAGCGGCACCATCCATGAAACACCATGATAGACGTATCTTCGGCAACGTGCCGGAGACATTTCAACTAATTTCGCGCCTCCCGGCGGCTGCCGCCTGCCCTAATTGTAGGCTCCGCCCGCACACGCCAACCACTCCGATGCGCGCGCCGCCCCCGCGCCCGGCGCGACGCCCTCGACGCCACCGCGAACGGACTTGTTTCTCCCGCCCGCATCGCCGATACTACCCGTCGGGCGCGGCCCGCAGCCGCAACGCAGCGCACGGACGGTGCGGCGGGTCCCTGCGACGCCGGCAGCTCGGAGAGGACAACATGCAGCGCACCAGAGGTTCACTCGGCCCGGCCGTCCTGCTGGCCGCGTCCCTGCTCGCCGCCGGCGGTTGCGACGCCGGCAACAAGGAGTTCGTCACCGAGGACCGCCTCGACAGCGGGTTGGTCATCATCCTGCCCGGCATCGAGGGCGAGAGCGAACTCAACCGCAACGTCCGCAGCGGGCTGCTCGCCGGCGGGGTCTACCGGGGAATGCCCATCCACTCCTGGGGCCGACCCGTCCCCATCGCCGGGGTCCTCATCAACCAGGTGGACTTCCTCGGCAACCGCTTGGCCGGCGTCGCTGTGGCCAACATGATCAAGAATTACCAGGACAGCCATCCCGGCCGGCCCGTCCACATCGTCGGGCACAGCGGCGGCGGCGGCGTGGCGGTCTTCGCGGCCGAAGCGCTGCCCGAGGACCGGAAGATCGACGGCCTCGTCCTGCTGTCCGCCAGCATCTCCAGCGCGTACAACCTCACCAAGGCCGCCAGCCGCTGCAAGAGCGGCATCGTCAACTTCTACAACCCCGACGACGCCGCCCTGCTGGGCGTCGGCACCATCGTCGTCGGCACGGTGGACGGGACGCACGGCCCCTCGGCCGGGCTCCTCGGGTTCGACCGGGCCGGCAAGAAGGGCCACGAAAACGTCTACCAGGTCAAGCTCAGCGGCGCCGAGGCCGGCGGCGACCCCCATGCCTCCGCCACGCGGCCGGGCTTCGTCGCCGCCAACGTCGCGCCGTGGGTCCTGGCGCCGGCTTGGCCGGCCGGGATGGACTTCGTCCGGGCGCCCCCGCCCCGCGAGGCCGAGCCCGTCGCGAAGAAGGACTGATCTTCCCACGGCGGCAGCGCCCGCCCGGCGGGACGTGCTGCGTCCGGGCGCGGCGCGAATCGGCGGGCTGACATCTTGACGGATTCGGCGCCTGTTGATAGATTCGCGTGTGTGATCCGGCGGCCATGGACGCCTTGCGCCGACGTAGCTCAACGGTAGAGCACAGCTTTCGTAAAGCTGGGGTTGTGGGTTCGAATCCCTCCGTCGGCTTCCATCGTAAGGAGCGGAGATATCGGGGCTTGACCACGCCCCCAACGGCCGGTATAGCACCTGGTTGTTGCACGATCCTGGCGGAGCAGCACAGGCGCACGCACAGGGCCAGACACCCGTGCCGCGCCCGGGCGCCGGGGGGAGGGGGGCGGTATTTCTTGCTTTCCCACGAGTCAGCAAGTATAACCCCCATGTCCGCTCGGCGGCTGTCGTCGAGCCTGCGTTCTGGTCCGGTGATGCCCACGTGAGTCCTCTTCTGTTCCGTGAGCTTCACTCAAGAGGAGTCGTGTCGCATGAGGATTTACGTGGGAAACCTGAGTTACTCTGTCGGCCGAGATGCCATTGAGGGGCTCTTCGCCCAGCACGGCGAGGTCGAGGAAGTCCACCTGCCGACGGATCGTAACACGGGCCGGGCTCGTGGCTTCGCCTTCGTGAACATGCCCAATGACAGCGAGGCCCAGGCCGCCATCGCGGCGCTGAACGGCACCGAGCTCGAAGGTCGGTTCCTGAACGTTAACGAGGCCCGGCCGAGACGAGACGACGATCACCGCCAGCGCCGGTAGGGGCGGTTGCGGCCATCCCCCGCCGCGCGCGGACTGGTCGCCGGCGGGCAGGTGCCGTTGCGCTGTTTCTCTCGCTGCCGTCTCCGTCGTCGCGCCTTGCGGGAACGGCCATCGGCGAGCCGGAGTGTGGCTGCCATGACCGTGACCGGGCGCGGGCAAGGTGTCTGCTGCGCCGCCCGGGAGGGCCGGGCTGTCGAGGCTGTCAGGATGCTCCCTGTGGAGAGGGACAAGCTGCTGGAGTTCTTCGGTGACCAGGAACACTGGTGCCAGAACGCCGAGGCTCGCGACGCCGGCGGCGAGGCCGTCTGCTACAGCGACGACGCCGCCGTGGCCTGGGATCTCACCGGCGGGATGTGCCTGCTGTTCGGCTGGCGGCGAGCCTGCGCGCTCTTCCAGCAGGTCGAGCGTCACATCCTCGGGCGGCGCGGCCGTCAGGTGGCGCGAAGCCCTGAGATCGAGGCGATGGCCGCCCTTCAGGACTACAACGATCGCGCGGATACCACGCACGAGATGGTCGTCGGCCAACTGCGGACGATGCCCGTCTGGAAGGGCAAGCCGGCGCCGACCTGACCGTGCGCGATGCCGCGCCGCGCTCAGCGCAGCCGCTGGGTCCGGCCCGACCGGGCCCGCCCGGCTTGACGCGGCACGGCCAAGAACGAACCGAGTGAAGTGACGTCGTAACTCGCATGCGGGTGTTCCGCAAGGACGGCAGAATGGGCATTAAGGTGAGGCCGCGAGACAATGAACCCGTCGCACATGCATTGAAGCGGCTCAAGAGGATCCTGCAGAAGGAGGGGCACCAGCGGGATTTGATGAGACATCGGTACTTCGAAACGGAGAGCGTGCGGCGCCGGCGCAAACGGGCCAAGAATGCCAGGAGGGCTCGCCGGAAGGTGGTGTAGGCTCTCCCGCCGCCGGGGCGGCGAGGCCGCCGCGCCCAGCGCCGCTCGGGCTGGCATCGAACGCGCCCCGCGAGCTGGAGGCCCCCCCCGCTAGGAGGTGACGTCCACGGCGACGATGGTGATGTCGTCGCGCCGGCCCCGATCGCGGGGCAGTTCGTCGATCCACGCCGTGATCTGGAGGAGCGTCTCGTCCACCGGCTTGCCCGCCAGCGAACCCACCCGGCGCTTGAACATCTCGCGGTCCCCCGTCGTCCCGGCCAGCGCGTCCTCCGCCCCGTCGGTGTAGAGCACCAGGCGGTCGCCGGGCGAGAGCCCCAGGCTCACCGACGTGTAGCTCTCGTCGGGAAAGACGCCCAGCAGGCTGCCCGGAGCCGACAGCTCCGTCACGGTCCCGTCGCGGTGGATCAGCAGGGGCTCGGGGTGTCCCGCCCGGGCATAGGTCAGCGTCCGGTCCGAGACGTCCAGGACACAGTAGACCGCCGTGCAGAACTGGCAGCTCGGCAGGCCCTGCTGGCAGATCGCCGCGTTCAACTGCCCCAGCGAGACGTGCGGCGGGACGATCTCGTACGTGTGACCCGCGATTCGCTTGGTCTGGAGGGCCTGCTTGACGAACATGGTCAGCAGCGCCGCGGGCATGCCGTGGCCGACGGCGTCGGCCACGTAGAAGCCCACGTGCGTCTCGTCCAGGCGCACCACGTCGTAGATGTCGCCGCTGACCCACCCCAGCGGGCGGTACAGCACGCCGAAGCGAACGCCCCCCAGCTCCGGCAGGCGGCGCGGAAGGAAGTCCCGCTGGAGCCGCGCCGCGATCCGAAGCTCCTCGTCCAGCTCCTCCAGCTTCTTGGCCGTCGGCCGATCCACCTTCCTCGCGGCCGCTAGCTCCATCTCCAGGCTGCGAATGGCCCCCTGGAGGGACTCGGCGGCCGCCAGCTTGTCGGCGATCTCCTTCGGCGAGGCGTCCTGGCGAATGCAGACGAACTTGCCCTCCCGCCGAGATAGCACCCCCCAGGCGACCTTGGCCTCCTCCGGCAGGAGCACCACCGTGACGGCCGGGGCGCGCGCCATCGCGTCCAGCAGCTTCTCCAGCTCGTGGGGGTCGTTGGCGCGCCCGTTGGGACACGCCACGGCCAGCCCCACCGCGCGAAGCTGGTCGCCCAGCGGCGCCGTGGTGCTGTAGGGGACCAGGTCCCAGCGCTGACGGGTCGCCTCCCGCACGTTCGGGGGGGCCGGCTCGTCGCCCAACCAGAGGAGTTTCGTTCTCGCAGCCAACGCTACCAGCCTGTGATGAGGACGCGGGTGGCTCGCACGCGGGGTCCCGTTCGGACCCCTCTTCGTCATCGTCACGGACCGGGGTCGGCTTTAGCAGCCGCGGGGACGCCGGGCGAGAAGTCCACCCGGTCGCCTCTCTTCACGCCCGCCTCCGCCAGGGCGCCCGCGCGAACCTCCAGGGCGTACTGCACCGGCGTGTCGCTGCTGTGGACGGCGCGCTCCAGGCCGTACGGCTCCACCGGCATCGTGCACGTCTTGACGACCCGCTGGTCGGCGCCGATGAAGGCCACGTCCAGCGGGATCACGCATTGGCGCATGCAGAAGTCCAGAATCTGCGGCGTCGGGTAGACGAACAGCATCCCTGCATTGGCGTCGAGCTGCTCCCGGTCGGACAGGCCCCGGTAGCGCTGCTCGACCGTCAGCGCCAGCTCCACCTGCCACGTCCGCCCGTTGATCGTGACCGCGGGGGCCTCGGGCGGCGCTTCCCGGCCGCACCCGCCGCAGGCTGCCGCCACCACCAACGCGCCCACGCAGCCGACGCATTTGCTCCGCAGGTCCATCACGTCGCTTCTCCGTCGGCCGCGCCCATCACGCCGCCGACCAGCCGACCCACCAGCTCCACCGGCAGGCCGACCACGTTGCTGAAACTGCCCTCGATCTTCCGGACGAACCGATCGGCCGTCTCCTGGATCGCGTAGGCGCCGGCCTTGCCCGCCCACTCGCCCGAGGCCAGGTAGTCGGCGATCTCCTCCTCCGTCATCGGTCGCATCGTCACGAAGGTGCAGTCCGACGTGATCCGTCGCTGCCCCGCCGGGCCCACCAGCGCCACGCCCGTGATGACGGCGTGCCGGCTGCCCGACAGGGTGCGGAGCATTCGCTCGGCCTCGGCCCGCCCGTCGGGCTTGCCCAGCACCTGCCCGCGGACGGAGACGACCGTGTCGGCCCCCAGCACCCACGCGCCGTCGAGGCGGTCCGCCACGGAGCGGGCCTTGAAGTAGGCCAGCGCCTCGGCCTCGGCCGCGGGAGACAGCCCCCGCGGCAGGTCCGCCGGCTCGGCGACCGGCGGGTCGATCGCGTCGAACACGTAGCCCGCCTCCGCCAACAGCCGGCGGCGGCGAGGGCTCGAGGAGGCGAGCACGAGGCGCAGTGCGTCCACGGCGGCGTTCATCACGGCGGGCCTCCGGCATTCACTGTCCGCCCGCACGTGTTAGGACGCGGAGACGCCCGTGCCGGTTCAGCCAAACGAGTTGGACTTTCCGCGGCGCCCACCCGCCGCCGACGTCCGAAGAGGGTCCAGGAGCCCCTGCTCGCGCGTTGGCTCGGGCGGCCGGCGCGGGCGGGGATGGAACGAGCCGCTCCTCGACCCGGCCGGGACGGCCCCGCGGCGTGGCGCGCCGGAGAGGCCGCCGCGCGGGGCGGAAATCCGCATTAGTCCATGACAGATTCGATGGCCTCAACCTCAACGACGCGTCTTCATTGTGTCAACTTCTTATCCGACTGACACAATCGCCTCGCATTGTTACCATATGATATAATTAGAGTTACATATCCTATAGTGCGAGCGATTTTACGGAGGATCGGACAATCAGCCCCGCCCGGCGGAATCTACATCACGCCACCGTATATTCCGGCCTGGTTCAGCAGAGGGCATTACCGGGGGCTTGCGCCCCGGCCAAACCCTTTCCGCCCCCTCGATACTGACATATGTCCCACCGGTGCCCGGTAGAGAACGTCTTTTGCCGTCCCGGGGGCTATGCCCTCGGAACGGGAGTTTA
>CAZXOC010000157.1:7974-17048 GCA_964642165.1 uncultured Planctomycetaceae bacterium | reverse complement strand
GGCGCGGCGGGGCTACTTCTCCCCCGCCTGGAGCTTGCGGGCGGCCTCGGGGTCGCCGATGTGGAGGGTCTCGTAGGCCTGCCGGCTGGTCTCGAACGCGCCCGGCCACGCCTTCGACCCGTGCCAGTGCAGGTTCGTGTACATCGGGTTGGTCCGCCCGGTCTCCTGCTCGCGCCGGCGGATCCAGTCGAGCATCCGCTTCTCAAGCCGCTCGACGACCTCCGGCTGGGCATCGGCGACGTTGGTCAGCTCGTCGGGATCGGCCTCCAGGTCGTACAGCTCGATCTCGGGCTTGAAGTGGAAGTCCGGCTCGAGGGCGTGGATGTACTTCCACTTCGGCGTCCGCCAGCCGTGCTTGCGCATCCACGTGCACTCGGTGATGTAGAACTCGTCGTCGCCCTTGCGCCGCCGGGAGTCCATCTTGCCGACGAGGCTCGTGCCGTCCAGCTCGGCGCCGGCGTCGACGTCCAGCAGGTCGAGGATCGTCGGCGTGACGTTCTTCATGGTGGTGGCGGCGGCGACGCGCTTCCCGGCCGGGACGCGCCCGGGCAGCTTGAACACCAGCGGGATGACGAGCGTCGGGTCGTACAGGCCGTGGTGGTCGTACCAGCACTCGTGGTCGTGGAGCGTCTCGCCGTGGTCGCTGTCGAGGACGACGAGCGTCTCGTCGGCCAGACCGAGGTCGCGAACGGCCTGCAGCAGCGCGGCGATGCAGGCGTCCATGTAGGCGACGGCCCCGTCGTACTGGGCGATAAGGAAGTCCTTGTCCGTGCAGAGGCGGCGGGTCTCGGGCTCGCGGGGGAACCAGGTGGCGAAGTAGTCGCGGAAGGGCTTGAAGTCGTAGATCGGCTTGAGCGACTCGTTGGCGGGGTCGAACTCGTCGCCGCCGTAGAAGATGCGGTCGAACGGCCGCGGCGGCAGGTACGGCGAGTGCGGGTCCATGTGTCGCAGGAAGAGGAAGAAGGGCTGGTCGGCGGCGGCGAGGCGCTTGAGCTCGGGGATGGCGACGTCGTTGAGTCCCTCGGCCTTGTGGGCCCGGCCGTCCGCGGCGGCGCCCCAGCCCTCGTAGTTCAGGTAGGTCTCAAAGCCGCGGGAGGCGGGGTTGCCCTTGAAGCCGACGCAGACGGTCCGGTAGCCGGCCTCGCCGAGGATCTCCGGCAGCGTGCGGACGCCCTCGGCGAAGCCGCCGCGGTGGCGCAGGGCGACGATGCTCGTCCCGAAGCAGTCCATCCCGGTGAGCATCGAGCCGTAGCCGCTGGTGGTGGGGATGTGCGGGCTGAAGGCGTGCTCGAAGACCGTGCCGCCCTCGGCCCAGCGGCTGAGGTGCGGCGTCGTGAGGCGCTCGTAGCCGTAGAGGCTCATGTGGTCCCGCCGCAGGGAGTCCACGCCGATCAGGATCAGGTTGGTCTTGGCTGGCATCGTCACCTCGCTGGATGGAGTACCGGGGATCGCTCGTGGTCGCTCACCGCCCGCCGAGGGCCTTCAGGCACGCGTTGAGGTAGCCGTAGCTCTCGGCGGCGATGATCGTCTGGCGGGACAGGTCGTACTTGCCCGCGCCGATGACCTCCAGGGACACCGGCCCGTCGTAGCCGCCGTCGACCATCGCCTTGCAGTAGGCCCTCAGGTCGATGTCGCCGCGCCCGCAGGCCTGGTCGGCCGGGTCGCCCGGGCTCGGGCCCGGGCCTTTGCAGTCTCGTATGTGAATGTGACGCACGCGGGACAGCACCTGCGGCAGCGCCTCGGCGGGGACCTCGCCGGCGCGGTGGATGTGGCTGGGGTCCATGTCGATGCCGAAGCCCGGCGACGGGATCTTCTCCATCACCCGCCGCGTCGTCGGCGTCGAGTAGATGCTCGCGCGGACGTGCGCCTTGGTGCACATCACGACGCCGGCGGCCTCGGCCTTCTCGGCCATCTTCGCCATCAGGTCCGTCTGGCGCTGAAAGTCCTCCTCGACGTCGGCCTTGCCGCCGGGCCCGATGTTGATGACGGGGATACCGATCTCGGCGCCGGCCTCGAAGGCCTTCGTGAGGCGCTCCTCGTTGAGGGCGGCCTCCTCCATGCTCAGCAGCTCCAGGCCGAGGTCGTCCGCCAGGGCGCGGATGTCGCCCGCCTGCTGCTGCCAGCGGTCCAGCTCCAGGTGCTCGCACATGCCCTTGATGGCCGACAGCTCGACGCCGTCGTAGCCGGCCCAGGCGACGTGCTTCATGGCCGTCTCGAGGTCCTGGTTGGCGAACAGGACCGTGTTTACGCCCAGCTTGATCATTCGTAAGCCCTCAGCTATCGACCATCGGCTTCTCGCGGGCACCGCGCGGCGGCGCCCGCCGACAGGGAGGCGGAGATATCCGCACGGGCGGGAAAAGGCAAGAGCGCATCCGCCTTCCCGGGCGCGTCGCCGCGACGCGCGGGCAGGCGCTCAGTCCATCTCCGGCGCGCTCGGCGCGAGCTTCGGGGCGACGCGGACGTACCCGACGCCCCGCAGGGCGCCCACGTAGCGTCGCGGCGAGGGCAGCGGGCGGATGCACCGGCGGTACGGGGGCGCCTTCGCCGAGACCATCCGCCCGACGGCGGTCCGCAGCCGCCAGAGCGCCGTCGGGCTGGCCTTGGCGAAGCGCAGCGTCCCGGCGTCCATCTCGAAGGTCTTGTGGACCTGGCCGGTCAGGTCGATCCGCGCCCGCAGCGCGGCGGCCACGGCGTGGAACGGATGCTTGCCGCTGCGCATCAGCAGCGTGAGGTACTCGGTGTCCTGCTGCCCGCGGCGGAAGGCCTTCAGGCGGACGGAGGGAACGATCTGCCGGCCGCGGGGGATGAACAGCCCCGTCGCGCTGCCCTTGGCGAGGTGGTCCTTGCTGCCGATCGTCTGCCAGGGCAGCACGCCGACGGCCCCGTCGGCCCAGGCCTTCAGGCACCACAGCGCCGGCTGGAGGTTCGCCGCGGCCGGGTCGTTGGCCGAGCCGTACTCGGTGAAGTACCCCTGGGCGCCGAGCATCTGCTCGTCGCGCTTCATGCGGACCTTCTGGTCGCTCGTGCCGCCGAGGCACTCGATGTCCATGACGTCCCGTAAGAGGTCCCGCCCGTGCTGGCTGTAGGACACGTCGCCGCGGTACCACATCTTCGCCTTGCCGCGGACGGGCCCGACGGCCTGGTGCCAGAGGATGCCGTACCACCGCAGGGCCCAGAAGTCCTGGGTGTTGACGGGCTCGTCGAAGATCCACGGCGCCGACGACCGCCGCCAGCCGCCCCGCTTGTAGTAGACCTTGTTGTTGAGGTAGAACTCGAAGATCGGCTCGTGCCAGCCCTTGGCGTCGCAGTGGGCGGCGAAGGCGGCGAAGGCCTTCCTGAGCGCCGCCTTGTAGGCCGGGGCGAAGGCCTCGTCGATCCAGTACGTCCCGCGGTAGTGCTTGTGGACGTCGGCGGGCCAGTTCTCGTTGAAGGGCAGGTAGAACACGTCCACCGGCTCGCCCGCGCGCGGCAGGTCCGCGAAGGCCGAGCCGTCCAGCAGCGGGCCGAACTGCTTGTCCCACCGCGCGAAGTCGAACCGCTCGCCGTCCCACGTTGGGGCCAGGCCCGGCGAGCCGCTCCAGCCGTAGTACAGGCGGTTGAGGCACAGCCGGTGCTCGTGGGCCACGCGGTAGTAGCCGAGGTTGCCCGTCGGGTCGGCCGTGCCGTAGCAGTTCATCTCGGGCACGAACGACAGCTTGTTCGGCAGCGTGAAGTCCCAGACGGTCAGGTCCACGGCGACGTCGAGCGTCTCGCCTCCGGCGGCGACGCGGAGTCGTCCGGCCTTCCGGCCGGGGGGCGTCTCGTGCGGCACGTAGACCTCGCACAGCAGCGAAACGTTGCTCGCGCGGGCGGCCTGCGGGTCGTCGGCGAAGGGCACGGCGAAGGTCCTGCCGACCGGCACGATCACGTCGCCCAGAGGCCCGGCCTTCGTGGCGACGTAGTCGAAGCGGCCGACCGTCGCCCTCAGGCCCGCCTCGTCCGGGAAGCTCAGCTCGACCGACGCCCGCGGCGCCTTGCCGGCGAGGTTCACCTGGAAGCAGACGGCCTCGTTGCGGGCCGCGTGCAGGCGGACGAGCTTCTTCGCCGCCGACCAGAGGTGGTTGCCGCCGGCGTAGCCCGCCGGCTGGGCCGGGATCATCGCGCCCGTCTTCGGGTGAACCTTGTCCAGCAGGTCGACGACGGCGACCTTCAGCCCCCCGACGCCCGGCAGGACCTTCGACGGCGGGAAGGACTTCAGGCCGCCGTCGGGGATGTCGGCGAGGCGCGGGTCGGCGGAGACGCGGATCGCCTTCGTCGCCGGCGGGCCCACGTTGCCCGCGCGGTCCACCGCGCGGACGGTGAGCTTGACTTCCTGGCCGGGCTCGAAGGGCAGGTCCTGGAGGTGCATGCGGACGATTTGCCCCGGCCGCAGGGCCATAGGGATCAGGTAGCGCGGCACGGCGCCGGCCCTGCCGCCGGCCTCGTAGACGACGTGGAAACCCAGCGTCCCGGCGAGCCCCGCGTCGGGCGGCGTCGGCCAGACCACCCACGCCTGCCCCGGCGGCAGGCCGCTCGTGACGGCCGAGATGCGCCGCACGGCGGCCGGCGGGGCCTCGTCCGTCCCGTGCGTCCAGACGTCCAGCCGCGGCTCGGAGCCCTTCGACTCGCGGCTGTGGAGGAAGCGGTTGGGGAAGTAGGTGTAGGTGAACTTCCCGCCGCGGTAGGACCAGATGCTGCCGACGTCGTCGTAGAGGCCGAAGCCCTCGCTCAGCCCGGCGACGCGGGCGGCGACGACGTCCGGGCTGACGGCGAGCTGCTGCCAGCCGTCGCCGTCGGGCGGCGAGGCCTCGGCAAAGCGCCAGATCGTGTGGCCCTTGCCGAACGCCACGTCCATGAACGTGCTGCCGGGATAGGCCCAGTCGCGCCGGCCCAGCTCGGCCTGGTGGTAGCAACTGCTGCCGTCCTGGCGGCGGTAGCGGCTGGAGGTGCCCTCGACCCAGGGCGCGGCCACCGTCGAGACCGTCACGCGCAGCAGCGGCGCCTTCGGGCTGGCGCAGCGGACGCGCAGCATCGCGCCCGTGATGATCTTGCCCTTGAGCCGCTTCACCGCGGCCGGGTCGAGGTCGAAGATCGAGTACTCCTGCTGGCCCTTGAGCTTCAGCCGACTCGCGGCGCCGTTGGAGCCGTACCGCTCGTCCTGCACCTTGGAGATCCACGTGTCGCGGGCGACCCGGCAGCGGGCGGGCTTGCCCCGCGGCGGCCAGGCGGGCACGATCGGCTCGGTCGGGTCGGCCGGGATGACCGGCCGGGCGGGCTGCTTCGGCGCGGCGGGCGGCGGGGCCGCGGCCTTCGGCGCGGAGGCCGGCGCGTTGTCCGGCCGGTCGAGCAGGACGAAGTTGACGTGGTCCATCGCCTCCCGCCAGGCCCGGGCGTAGACGGCGAAGCCGTGGCGGTGCGTGTGGACGCCGTCGCCGGCAAGCAACGCGCGGCGGTCGCCGGCGGCCTGGAAGGCCTCGAAGCAGTAGGCGATCGGGATGCGCTCCTTGTGGCACATCAGGAGCAGCGCGATGTTGTAGCGGGCCTCGGGCTCACTTCTGCGGTCCTGGAAGCCGCGCGGCGGGATCGTGCCGATGATCGGCACGGTCCCGTGGGCGGCGCAGGCGTCGGCGACGGCCTTCAGATCCTCCATGGCCGGGGGGATGGCCCGTGCGGCCTTGGAGTTGTTCGTGCCGTAGAGGATCAGGCAGAACTCGGGGTTGACCTCGCGGAGCTCCCGGCCGATCCGCTTGCGGGCGAAGCTGGTCCGCATGCCGGGGTAGCCCCGCGCGACGACGCGGTAGCGCCCGAGCCCCGCCTCGACGTTCGTCCGGTAGCTCGTCGCCCCGGTGAGCGAGTCGCCGAAGCACAGGACCACGCCCTTGCGCACCTTGCCTCGCCCCGCGGCGTGGATCGTGCGGACCTTCGCGGCGTAGCGCCTGCGGTCGTTGCCATGCTGGGTACCGAAGAACCCCGTCCTCGGGCCCGATGCGACGAACGCCGAGACCGATTCGCACCACGCGGAGAGGTTGTCCTGAAAGTCCACGGCGAGCACGCGATAGCGACACTTCCCCCGCCCCGCACCGTCGGAGTATTTCGGCAGGGCGGACTCGCCGACCTTGACGAACTTGCCGCCTTTCCCGGCGCGGCTGATGACGTAAAGGGCAACGCCGACGTTATCGGCGGCGGGGCGCCAGGACAGGCGGACGACCCCGGACGGCGCGCTGGACCCCGTGGGGACGGTCGCCGCGAGCCCCGTCGGCGCCGTCGGCGGCGTCGTATCCTCGCCGCGGTAGACGCACAGGTCGCGCAGCGTCAGCGTGCCCTCGCGGCCGGGCGCCCGGCCGTAGAAGCGGAGGTTGCTGTAGTCCGTCGCCGCGGCGACCGTGCTGCCGGGGATGGCGTTGTAGCGGAAGTGGTCGCAGAAGTAGACCATCGGCTGCCACCGCCCGCACGCGAGGTGGCGGTAGGACTTGGACGTGGTGTTGTCGTTCGAGCGGCGGTCGAACAGGTTGAACGTCACCGGCCACGTCACCGGCGCCCCGCTGTCCGTCGTGCCGTAGCCGTCGCCTTTCGTGCCGGGCGCCGTGCCCCGCGCCAGGAACGCCACCTTGAGCCCGCGCGAGCCGCGGATGGCCAGGCCGATCGTCTCGGCGAGTCCCTGGCCGCCGTCGCGAATGGCCAACTCGTCCTTGCGCAGGTAGACGGTGACGCTGCCGGCCGGCGTGCCCTTCATGTAGGTCGGCGGGGCGGGGGCCGGCGTCGCCTCGCGCGTCACGCCGTCGGCGCGCTCGGGAACAAGCACGCCGGTGATCTGCCCGTAGTCCATCACCTGGTGGTAGTCGTTGGAGCCCAGGACGGCCCAGGACCACTCGCCCATGGGCTTGCCGCCCCGGGCCGGGCGCGTGCGGTTGAGGTTGACGACCCATGTCTGGCCCGTGCCGACGTAGGCGCCGAGGTCCTTCAGCGGCACGGACAGCGTGACCGACCAGCCGGTGGCCTTCTCGACGTGCGTCTTGACCTCGACGGGCGGGTCGTAGGCCTTGTCGTACCGGCGGGCGCGGACGGGGCGGCGGGCGTCGTAGACGCACCCGCGCGGGTTGATCACGAAGTGGCGGTAGCCCTCGCGCCGGTCGCCCGTGACGAACAGCTCGACGCAGTCGTCCTGCCAGACCGCGCCGTCGCGCCGCGTGACGGCCCGGGCGAGCGAGGCCGTCTCCGGCTCGGCGCACCACCACGAGACGTACAGCCGCTTCGGGCCGAACAGCACGCGCGCGGTGGTCTTCAGCGGGCCCGGCTGCTCGGACGTGCAGGCGCCCAGCGGCATCGGCGGGCACGTCGCCCAGACGCCGCCGTCGCCGCGCCCGTCGATCGGCGGGCCCTTCTGGACGACGACGGCCTTCATCCGCCCGCGCCGGGGCTTGGCGTCGTCGGCGCCGCGGACGCCGCGGACGGGGCCCCACGCGAGGGACAGCACGAGCGAACCGATCGGCACGGCCCACACGATCGACCTCTTGACCATGGCTTCTCTCCCCGGGTCTCGGGCCGACGCGCGGATCGGCCGTCGCCCGCGGGTAGCATGGCCGCGGCGGGGACCGTTTGCAAGCGGGGGCCGGTGCGGCTATAAGACCCGTCGGACGTGACGTGCTTCCTGTTGGGAGGTGACACACCATGAGACATGGAACGCTCACTCGCCGCGAGATGCTTCGGAGAACGGCGGCCGGGGTCGGCGCCCTGGCCGTGCCGGGCGTGCTGCGAGCCGCGAGCCCCGCCGCGCCGAAGCGGCCGCCGAACATCCTCTTCATCCTGACCGACGACCTGGGCTGGGGCGATCCGCACTGCTACGGCCACCCGTACATCCGCACGCCGAACCTGGACCGGCTGGCGAAGCAGGGCACGCTCTTCCGGCAGTTCTACGTGAACAACCCGGTCTGCTCGCCCAGCCGGACGGCCTTCCTGACGGGGCACTTCCCGGCCCGGCACGGCGTGCACCAGCACTTCGCCCGCCCGGAGCAGAACGCCGCCCGCGGCATGCCGAACTGGCTCGACGCGGACGTGCCGACGGTGTGCGATCTGCTGAAGACCGCCGGCTACGCGACGGCGCACTTCGGCAAGTGGCACCTGTGCGGCGGCTGGTCGAAGGACGCCCCCACGCCGTCGGCGTACGGCATCGACGACCACCGCACGGTGAACTCCTCCGGGCCCAGCTGGGACCAGCGGAAGGACCCGTACTTCCGCGCCCATTCGACGGGCCTGTTCGTGGACGAGACGATCCGCTTCATCACGAAGCACCGCCGCCGACCGTGGGCCGTGAACCTCTGGACGCTCGTGCCGCACGCGCTGCTCAAGCCCACGCCCGAGGAGATGAAGGTCTACGAGGGCCTCACCGTCGACGCGGGCGTCTTCCGCGGCTACATGCGCACCTACGCCCAAAAGGCGCCGAAGCTCGACGCGCAGATGAAGGTCTACGCCGCCGCCGTCACCGGCATGGACAAGGCGCTCGGGCGCCTCTTCGCCAAGCTCGACGAGCTGGGCCTCGCCGACAACACGCTCGTCGTCTTCACGAGCGACAACGGGCCGGAGGACTACCACGTCCGCAACGCCCGCAACGCGGGGATGGGCTCCCCGGGCCCGCACCGCGGGCGCAAACGCAGCATCTACGAAGGCGGCGTGCGGACGTCGTGCATCGCCCGCTGGCCCGGGCGCGTGCCCGCCGGGCGCGTCGATGACGAGTCCGTCCTGACCGGCGTCGACTGGCTGCCGACGGCGTGCGCGCTCGCCGGCGCCGACGTGCCCGCGGGGCTCAAGCTCGACGGCGAGGACGTCCGCGACATGCTGCTCGGCAAGCCGCGCCCGCGGCGCAAGGCGATCTTCTGGGAGTGGCGCGGCGGCGTGGCGGGCGAGCCGGCGTACAAGCCGCCGCGCCTGGCCGTCCGCGACGGCAAGTGGAAGCTCCTCTGCAACGGCGACGCCGGCCCCGCCGAACTGTACGACGTGCCCGCCGACCCCGCCGAGAAGAACAACCTCGCCGCCAAGCACGCCGACGTCGCCCGGCGCCT
>CAZXOC010000157.1:0-7874 GCA_964642165.1 uncultured Planctomycetaceae bacterium | reverse complement strand
TCGGGTCCGTCGTCAAGTGCGGCGGGTCGCCGGCGACGCGGACGGCGCGATCGCCCTTGAGCAGGGAGACGAGCCGCCGGCCGACGAACTCGCCCCGCCAGCCGCCCAGCAGCGCCGCCTCGCCGTACTCCGCGCCGAGCCCGAGGGCGTGGGCGGCCAGGGCGACGTAGTCGCTTCGCTTGCCGACCAGCCGCGGACTGACGCCCGCCTCGTCGCAGAGCGACTCGCCCGCCGCCATCGCCAGCAGCGCCAGGAACGACACGGGCGGCTCGGGCGCGGGGTCGGGCCGCAGGACGGGGCAGCGGTCTGCCGGCAGGCGCCGGGCGCGCCGGACGGCGTCGAGCAGCTCCTGCCCGAAGCGTTCGGCCTCGGCGCGGGGAAAGCCCCTCAGCCGCCCCAGGGCGTGCTTCGTGCGAGGCGCTCGCCGGGCGACCTCGATGAGGCACTCGTCGCGCAGGTACGTTCGCGCGGGCACGTTGCGGCGCTGCGCCATCCGCTCGCGCCACTGCGCCGCGACGCGGAGGATCGCCAGTTGGCGCGGCTCCAGCCGCCGGCAGCCCCGAACGCGAAGATACGCGTCGCGCTCGTCCGCGGCGTAGGTCTCTTCGGCCTCGAGAACGCGCATCTCCTCCCGCAGCCAGTCCGCGCGGCCCAGCGCCTCGAGCGCGGCCAGCAGGTGGTCGTACAGCGGAAGCAGGTACAGCACGTCCTCGACGGCGTAGCGGAGCTGGTCCATGCTCAGCGGGCGCCGCGACCAGTCGGTGAAGGTCTCGGCCTGCTCGAGCTCGACGCCGAGGGTCTCGCGGACGAGGCGCCCGTAGGAGGCCGGGTGCGGCAGGCCCGCGAAGCCGGCCGCCACCTGGAGGTCCACGATGCGCGCCGGCGCCCGGCCGGTCCAGAGGTGGCAGATCTCCAGGTCCTGCTTGCCGGCGAAGAGGACGGTCTCGACCTCCGCGCTGGTGACCAGGTCCCAGAACGGGCGGATGTCGAGGCGGTCGGGATCGATCAGGGCCAGGGAGGATCGCGTCGCCGCCTGCACGAGGCAGACGCGCGGCGTGTAGGTCCGCTCGCGGATGAACTCCGAGTCGAAGGCGAAGAGACCCTCCGACCGGGCGTGGCGGCAGAACTCGCCCAGGGCCTCGTCGGTCCCGACCAGGTGCTCCCGGGGATCGTTGATTTCCAGCGGCTCGGCCATGGCGGCGGCGTGTGGCGGGCGGCGTCACTCCTGAACGGGGAACTCGACGGGCCGCCCTCGCTGCATCGAGAGGTAGGCCCCGCGGGCGATCTCGAGGCTTCGCCGTCCCTCGCGCCCGTCAACGGGCGGGTCGGTGTCGTCGAGGCACGCTCGGGCGAAGGCGTCGACGTAGGCGGTCCGGCTGTTGGGCTGGTCCTCGGGCGCGGGCAGGTCGATCCACTCGTCGGCGGCCAGCTCGCCCCACGGCTCGGAAAGGAAGACGCGGCAGCCCTTGTCCACCGCGACCTGCCCCTTCGTGCCGTAGACGCGGTCGCCGTGGGATCCCGTGCCGACGGCGGCGCTGGCCCCGTCGAGGCTGACGATCGCCCCGCCGGACAGGCGCATCACGAACGACAGGAAGTCCTCCACCTCGACCGGCGTGTTCAGCGTGCCGTACTCGGCGTAGATCCGCTGCGGCGCGGGGTCGATCACCGACACGAGCGAGTCGAGGTTGTGGATCTGGTTCATGATGAGGTACCCCCCGCCGCTGGTGGCGAGGGAGATCCGCCAGTCGTCCTTGGCGCGCCCGGTGTAGCCGCCGTGCCAGTAGTGCTCCGGCTTGTCGCTCAGGCCGTGGATCTTGCAGGCGATCACCTTGCCGATCGCCCCGGCGGCGACCAGCTCGCGGGCCTTGGCGTACGGGAAGCTCAGCCGCTGGGGCAACAAGACGGCGAGCTTCACGCCGGCGGCGTCCGCAGCGGCGATCATCGCGTCGGCCTGGGTGAGCGTGCAGGCCATGGGCTTCTCGACGAGCACGTGCTTGCCCGCCTTCGCCGCGGCGATCGACAGCGGGGCGTGCTCGGCGTGCGGCGTGGAGATGACGACGGCTTGGACGTCGGCGTCGTTCAGCACGTCGTCCAGCTCGTCGGCGGCGCGGGCGTCGTGGCGGGCGGCGAGGTCTTCGGCCAGGTCCCCGCGGATGTCCATGCACGCCACGGCGCGGCAGGAGCGGCTATCCAGGATGCTCTGCGAGGTGTGCAGCGAGATCTCCCCGCAGCCGAGAAAGGCGAGATTCAGGCGGTCGGACACGTCAGTCTCCCGGTAACGTTGCGGCGCGGGCTCAGAGCCCGAGCCTGGCCTTCAGGTCCGCCCAGCCCTCGGCGTGGCGGGCCAGGACGGCGCGGGGATCGTCGGGGTTGATGACCTCCACGGAAAAGAACTCGTCGAAGCCCTCGTCGCGGAGCAGCTCGAGCTGGCGCTCGATGGGCGCCCACTCGGCTGGGTCCTCGGCCAGGGCGAAGTGGCAGTGCGCGACGCGGCCCTTGACGTGGCGGTAGGCCTCGTCGACGCCCTCGCCGTGGCGCAGGCAGTGGCCCAGGTGCCAGTTGATCCACAGCCCGGGCCGGTAGGCGGCGCGGTAGAGGACCTCGCCGGCGTCGAACGCGCGGAAGTTGCTGTGGGTCTCGAGCACCAGTCGCACGCCGGCCTCGGCGGCGCGATCGGCGCCGCGGGCGAGGTACTCGGCCTGGGTGTGGTAGCTGTCGGCGCGGGCGCCCCGCCCGCCGGCGGGCAGCGGGTCGGCGAACACGCGGATCCGACCGATGCCGACCTCGGCGGCCAGGTCGATGTACCGATGCAGCTTGTCCAGCTCGGCGTCGCAGGCGGCGGCGTCGGGCTGGTTGAACCGCGTTCCGGGCGACAGGCAGCAGGCCTCCAGCGGGCTGTCGGCCAGGCGCCGGGCGGCTTGGCGGCGCTCGTCGGGCGTCGCGTCCAGCTCGACGCCGTTGGCCTGGTCCCATTCGGGGCGGAACTCGAGCCCCTCGTAGCCGTGCTCCTCGCCGGCGGCCAGCAGCTCCGCCAGCGTCATCTTCGGGCACACCGAACTCATGAATGCCAGCTTCATTCCGTTCTCCTGTTTGCATCCGGCGGCCGGTGCGGCCGGGTGCCCGCGCTGCGGCGCCGGTTGCGGGCAAACCTACCGCTTCGAGCGCCAGATTCACGCGTTTTTTCCGAGAAGGGGGTTTGACGGGCGGCGCGGGCGGCGCGTATCGTGCCGCCCACCGCGCCGGCCCCGGAGGTGTGTGACCCATGGCGACACTTCGGTTCACGACACACACGATGCTCGCGTCGGCCCTGGGTCCGCCCAGCCCGCTGCCCGACCTGCGCGGGGGCGGCCCGACCAGGGCCGAGGGCCGGTTCGACCTCGCGAAGCAGACGCCCGAGCAGGCCTACAGCCGCGCGGCGCACATCCGCGGCTGCCTGCCGTACGCCCTCCAGGACGGCTTCGACCGCCGCATCGCCGAGAGGCCCTTCCGCGTCGCCGTGCTGGAGAGCGACCGCCTCCGGGCGACGTTCCTGCTGGAGCTGGGCGGGCGGCTGTGGTCGCTGCGCCACAAGCCCACCGGGCGCGAGCTGCTCTACCAGCCGCGGGTCCTGCACTTCGCGAACATCGGCCTGTGCCGCGCCTGGTTCGCCGGCGGGGTGGAGTGGAACATCGCCGTTCGCGGCCACGCCGCCTGCACCTGCTCGCCCGTCTTCGCCGCCAAGGTGGACGCCGGCGACGGCAACGCCGCGCTGCGGACCTACGAGTGGGACCGCTTCCGCGACCTGCTGTGGCAGATCGACTTCCTCCTGGCCGACGACGTCCCGGCGCTGCTGGCCCGGCCGCGAGTCATCAACACGCGAGACGAGACGGTACCCATGTACTGGTGGTCCAACGTCGCCGTGCCCGAGGCCCCGGGCCACCGCGTGCTCGTCCCGGCCGATCACGCCTACCAGCACGACTACGAGCGGAACATCCTCCGCCGCCCCGTGCCCGTCCAGGACGGCACGGACGTGAGCTACCCGACGAACTGCCCGTCGGCCCACGACTACTTCTACGACCTCCCCGCCGGCGGGCGCCCGTGGATCGCTGCCCTCGACGAGGCCGGCGCGGGGCTCGTCCACGCCTCCACGCGGCGCCTGCTCGGGCGAAAGCTCTTCGTCTGGGGCACGAGCCCCGGCGGGCGCCGCTGGCAGCAGCACCTCGGCGCCGGCGACGGGAGGGGATACGTCGAGATCCAGGCGGGCCTGGCGCGGACCCAGGCCGACTACCTCCCCATGCCCGCCCGCGCGGAGTGGAGCTGGCTGGAGGCCTACGCCCCGCTGGCCGCCGATGCGGCCGTCGTCCACGGCGGCGATTGGGCGGCCGCCCACCGCCACGTGCAGCAGCGGCTGGACGCCATGCTGCCGCAGGGTCGGCTGGACCGCACGCTCGCCGAGACGGCCGACCTGGCCGACCGCCCGCCGAGGCAAGTCCACCTCCGCGGCTCGCCCTGGGGCACGGTCGAGCGCCAGCGCCGAGACGCCGACGGCGAGGACCCCGCCGCGCCGCCGAGCATGGACTTCGGCGCCGACGCGGACGGGCCGTGGCTGCCGTGGCAAGCGCTGCTCCGCAACGGCGAGCTGCCCTACCGCCCGCCGGCAGAGCCACCGGGCCCGTGGGTGACGCACCCGGCGTGGCGGAAGCGCCTGGCCGCCGCAGCCTCCGCCGGACGGGGCGACCACTGGCTCACCTGGCTGCATCTCGGCGTGATGGCCTACCGCGCCGGCGAGACCGACGCCGCCGCCGAGGCCTGGCGCACGTCCCTGGCGCGCGAGCCGTCCGCCTGGGCCTGCCGCAACCTCGCCGTCCTGGCCATGCAGCAGGGCCAGCCCGACCGGGCCGCCGAGCTCTACCTCCGCGCCGTCGAGTTGAAGGCCGACGTGCCGGCGCTCCAGGTCGAGTGCGGCCGGGCGCTGCTGGAGGCTCGGCGTTTCGACGACCTGGCCGACTGGCTGGCCGGCGTGCCCGAGGAGATCCGCCGCGCGGGGCGCATCCGCCTGCTGTCGGCGTGGGCCACCTGCCACCGCGGCGACCTGGACGCCGCCGAGGCCCTGCTCGATGAGCTCCGGCTCGACGACATCCGCGAGGGGGAGACCGCCCCGAGCGATCTGTGGTTCGAGATCCAGGCCCGCCGCGCCGCCGCCGCGGAGAACGTCCCCCTCGACGACGCCCTCCGCCGCCGCATCCGCCGGAGCCGTCAGCCCCCGGCGCACATCGACTACCGCATGAGCGGACCTACTTCGCCGCCCGCTCGTACACGCGGACGTAGTCGATGAGGTACTTCTGCGGAAAGATGCGGTCGTCGATCGCCCGGCCCCAGCTCCCGCCCAGGGCCAGGTTGATCAGCAGGTAGTGCGGCTTGCGGAAGCAGTTGTCGCCCTTCTCCGTCGCCTCGTCGAGCGGGAAGGTGAAGTACTTCGTCTCGTCGAAGTACACGTCCATGCGGTCGGCGAACCACTCGACGGCGTAGACGTGGAAGTCGTCGAAGGGCCTGTCGGTCTTGATCCGCCCGCCCTTGGAGCGATGCCGCCCGCCCTTACTGTAGTGCATCGTGCCGTGCACGACGTTCGGCGTGTGGCCGACGAACTCCATGATGTCGATCTCGCCGCAGCGAGGCCAGCCGATCTTCGTGATGTTCGTCCCGAGCATCCAGATCGCCGGCCAGACGCCCTTGCCCTGCGGCAGCTTGGCGCGGACCTCGATCCGCCCGTAGCGCCAGGCGGCCTTGCCGCGCGTGATCAGGCTCGCGGCGGTGTACTCGGCGAACTCGGCGCGGCGCCAGTCCTTGCTGCCCGCCCGGCTGCGCGGGTTGCGGAAGCGCTCCTTGCGGCCGGTGATGACCAGCACGCCGTTCTCGACGCGGGCGTTCTCCTTGCGGGCCCGCGTGTAGTACTGCTTCTCGCTGTTGCGGACGAAGCCCACCTCGTAGTCCCACTTGTTGGGATCGGGCGCACCCGGCGTGTCGAACTCATCCGACCAGACGAGCTTCCAGCCCTTGCGCTGCGTGTCCCGCTTGGGCGGCTTGCCCTTGGGGTCCTGCTTCTCCGCCGCGCCGGCCGCCCAGGCCGCCCAGGCCGCCGCACCCAGCACCGCCGCCGTCACCGCCAGTCTGCAGATCGTCATGGTTCCGCCTCCCACAAGTCCGCCCGCCGTCCTCGCCACCACGTCGGGCCGATTGTACGCCCAGGCGCCCTCGCCGCCAAGCCCGCCGCGGAGGGGCGAGGGCGTTGCGTGGGGCTGTCGGGGCGGGTATCAACGTCTTCAGGGGGGCGGCGGCCCGAGGAGAAGCGTCGGGTGAGACGGCTTGTGGTCCTTCTGGGAGTGGCGCTGATGTCTGCTGCGGCCGGCGCGGACGGGCGGCCCGTGCTGTATCGCAGGATCGCCGTGCCGGAGGAGGCCCTCGCCCGCGAGGTGGTCGGCGGGCGACAGCTCGTCTACGGCGGGGACGTGCGGATCGGCGACCTGACGGGCGATGGGCGGTGCGACTTCGTGGTCTATCGCTCCGCGCACGGCGGGATGAAGCCGTGCTTCCTGGCGGCCTTCGCGATGGACGGGCGGCTGCTGTGGAAGGCGGGCGCGGGCGGCGGCCAGCCGGCCCGACCGGGGGCCGTCTGCCTCCACGACCTCGACGGCGACGGACGGGCGGAGGTGGTCTGCTTCTGGCACGCCCCTTCCCCGGCCGCCGAGCCGGACCGCCTCGCCGACGTGGTGATCCAGCTCCGCGACGGGCGCACCGGTCGCGTCCTGCGCCAGGCCGCGCCGAGGGAGCTCCGCGAGCGTCGCGGCCGGGGCGCCAACTGGGTCCACCAGCGGATCCTGGCCGCCAACCTCCGCGGCGGCGAGCGGGCGCGGGACTTCGTCGTCAAGCTGGGCGACACTCTCCTGGCCTTCACCGACGAGCTGAAGGTGCTCTGGACGTATCGCATCCGGTGGAACGAGTACGGCCGCTGCTCGGCGTACATCCCGGCCGTGGGCGACGTCGACGGCGACGGGCGCGACGAGGTCAACGGCGGCTACTACCTGCTGGACGGCGACGGCCGTCCGCGGTGGGAGCGGCAGCTCGGGCGACACATGGACTCCGTCGCGATCTCCCCGTGGGACGGCGGGCGGATGCGGGCCTTTTGCAGCGGCTTCGGGCACGTGGTGGCCGGCGATGGGCGCGTGGTCCTGCGGCTGGGCGAGAAGCTCGTCCCGCACGGGCAGGAGCTGCGCGTGGCGCGCTTCACGGACGAATCACGGGGCGAGCAGATGATGATCCGCCACAACGGCCACACGCCCGACGTGATGCTGGTCGCGGCGAGCGGGAAGGTGCTGCGGCGGTTCCGGCTGAACTCCTCGCCGAACGAGACGGGCATGGAGGCGGTCTACTGGCACGGGTCGGGCCGGTGCGCCCTGCTCTACAACGGCGGGCAGCTCTGGCGCGGCACGGGGCAGCGGTTCGCGAAGCTGCCGAAGCTGCCGGCGCCGGTGGGCCCGGCGAAGATGGGCTGGTATCACTGCATCGCGGCGGACGTCTGCGGCGACGGGCGCGAGGAGGCGATCGTCTACAACCCGTGGGACCGCTTCGTGTACGTCTACACGCCGTCGCCGCTGGCGGAGAAGGCCTACGGGGCCTACCGGCCGACGGCGAGGCAGATCAACGCGCGGCTGATGGACTGACGCGATTGCGGATGGCGTGATCGCCGCGAGGCGGTTGCGGCCGCTGCCCGCGCGGCCGAGCGCGTGCCGGTCGCAGTCGCGGTCCCGCCGGGATGAACCCGACGGAGACCCGACGAGCGCGGCGGGCGATCCTGGACCTTCAGTCATCGCCCCGCCGGGGTGAACCCGACGGGGGCG
>CAZXOC010000156.1:9743-17119 GCA_964642165.1 uncultured Planctomycetaceae bacterium | reverse complement strand
AGTAGCTCTCGTACAGGTCGGCGCCCATGCCGGCGACGTCGCCGACGTTGTCGCCGACGTTGTCGGCGATGGTGGCCGGGTTGCGCGGATCGTCCTCGGGTATGCCGGCCTCGACCTTGCCGACCAGGTCCGCGCCGACGTCGGCGGCCTTCGTGAATATCCCGCCGCCGACGCGGGCGAACAGCGCCTGGCTCGATGCACCCATGCCGAACGTCAGCATCACCACGGTGATCTCGACCAGCGTCATGTGCACGTTGAACAGCGGGGCAAGGCTGTGGAGAATCAGGAACCAGATCGTTGTGTTGAGCAGGCCGAAGCCCACGACGACCAGCCCCATGACCGCCCCGGCCCGGAAGGCCACCGTCAGGCCCCGGTTGAGGCTCTCCTTGGCGCCTTGCGTGGTGCGGTTGGAGGCCAGGGTGGCCGTCTTCATGCCCAGCCAGCCGCACAGGCCCGAGAAGAACCCGCCGGTCAGGAACGCCAGGAAGACGATCTTGTGCTGGACGTGGAAGAACCAGCCCATGGCGAACAGGACGGCCGAGGCGACGACGAAGAAGATCGCCACGACCTTGTACTGGCGCTTGAGGTAGGCCATGGCGCCGACGGAGACGTAGCCGGCGATCTCCTGCATCTTCTCGTCCCCGGGGTCGGCGGCGGCGACCTGCTTGTAGAAGAGCCACGCAAACGCGAGGGCCACCAGCGACCCGACCGGGGCGAGCCACCATGCCCACGGGATGCTGATCGCCGAGGGAGACACGGCGCTGAGGACGACCAGCACGATCGCCACCGCCGCCACGGCACCGGCGACGACGATCACCTTGGGGTTCTTCTTCCATAGGTCCAGGAGATATTGCACGTTACGGTTCCTTTCTACCTGCTGGGGGCACGGCGGAGGCTAGGGAATCGGCCCGGAAGGCCCAGTCAAGGTGGCGGCTCGTCCTGATCGCGACGCTGCAAGACGTTTCATGAGGGATCGGCCCGACCGAACAGCCGGGCGATACGACCGGTGGGCAGGCCCGCCCCCTCACCGCCCGACCGCCACCAAGCGCCGCTGGCTCTTCCGAAGGCGGCGCCGGCGCCGCTCGGAGGGCTTCTCGTAGTAGCTGTTGCGCTTGATGTCCTTGTTGAGACCCTCCTTCTGGCAGATCCTCTTGAAGCGCTTGATCATCTGCTGGACGGTCTCGTTGCCTCTGGGCTTCACCTTGATCATGCCGCGATCACTTGTCCTTTCGACGCATGGCCGGCACAGCCACGATACGGACCCATACCGCTCAGAGTCCTGTTATACTACGGGTCGCCGCATCCGCTGCAAGGCAATTTCGCGCCGGGAGACCAACAATCTGGCCGCGCCACAGCCCCCCCCGGCGGGCCGCGCCGAGCCGGCTGCCGGGCCCGAAGATGCGGTGTGGCGCCGCCGATCGGGCCCACCGGCCGCCGGCAGCGCCGCGCACGGGGGCGACCCCCGGGCCGAGCCGGGCGCGGAATCGGCGACAAGAACCTTTGCCACAACGAGATAAAGGCACAGCGAATGGCAGAGACACCCGAGTCCGACCGCATCGACATCCGCGTCCGCTACGCCGAAGTCGACCGGATGGGCGTGGTCCACCACAGCCGCTACTGGGAGTACTTCGAACTGGGCCGAACCGAGCTGCTCCGCCGCCAAGGCATCGCCTACGCCGACCTCGAGGCCCGCGGCGTGCTCTTCGTGGTGGTCCGCTGCGCCGCGCGGTTCAAGGCGCCCGCCCGCTACGACGAGGTCCTCACCCTCACCACCCGCGTCGCCCGCATGGGCGCCGCCCGCATCGACCACGCCTACGAGCTGACACGCAAGAGCGACGGCCAGGTGCTCTGCACCGCCGAGACCACACTGGCCTGCGTCGATGCCGACGGCGAGTTGATCCCCATCCCCGACAGCCTCCGCCACCCGAGGCCGACATGAGCACGCGGCGGTGGGTCCTGCAGGTCGGCCTCTGCCTGGTCGGCGGTTGCGCCGCGTCGCAGCCGACCGTGACAGACCGCCCTCGCGCCGGCGGGACGGACGTGACGTTCTTCGTCGCGGCCGACACGCACTTCGGCGCGATGAAGTCCATCGAAGCCCTGAACCGCAGGCAGGTGGAGGCCATGAACGCCCTGCCGGGCACGCCCGTGCCGGCGGCGGTGGGCCAATGGGTCGTCGCCGAGCCGCTAGGCGTGCTGATGGCCGGGGACCTGACCGACCACGGCCTGGCTCGCGAATGGCAGCAGTTCGCCGCCGTCTACGGGCGCGACGGCACGGACGGCCTGCTGCGGTACCCGCTCTACGAGGGCACGGGCAACCACGACCGGTACGTGCCGCTGCTCCGGCCGGTGCTGGACGCCGTCCGGAAGCGCCACGGCCGGCTGACGTACTCCTGGGACTGGAGCGACGTGCACCTGGTCTGCCTGGACGAGTATCCCGACGCCGCGAACCGGCGCTGGCTGGTGCGGGACCTGGCGGCGGTCGGGCGGCGCCGGCCCGTGGTGATCTACTTCCACTTCAACCTGGTCGGCCCGTTCTCGCAGTGGTGGCCGCGGCGGGAGAAGGAGGCCTTCGCCCGGGCCATCGACGGCTACAACGTGGTGGGGATCTTCCACGGGCACTTCCACTACTCCCAGCACTACGCGTGGAAGGGCTGGGACGTCTACAACGTCGGCTCGCCCCGCCACGCGTGGCACTCCTTCGCCGTCGTCCGCATCACGGACACGTCCATGACGGTCTGCTCGTGGGACTGGCGGCGCCGCGGCTGGGCGTGGTGGCACCGCAAGGACATCAACGCGCCGGCGAGCCCGTCGCCTCCACGCGGATCCGCGCCGCGAGGGTGTGCGACTCGCCCGGCGGGACGGTGACGGCGTCGTCCAGGGCGTTGGCCGTCTCGATGCAGAGCATCTCCGGCCACTCGTCGTCTCCGAAGTCCGGCATGCGGCGGGCCTTGTCGACCCAGGGGTTCCAGACGACCGTCGACATCGACCCGCTCTTGGTCACGCGGATTCGCCTGCCCATGCGCGGGTCATGCAGGACGCAGTCGGCCGGGGTGTTCAGGTAGACGCTGTCGGTCTCGCCGCGGAAGGTGATGGGCTCGTCGCCCTGGACCTGGTTAGGCCCGCCGGTGACCTTGCCGAAGTAGGTGCAGCCCTCCAGGCCGCGGACCGAGACGTCCCGCACGTCCGCGACGCGGAAGTAGCTGTGCAGCGCCTCGGTGACGGTCAGCGGCTCGTTGCCGAGGTTCCGCGTCCGCAGCGCCAACGCCAGCGTCGAGCCGACGGTGACGGTGCAGGTCAGCTCGAAGTCGCCCTCCCTGCCGCCCGCGCCCGGGCCGAACGCCGTCGTCAGCGCCGCCGTTACGTCGCCGCCCGGCCCCCGCTCCACCGACGCGACGCTCCACTCCACGAGCCGCGCCGGGCCGTGAAGAGGCGCGCCCGGGTCGCCCGGCCTCTCGGCGAACCAGGGGTGGCAGACGGGCACGCCGCCGCGGATGGGCCGGCCCACCTCGAACGCGCTGTTCCTGCTGACCCAGAGGACCGGCTCGCCCCCCGCCGGCTGCCAGTGGGTCACGTGGGCGCCCAGCAGGTACACGTGCGCCTCGCCGCCGGGCGCGGTGACGGCCAGGCGCGTCAGCCCCCCCTGGCCGGGCTCGAAGCCCGCGGCGCCGGGGATCCCGAATCGCCGGTTCAGCTCGTCGACCGTCATACGCCTCTCCCGCGGGCCCTACTTCGTGCTCGACGGGCTGGTCCGCGCCGACGCCGATGCCGCCCGGCTCAGATGTGCTCCACCGCGATGCCCGCGAGCTTGGCGTAGGCCTTGAAGAGGACCTCGTGGTCGCCGTAGATGAAGAGCTGGTGGAAGCCCTTCACGTCGCGCGAGTCCGCCACGCCGTCCACGGTGACCTCCACCGACGTGCGGCACCCGCCCGACGGGGGCGTGTCGATGTTCCGCAGCACCGTGCCCGTGCCGAGGATGATCCGCTGCGGGCCGACGAACTTCATCAGCGTGACCTTCTGCCCCTTGCGCCAGAGCACCTGCGGCGCGACGCCCAGGTTCGACTCGCTGTGGCTTCGCAGGATGAACGGCTCGTGGTCGGCCTGGGCGAAGCCGTCCAGCTTCGTCGCGCACGTGCAGTGGGCGCCCATCAGCGTGTTGTTGACGGTGTTGGGGGCGGGGTCCTGCATGAAGCCCGGCCGCCCGAGCAGGTACGCGGTGAGGCGCTGGCTGATGGCGGCGTTCCAGTCGCACTCGCACGTGCCGACCGACGCCTCGTCGAGCAGGCGGCTGAAGGCGATGCACGGCGGGCAGGGGATCTTGTGGCTGCCGATGAGCCCGAGGCAGTCCATGGAGATCCCCTGGCACTTCTCGGCGGCCATGATCCGCCGGCACGCCACGTAGGTCTTCGCGCTGTTGAGGATATCCTGCTTGGTGGGCTCGACGATCTTCTTCGCCTCCTTGGTGTAGTAGGCGGCGAGGGCCTTGACCTCGTCGCCGGTCTCGACCTTCTTGAGCTCCTCGGGGAAGCGCGCCCGCGGCTGGTAGCGCAGCTTCGTGCCGATGACCTCCAGCGTCCGCTCGGAGGTCTTGTTGCCGCGCAGGAAGACGATCGTCGCGTTCTTCATCTGCCAGACGGTGTTCAGCATTCGCAGCCCCGTGGCGAGCCACTGCACGTCCTGCGTCGCGCCGAGGAAGGCGTTCTTGGCCTTGCGGGCGTGCTGGATGTGCCCCGTGAAGCTCGTGCCCATCGGGCTGAAGACCACCGTCGGGACCGCGCCGCGCTTGTCCAGGAACGGGTTGATCCAGCGCCAGCCCGCGTTCAGCGACATGCAGTTCAGCAGCACGCCGTCGGGCTTGGCCTTCGCCACCTTCGCCAGGAACGCCTCGAGCGTCTTGGCGTCGCAGATGGGCTCCTGGCTCAGGTCCAGCTCCACGTGCTGGTCCTTCGCCGCGGCCTCGAGCACCTTCGTGTACTGCGCCTGGCGGGCCGGAATGTCATACGAAGCGCCCGGCCAGCCCATGTAGTAGCTCTTGACGTTCGGGCGCGCGAAGGCCGACAGCACGCGGCATTTGCCGGCCGGCTTCGCCTCCGCCGCCGCGAAGAGCGACGAAGCGAACTCCATCCCCCCCACGTGCAGGGCCAGCGCCGAGGCCCCCAGGCCCTTCAGGAACCCCCGCCGGCTCTGCGCCAGCGGGCAACCAAGCTCGCTGCAGCTTCCGTTGTCGGACATGTCTGTCTCTCCTGTGTGTGGCTTGCGTCTCCGTGTGCGACCCGGGCAGCACAACCCCATCGCTCTATCGCGGTCGCGGGCCGCTGTCAAGGGGTCTCCCGGCGGCCCGCCCCTGCCCGATGCGACGCCCGGTCGCCAGGCTGCGCGCCGCGGCGCGATGACGGGCTCTGGCGGGCGGCGGCTGGCCCACGGTATAATCCGGGCGCTTCGCGCCCCCGCGGCGCCGAGCGGACATCCACGTGGGAGGTCTTCCATGAACCGACGGCACACGATCCGCCACCGGGTACTGGCCGGCGCTTGCGCGGCGCTGGCCCTGATCCTGTCGGCGCCCGACGAGGCCCTGTCCCAGACGCCCCGCCCGTCGACGCCGAAACGGAGAACCGCCATGGGTCCCCTTCGACCACATCGCCTCAACCCCCGCTACTTCGCCGACGGCGCCGGCCGATGCGTCCTGCTCGTCGGCTCGCATACGTGGGCGAGCCTCGTGGACATCGGCCCCAGCGACCCGCCGCCGACGTTCGACTTCGACGCCTACCTGGACTTCCTCGGAAAGCGCGGGCACAACTTCATCCGCCTGTGGACCTGGGAGCCGGTGACGTGGGACACGAAGCAGAACCGCGGCCAGCGCCGGCGTCACACGGCCGGGCCACAGCCCTGGGCGCGAACGGGCCCGGGCAAGGCGCGCGACGGCAAGGCGAAGTTCGACCTCACCAAGTTCAGCCGGGAGTACTTCCGCCGGCTGCGGCGGCGCGTCGAGGCCGCACGCAAGCGGGGCATCTACGTCTCCGTCATGCTCTTCGAGGGCTGGGCCATGCAGTTCTCCGTCGGCGCGTGGGAGAGCCACCCGTTCCACCCGGCCAACAACGTCAACGGCATCGACGGCGACGCCAACGGCGACGGCAAGGGCCTGGAGGTCCACGAGCTGGCCGACAAGGCCGTCACCGCCCTCCAGGAGGCCTACGTCCGCAAGGTGATCGACACGGTCAACGACCTCGACAACGTCCTGTACGAGATCTCCAACGAGAACCACCCCGCCTCCACGAAGTGGCAATATCACATCATCAACCTCATCCACAAGTACGAGAAGACCAAGCCCGCCCAGCACCCCGTCGGCATGACCTACCAGTACCGCGGCGGGAGCAACAAGACGCTCTTCGACAGCCCGGCCGACTGGGTCTCGCCGAACCCCGCCGGCGGCTACCGCGACAACCCCCCGCCCGCGACGGGCAAGAAGGTCGTCCTCACCGACACGGACCACCTGTGGGGCATCGGGGGAAATCGCCAGTGGGTCTGGAAGAGCTTCCTTCGCGGGCACAACCCGCTGTTCATGGACCCGTACGACGGCGTGGTGCTCGGCCAGCGGTTCCACAAGCAGTGGGACCCCATCCGCCGCGCGCTCGGGCAGGTGCGCCGCATTGCCGAGCGGATCGACCTGGCCCGCATGACGCCGCGCGGCCGGCTCGCCTCCAGCGGCTACTGCCTGGCCCATCCCGCCAGGAAGGGCGCCGCGTACCTGGTCTACGTCCCCGGCGGCGGCGCGGTGACGGTGGACCTGTCCGCCGCGGCCGGCGAGCTGGCCGTCGAATGGTTCAACCCCCAGTCCGGGAAGACCCACACCGCCAAGCCCATCCGCGCTGGCGCCAAACGCCGCCTCACCCCCCCCTTCCAAGGCGACGCCGTCGTCCACCTCCGCCCCGGCCGCTGAGGCAGGCGACCCCGACGACCTGTGCTCCGAGACCTCGGGGAAAGCCGACCCGTCCCCGGGAGCTTCACCGAGCGACGGCGACTCTGTGCAGACGAAGTTGCCGCGGGAAGGCCGAGCAGAGGTATGGAGGCGATTCCCATCCAGACAGACGCCTCTCGTCCAGCCTGGGCAGGTCGGGCTGGCGGCGCTCTTGCCGTCAGGCTGGAGGTCCCGGATCCATGGAATCAGCTTGTCCTTTGCCTCAGATCAGGTACAATAGCGGCTGCAACCGGGTGCGGCTTTCCGCACCAGGGGAATGCGCCTGACGCTGGATAATGACTCAAGCTGCCCAGGCCCCAGGCGGGGAGGAAGTGATGGCAGCGTGGACGTCCTCCCCCGGATGACCAAACAGGGCATTCCCCGGAGGTGCAGGGATGAGAGACACATCGGCTTCCGCATTGGT
>CAZXOC010000156.1:0-9643 GCA_964642165.1 uncultured Planctomycetaceae bacterium | reverse complement strand
GGGGACCCCGGCCATCGGGGCGGCGGTCAAGCTCACCGATGGTTCCGCCTACGGTAGAACGTTGGGGCGCCTCTGCCGGATCTCACCCGACGGCACGCGCGTGGTGTTCACCGCCGACACGCCCGGCGGGGACGTGGCCGCCCTGTACAGCGCACCGATTGGCGGCGGCTCCATGATTCAGCTCCACGGCGGGACGGTCGTGCCGGAGAACTACAAGATGGGTCCCGTGGGCAAGCGGCTATGGTGGCTAGGCAAGTCCCTGTTCGACATCAGCGCGGATGGCCAGTCTGTCATCTACAGCGCGGAGCCTTCGGTCGGGTCCGTGGACCTGTACCGGGCGCCAATCGCGGGGGGCGCCTCCGTCCGACTGGCTTCCTTGAGCGGAGTTGACGCGGACACGCTCAGGTTCTATGTCTCCCCCGACGTCGGGCACGTGGTCTATCGCGTGGACTCAGGCGGCGGCAAGTCGGATGTTCCGGAAACCGTCGCGATCTACTCGGTCCCTACCGCCGGCGGCCAGCCGCCGGTGACGCTCCTTGACGTGCCTCTGGCGGAGGGATACTTCGCCGGCGGCGAGGCCTCCTCACCCATCTCCCCGGACGGCAGCCGCGTGATCTTCCAGAACGGGGACACCCTGTACCTGATGGACGTTGGGGGAGGCCCCGTCACGACGCTGGCGTCGGTCTACCCGAAGTCGATCACAGGCAGCCACTTCACGCCCGACGGATCGCGGATCCTCTTCACGTCCAACTCGCCGCCACTTACTTCCCACAGGCATCGGACGTCGTACAGCATCAGCGTGGCTGGAGGTGAGCCTGTGAAGCTGCTGTCGCAGTACTACGGCCCGGGGCCAACTCCCAAGGGAGTACGGAGCGGTCGTGTCACCACAGTCGGCAGCACCCATATCATCACGGCCAGTACCTCCTCGGGCGTCACGCAGTTCCACCGGGTGGCCCTCGATACCGGGGCATCCACGCTCATGGGGACCGTCACAACCGGCACGGAAAGGTCCCTGCACCAACGCGCGGTCCTCCACGACGCCAGCGGCGCGGTGTACGTGGGCGTCGACGATTCCGACGCCTCGTCGCTCTGGTATGTCCCGTTTTCCGACGGCATGCCCATCCGGCTGACCGACGACATGCCCCCCGCCGGTTCGTATCCGCCGGATCCCGTTCCCAGCATTCCGCCGACGATCCCGTGCCTGATTACCCCCGACGACCGGACGGTCGTGTACGGCGCCCCCACGCTGGATGGCCGAGAGCTCTATTCCGTTGCCATAACTGGAGGGGCGTCCGTCCGGCTCGACCACCACCCGGGCGCCGGGACGTACATCCTCGACTACGAACTCACGCCCGACGGCGAGTACGTGGTCTACAGCGTGGGCGAGCCGTACACGGGGGATCTCGGCCTGGCGTACCACCTCAAGGAACTCTACGCCGTGGATGTCTGTGGCGGCACGCCTTGGCTGCTGAGCCATCCGTTGACGGATGAGCAGTCCATTGCCGGGGACTACCAGATCGGCCCGGACGGGACGGTGGTGTACTGGGCGGGCAACGACGAGACGGGGTACGAGCTTTATTCCTCGGCGATCCCCGAGCCAGCGACGCTGGGGCTGCTCGCGTTGGCGGGTATGACGCTGATTCGCAGGCGCCGACGCAGTCACGCCCCTTCGTGAATCGGCGCTGCAGAGCCGACTGGACCGCGTCAGGCACGCGGGCCGGTCAGGCTGTCCTGCTCAACTGTCCGTAAGGGCAGGCTGCGGTGCGATGGCGCCCCCATAGGGCCATCGGCCAGTGACGGGCTTTCTCGCGGGATCCCCCGCGTGGCGGGGGGAGCCAGGCCAGGGGGTTCTCCCACCGCAGGCCGGGGAATCGGGCGAAGTCGCCGTCGGAGGAGCAGAGCGTCAACCCGCGGTCCACGGCCGGCGCCGCGAGGTGGGCGTTGGCGGGTGTCACTGAGAGACCACCGCCCCCGCTACGGACAGGGCCCTGGCCACGCCCCCGATGCTGTCGAGGAAACACTGCCCAAGCTGCAGCGGCTCCAGCCAAAACGGCTTGCGGCGGGACGGCAGATGGCGCGGTTACTGTCGCATTGAGCGTACGTCGGGTCCTGTCGTCCCTGGGCCTGCCTTGCGCCTTGGCGGCCGGATCACCTTGTGTCCGCTGGTGCGCTGGCGCTTGCGGGCATCTTCGGCAATAGCATCGATGTCGTAGTTGAACTTCGCCGCCCGTGCCTGGCGGTGCCTTCGCACTTCCTGGATGATGGGGTCTTCAGTCATCTTCGCTGCCCTCGTCGCCCGTCAGTTCCTCGGGCGTGCAGACAATCGGCATCTCGTAGCCTTTGTCGCGCGCGAGGCGCCCGATATCGCCCAGAATCGCCGCGTTGGCGAGGTGCCGACAGTTCCACGTCAACAGAATGTCCACCTCGTGAACCACCGCCACCGCCAGGTGCAGGGCGTCAATGGCGGCCGTCTCGGGCAGAATGCCGTGTTCGACGAATGCCTTCGCCAAGGCCCTTACCTCGGCCGAATCGCCCAGTACCGGTACGTCCTGCAATGCCGCCAGGCGGCCGGCGGCCGCGTCAGGATCGCCGTCGCCGGCCTCATCCAGCACGAACTGGGATGCGCAGAGGGCGTACTTTCTCCGGTGCTGCTCCCACCATTCCCGCGTAGTCTGCTGGTGGGCCAACCGGACCACGTCGCGGCTCGGCCTGGCCGTCAGGTAGCTGACAATCGTCGTCTCAATGTACACGCGCTTCTTCACCAATCGCCTCCCGGAAGCCCATCGCGCGCCGATCGCCCCGGTCCCACCATGTTACCGCTTTCCAGCCTCGCAAGCGAGGGGGACGATGCCCCTGGCATTAGGATGTCAAGTCCCCGGCGTCAGCCGGCCCTGAGGGTCCCGGCGGAGCCGCGGGCCAAGCAGGCGAAGGCCAACGCGCGCAACGAACGGCCGACACGCCTGCTTGGCGGCCCACCGGCCCGGACCGTGCTCAGGGGGACGTTCTCGTCGACGGAGATTCTCATCGTCCCCCCGCCGACTCCTCCAGGGGAGAGACCTGTTCCTCAGCCAGGGCGGCGGCGTACTCCAGACAGGCGAGGACGTCGTCCTTGCTCAGAGAGGGATACTCCGCCAGCAGGTCGTCCACGCTGTCGCCGTTGGCCAGCATGCGCACGACCTGGTGGACGGGGACCCGCGTGCCTTTGACGCAGGCCTGCCCGTGGCAAACGGTGGGGTCGATCGAGATCCGCTCAAACACGGTCAGTCGCTCCTCTCGCCCCCGTCCGCCGTTGGTCATCGAAGCCCAACCGTAGGTGTCTACTGTACGGGATGAAGGCGCTCCGGGTCAACCGGCGCCGCGCCGGGCGATGAGGGCGGCGAAGCGGCCGGCGCGGGAGCCCTCGGCGCGGTAGCTGGGGTAGAGGTCGTTGCGGCAGATAGTGCAGACTTCGGCGGCGTGGACGTTCTCGCGCCGCAGGCCGGAGCGGAGGAGCTGGTCGCGGTTGGCGGCCCAGAGGTCGAAGAGGTACTTCCCGCCCGCCCGCTCGCGGAAGAAGCGTTCGGCGGAGAGCCCCAGTGCGGCGACGGCCGCCGAGAGCACCTCGCCGCCGACCTCGTAGCAGCAGGGCCCGGCGGAGGGCCCGATGCAGGCGACGATGCCGGGCGGCTCGGCGCCGCATTCGTCGGCAAGCGCCTCGATCAGCCGCGACGCGACGCGCCCGAGCGTGCCGCGCCAGGACGCGTGGGCGACGCCCACGCCCGCCCCGGCGGCGTCGGCGGCCAGGATCAGCGGGCAGTCGGCGCCGAAGGCCATCACGCCCAGCCCGGCGACGCCGGTGACCAGGGCGTCGCCGTCGCCGACGAGCCCGCCCGAGGTCGCCCGGAGCACGTCCGCGCCGTGGACCTGGTTGCAGACGGCCGCCTCGCGGAGGCCCAGCGCGTCGGCGACGAGCGCGGCCGCGCCGGGGCGGTCGGCGGCCATCGCGCGGACGTCCGGGCCGTTTCGCGTCGTCACGGCGTGCGCCACGTCCGGGAGGGCATCGAGCCCGGCGAATCGCCCGACCCGCCAGCCGTTCGCCAGCTCGGCGAGGCGGTACGTCGGCGGCTCACTGCCCGACATCGAGCAGCACCTTCAGGTGGTCGGCGTCGCCGGCGGCCTCGAGGGCGGCCGGGCCCTCGGCCAGGGGAAACTCCGCGCTGATCAGCGCCGAGACGTCCACCTCGCCGGCGGCGAGGGCCTGAAGGGCGGCGGGGAACGGCCCGCAGCGCGAGCCGACCACGGTGATCTCGTGGACGACCAGCGGCGCGAGGTCCAGTCCCTCCGCGGCGGCGAAGGTGCTCTTCAGGACGATCGTGCCGCGGGGACGCACGGCGCGCATGGCCAACTGGAGGCCGGACGGGCTGCCCGTGGCGTCGACGACGACGTCGGCATCGGCGCCCGCGACGAAGTCCGGCTCGAGGACCGTCTGGACGCCCTGCTTCTCCGCGGCCTCCAGCTTCGCCGCGTGCCGCCCGACCATCACCGTCCGCCGCAGGGAACGCTTCAGGACGCGGACGATCAACTGCCCGAGGCGCCCGTCGCCCAGGACGACCACGCGGTCGGTGGGGCTGAGCTTCACCTGCCGGGCGACCTGGAAGGCGGCGGCGAGGGGCTCGACGAAGACGGCCTCGGCGTCGCCGATCCGCCCGGGCACCTCGTGGAGGTTGCGCGTGGGGACGACGAGGTACTCGGCGAAGCAGCCGTCGCGGCCGTCGATGCCCAGGACGGTGCGGTTCCGGCAGTGGTCGGACAGCCCGGAGCGGCACAGGTCGCAGCGCCCGCAGATGCAGTTGATCTCGGCGACGACGCGTTTGCCGCGCCAGGCCCGCGAGCCGCCGACGACGGTGCCGACGAACTCGTGGCCCATGACGCCGCGGAAGCCCATGTAGCCCCGGACGACCTCCAGGTCGGTCGCGCAGATGCCGGCCTTGTGGACCGCCACGAGCACCTCGCTGCGCCCCGGTCGGGGGCGGGGGCAGTCGCGGCGAAGGGTCACCTTGCCGTCGAAGCACAGTGCCAGCATCGGTGTCTCCTGCCGTCGTCGGTCCCGCGGGGGGCGTCGCGGGCTAGGCGGCCGGTCGGGTCGCGGGCGGTGCGGGGGGCTTGCGGTCCTTGCGCCACAGGCGGTCCCACCACTCCGGCCCCTTGTGGCCGGGCGGCTTCTTTTCGGCGCGGTGGTCGCTGCTGGTCGGCGGCTCGGGGCTGGGCTTGGCGCGCTTGCGCCAGAGGCGGTCCCACCAGGTGCCCTTCTCCGGCGGCTTCGGCGGCGGCAGGCCCTTGAGCGTCACGTCGCCCCAGTCCTGGGGCTCGTAGCCCCTGTCCTGCCCGACGAGGGCCACCAGGGAGGCGTGGGCCTCGTGCCGAACGCCGAACTGCCTGTCGGCGAGGCATTCGACCAGCGCGCGGACGACGTCGTCCCGGCGGTAGTGCCTCAGGGCCCGCGCGGCGGCGGCGCGGACGTCCTGGTCGGTGTCGTTCACGGCGCGGTTGCGGAGGGGCTCGACGGCCACCGCGCCGGTCAGCCCGTCCAGCGCGACGGCCGCGTCGTGACGCACCGCGTCCGACCGGTCGAACAGGGCGCGGGCGACGTCCTCGATGTAGTTGGGGTCCCGTGCCTTGCCGAGGGCCCGAACGGCCGCGGCGCGAACCAGGGGCTCGCGGTCCGTTTTCAGGATCGCCGCGTAGCCCCTGAGGTACGGCTCCTTGAGGCCCCGGTCCTTCTTGCTCAGCCCGATGATGCCCTGCCGGCGGCGGTCCGGGTCGTTGGGGTCGAAGGCCATCTCGCGGTACTGCGACGGGGAAGGGCCGATGAGCTTCTTCGCCAGGTTGTCGAGCGTGAGCTTGTCGAGGGCGTCGAGCCCGCCGGACTTCCCGTCCTTGTCGCACCCGCCGGCCAGCAGGACGGCTGCCAGGCACGCCAGGGCGCCAACGGGTTGTCTCGCGATCGTCCTCATTGGGGCATCGCCGTCGATCGGGCCTCCAGCTCGTCGGTCCCGACAAACGCCACGTGGTGAATCGCCCGCTCGCCGAAGCGCTCGCCGAGGCGGGCGAAGCGCTGCGGGTTGTCCGTGGTGTAGCAGCGCAGCTCTCCGCGCCCGGCGCCGCCGGCGGCCTGCCCAGTTGAGCACAGTCGCCGCTGGACTTCAAGCGCCGCGGCCCGGCCGGAGTTGATCAGCGCCACCTCCGGGCCCATCAGCTTGCCGATCTGCCGCGACAGCAGCGGGTAGTGCGTGCAGCCGAGGATCAGCACGCCCGGGCGCCGGCGCTGGAGCTCGCGGAGGTAGTCGCACAGGACGTGCAGGACGATGGGGTCGTCGTCGTGTCGGCCTTCCTCGACGATGGGCACGAGCAGCGGGCAGGCCCGGGCGACGACCTCGCGCGCCGGGTCGACCGCGGCGATGGCGCGCTGGTACGCCCCGGAGCCGATCGTCGCCTCGGTGCCGATGACGCCGATGGCCCGATCCGTCGCCGCGACGGCCGCCGCCGCGCCCGGGCGAATCACGTCCACCACCCCCACCGGGCAGGCCCGCTCGAGCGGCTCGAGGGCCGCCGCCGAGGCCGTGTTGCACGCCACCACCACCAGCTTCGGATCGAACCCCAGCAGGAAGGACAAATCCTCCAGGGCGAACCGCCGGACCGTCTCGAGGCTCTTCGTGCCGTAGGGCACGCGGGCGCTGTCACCGAGGTAGACGATCGACTCGGCGGGCATGGCCCGGGCCAGCTCGCGCGTGACCGTCAGCCCCCCCAGGCCGGAATCGAACACGCCGATCGGCCGATCCGTCGAGTCCATGGGTTGACTGCTCGCCACGAAGGGAGCTTACCGAACCGCACTGCCCAAGGCAAGCCGCTCGCGCTGCTCCGCGTTGACAGCGCCGCCGCGACGCCCTAGCCTGACGAGCGCGGAAGGAGGTCGTGGCAGTGATCTACTTCAAGTGCAAGAACTGCGGGGCGCTGATCAAGGTCAGCAGCCAGTTCGCCGGCCGGCAGGGCAACTGCGCCCGCTGCGGAGCGGTGAACCAGATTCCCACGGCCGCCGAGGCCGCCGCCGAGGCGAAGCGCAAGGCCCGCGGCGGGGCAAAGCCCTCGCCGGGCGGCCCGCCCGAGGCGCCCGCGCCGGAGAAGCCCGAGGCGCCCGCGCCGGAGAAGCCCGAGGCGCCCGCGCCGAAGAAGCCCGAGGCGCCCGCGCCGAAGAAGCCCGAGGCGCCCGCGCTCCAGCCTGTCCAGCCGCCGACGGAGGTCCTCCCGCCGGCCAGGCCGCCACGCCCGCCGTCGGCGCTGCCCTTCCCCGCCGGGCTGCTCGACCGGCTGGCCGGGCACCTTCGCGGCCGCGGCGCCAAGCGGCTGTTCCCCGCCGTGGAGCGGATCTCCTTCCTCGTCGGCGCCTACGCCCTCGTGGCGCTGGCGCCCGCCGCGCTGGTGCTGGGCGTGGGGGTCCTGGCGGGCAAGACGTCGTTCGTCTGGACTTGGTCCGACAAGGTGCGGCTGTGCCTCGCGCTGGTCGTCTCGGCGGTGCTGCTGGTGCTGGGGCAGTACGTGGTCGCGAAGGTCCGCACGGCCTCGCGGAAGATGATCGCCGCCACGCCGGGACGGCTCTCGTCGACCGCCCTGCCGGACTGCCTGGCCGTGCTGCTGCTGGCCGCGGCGCTGGTGATCCTGCCGTACGCCGCCCACGCCGGCTACGAGACGGGTCACTGGGGCCCGGGCCTCGAGCTGGGCATCCTCGGGCTCGTCGGCGCTGCGCTGTGCCTGCTGCTGGCGGTCGCCGCGCTGAACCCGAACGTCCTCAACGTCCACGTGCGACCCGGAGGCGGCCCCGGCGCCGAGGTCGTCGGGTTCTTCTCCTTCCTCTGGAAGCTGATCCTCCTGGCGGCTCCCGTGGGGCTGATGCTGCTGGTGGTCTGGTCGCTCTACCGGCTGGCCCTGGCGGGGCAGACAGCCGTGCGGTACGAGTCCATCGAGGTCCTCGCCGCGGCGATGGAGGGCGTCTGCCGGGGCCTGATCGGCTTCGTGGTCCTGTACGTGGTGCTGTACGTCCTGTTCCTGGCCTACCACCTGCTGGTCGACCTGGTCCGGGCGGTCTTCGAGGTGGCCTCGAACACGCGAAAGAAGGGCAAGGCCCGCGCCTCCGCGCCGGCCGACGGCCCCGAGACCCCGCCGGCGGGCTAAGCTGCGTGCAACAGAGGTTGCACGCAGCTAGAGCAGGAGAGCAGGAGAGAGGACAGAGCACCCGCGGCAGCGTTTAGCGGGCGGCCTCGGCCGCCGCGTAAGCTGCGTGCAACAGAGGTTGCACGCAGCTTGGAGCAGGAGAACAGGAGAGCAGAGAGAGTACCTGCGGCAAGAAAGGCCGGAGATCGGAGGCGGGCGGCTCTCCTGCGGTCTCCTTTCTACTCTCTACTCTCAGAACACGGTGTACATCCACGCCCCCACGCCGCTGCCGGCCAGGACCACGAACAGGCCGATCACCAGGATCCCCAGCAGGATCGGCAGCAGCCACCACTTCTTGTTGTGCTTGAGGAACTCCCAGAACTCGCGAAGCAGCCCCGGGCGCTGCTGCTGCGCCTCGGCCTGGAACTCCTCCGCTTGCGTGCGCTGTTCGGTCATGGCCAAGCGTCCCGGCGGTCAGAACTGCCGGAAGTAGCGCCGGACGTCCTTCCCCGTCCGGCGCCGAACCCAGTACGTCTTCACGTCCGGGTCGAACTTCCGGCGTAGCACGTCGCGCCCGATCAGTCGGAAGATCAGCGCGATCGGCGTGAACAGCCCATAGTATACCACCGCGAGGGCCGCGTACGACAGCACAATGCCGATCGGCAGGCCCACGGCCGTCAGGATCACGTGGAAGGGCCAGAGCCCCCGCGGGGCGAGGATCGTCAGGCCCAGCCAGACCCCGATCGCGGCGGTCATGACGCTGACGGTCACCAGGGCGGCGGTCGCTTCGCCGCGCCGCCCCGCGCGCACCGCGAGCCAGACGGTCAGCCCCACCAGGACGGCCAGCCCGGCGGCGCCGAAGTGGCGAAGCTGCCGGCGGTCCGGCCTCCAGTTGACTTCCACGAGGGCCATGCCACGTCAATCCGGGGCGAAGCGGGCCAGGTGCTCGTCGATGGGATACGCCGCGGCGCCCGGCTGCTCGTCCTTGTAGACCACGCAGTTCTCCAGCACGAGCACGTCCATGTTCGTCGCCAGGAAGCACTGCCAGGCGTCCTCGGGGCTGCGGACGATCGGCTCGCCGCGGACGTTGAAGCTCGTGTTGATGACGACGGGGCAGCCGGTCCGCCGACGAAAACGCTCGATCAGTCGGTGGTAGCGCCCGTGGCGCTCGGCGTCGACCGTCTGCACGCGGGCGGAGTAGTCCACGTGCGTCACGGCCGGAATGTCGCTCCGAACGACGCCCAGCAGCCGCCCGACGACGTCGTCGGCGCCCGTCGCGGCCTGGTCCGGGTCGCCCGCGGGCGCGTCCGGCTTGCGGCGCTCGGCCCGCACCGGCGCCACCAGCAGCATGTAGGGGCTCTCGGTGTCGCCGTCGAGCCCGAACCACTCGGCCGCGCGCTCCCGCAGCACGCTGGGCGCGAACGGGCGGAACGACTCGCGGAACTTGATCTTGCGGTTC
>CAZXOC010000155.1:0-17128 GCA_964642165.1 uncultured Planctomycetaceae bacterium | reverse complement strand
TTCACGGCCGACTGGAAATCGCTCAAGCGGCATGACGCCGCCCCGAAGTGGTTCCGCGACGCCAAGTTCGGCATCTACTTCCACTGGGGCGTCTACAGCGTGCCGGCCTTCGGCAGCGAGTGGTACCCGCGCAACATGCACTTCAAGAACCGCCGGGAGTACAAGCACCACGTCCAGACCTACGGCGAGCCGACGAAGTTCGGCTACGCGGACTTCGTCCCGAGGTTCCAGGCCGAGAAGTTCGACGCCGAGAAGTGGGTCGCCCTGTTCGACAAGGCCGGGGCACGCTTCATCGGCCCGGTCGCCGAGCACCACGACGGCTACGCCATGTGGGCCAGCAAGCTGACGCCCTGGAACGCCAAGGACACGGGCCCGAAGCGCGACATCGCGGGCGAGCTCGCCCGGGCCGCCCGCCAGCGGGGCATGAAGTTCGTCGCCTCCTTCCACCACGCGCGCAACAGCCTCTGGCAGTCCGCGCCGGGGCGGTGGACCGGCCACTACGACGGCGTCAAGAAGAACTTCCCCGACCTGCTGGCCGACCCCGAGCGGGCCATCCTGTACGGCTACATGCCGCGCGAGAAGTTCCTCCAGCTCTGGCTCGGCAAGCTCAAGGAGGTCATCGACAACTACCAGCCGGACCTGATGTGGTTCGACTCCTGGCTGAACGAGATCCCCGAGAAGGTCCAGATGGAGTACCTGGCCTACTACTTCAACAAGGCGCGCGAGTGGGACAAGGACGTGGTCGTCACCCGCAAGCAGCGCGACCTGCCGCTCGAGCTCAGCGTCGAGGACTTCGAGAAGGGGCGACTCGACCGCCTCAGCGACCACGCCTGGCTGACCGACGACACCATCAGCCGCGGAAGCTGGTGCTACACGAAGGACCTGCGGATCAAGCCCCTGCGGGAGGTCCTGCACGTCCTGATCGACATCGTCAGCAAGAACGGCTGCCTGCTGCTGAACCTCTCCCCCAAGGCCGACGGCACGATCCCCGCCAACCAGAAGGAGGTCCTGCTGGGCATCGGCGCGTGGCTGGGGCAGTTCGGCGAGGCGATCTACGAGACGCGGCCGTGGGTCGTCTTCGGCGAGGGCCCCACCCGCATGAAGAAGAGCGGGCACTTCGTCGGCTCGGTGAGCTACACGGCGAAGGACATCCGCTTCACGACGAAGGGCGAGGTGCTGTACGCGATCTTCCTGGGCCGCCCGGAGCACGCGGGGACGATCGCGTCGCTGGCGACGGGCTCGGGCCTGTTCGGCGGGGAGGTGAAGCGCGTCTCGCTGCTCGGGCGGCAGGGCGAGCTGAAGCACGCCCAGGACGCCAAGGGCCTGCACGTCACGTTCCCGTCGGCGCTGCCGCACGAGCACGCCGTGGCGCTGAAGATCGAGGGACTGAGAATCACGGGCTTCCAGCCGGACCGGAGCATCCGCTTCGCCGACGGCAAGGCTCTCCTCGGTGCCTCCGGGGCGGCGCTGCACGGCCCGGGGATCGCCACCGAGAGCAAGGATGCCGGCAAGGCGAACATCGGGTACTGGGACGATCCCTCCGCGTGGGCCTCGTGGGAGGTCCGGTTCCCGAAGGCCGGGACGTACGAGGTGCACGGCCGCTTCGCCGCCCGGAGCCAGGGGAGCTTCCGGGTCCAGGTCGGCGGCGCGGCGTTGAGCGGGCGCCCGCCTGCCACGGGGAGCTGGGACACGTTCCAGACGGTCCGCCTGGGGACGATCGAGGTCGCCAGGCCCGGCACGCAGGAGGTGAAGGTCGTGCCGGTAAAGTCTGCCTGGGCGGCCATGAACCTCGCGTGGATCGAGCTGCGGCAGGCGCCGTAACGCCCCCGCCCGTCGGCAGGTGACCGGCCGGGGCGCTCGGGGGGCCGAGCGGCCAAAATGACAATCCCCGGGGATTTTTGTTGACGCGGTCTTCGTCAGAACGTACATTGTTTGGCGCGGCGAAGTTTCGCGGCTCGGGCCGCCGCCGCAAGGAGTTGCCGATGACGCCGGCCCTCAGCGAGAGCCTGGAAGACTACCTGGAGGCGATCTTCCACATCGTCTCGAAGAAGCGGGCCGCCCGGGCCACCGACATCCGGGATCGCCTGGGCGTCAGCCGTTCGTCGGTGACCGGCGCCCTGCGGTCGCTGGCCGAACGCGGGCTGGTCAACTACGCCCCCTACGACATCATCACGCTGACGCCGAAGGGCGCCGAGGCCGCCGGGGACATCGCCCATCGCCACGAAGTGCTGCGGGACTTCTTCGTGAACGTCCTGGCGGTGGACGAGTCGGCGGCGAACGAGGCGGCCTGCGGCATGGAGCACCACGTCGGGAAGGTCGTGCTCCGCCGCCTGGGGTACCTGGCGCAGTTCATCGCGACCTGCCCGCATTTCGACGAAGAGGAGTGGCCGGCGCGATTCCTGGACTTCTGCCGGCAGCGTGAGGAGGCGCTGCCGGACGAGACGAGCGACGAGCCCGCCGGCCGCCCCGGCAGGCGAGGCAGCAGAAAGGCACCATGAACCGGCCATCGGCGCAACCTCTCAGCCGCCTTCCCACCGGGAGCGAAGCGACGGTCGTGGCCCTCGCCGGCGGGCGCGGGTTCCAGGGCCGACTCGTCAGCATGGGCCTGAGCGTGGGACGCAGCGTTCGGGTGGTCCGCAGCAGCAACGGCGCCGGCGGGCCGACCCTCATCGCCCTGGGCCAGACCCGCCTGGCCATCGGGCGCGGCATGGCCGAACGCATCCTCGTCTCGCCGCCCCGCAAGCCGCCACCCTAACCCGCCGCGCCGCACGCGCACCGCGATGAGCCGCAAACTGACCATCGCCCTGGCCGGCAACCCCAACTCCGGCAAGACCACCCTCTTCAACGCCCTCACCGGCGAGCGCCAGCACGTCGGCAACTACCCCGGCGTGACCGTCGAGACCCGCTCCGGCACCCGCCGCCATCAGGGCGTCGAGATCGAGGTCGTCGACCTGCCCGGAACGTACAGCCTGACCGCCTACTCCGTCGAGGAACTCGTGGCGCGGCGGTTCATCGTCCAGCAGCGACCCGACGTCCTCGTCGACATCGTCGATTCGGCCAACCTGGAGCGCAACCTCTACCTCGCCGTCCAGTTCCTCGAGCTGGGCGTGCCGCTGATCCTCGCGTTCAACATGGCCGACGTCGCCGAGGCACGCGGCATCCAGTTCGACCTCCGGCAGCTCTCGGCCCTGCTCGGCGCGCCCATCGTCCAGACCGTCGGGCACAAGCGCGTCGGCGTCGAGGCCCTGCTGGACGAGGTGCTGCGCCTCGCCGGGCGGACGGACGCCGTCCAGCCGCGGCGCGTGCACTACGGCCGCGAGATCGAAGAGGAGATCGCGCGCATCGAGAAGCTGCTGGCGGGCGACGAGGCCGGCGCCGGGCGCTACCCGACCCGCTGGCTGGCCGTCAAGCTCCTGGAGAACGACGAGGAGGCGCGCAAGCTCGTCGCCGACGAGGGGGCCCTCCGCCAGGTGGACCGCAGCAGCCGGCACCTCGAGACGATCTTCGGCGAGGCCCCGGAGATCGTCATCGCCGGGCGGCGGTACGGCTTCATCTCCGGCGCCTGCCAGGAGGCCGTCCGCTCCACCATCGAGGTCCGCCACACCGTCTCCGACAAGATCGACGCGGTGCTGACCAACCACGTGGTCGGCCTGCCGATCTTCCTGCTGCTGATGTACGCGGTCTTCCACCTGACCTTCACGCTGGCCCAGGCCCCCATGGAATGGATCGAGGCGCTGTTCGCCTACCTGGGGCGGGGCATCGCGCAGCTCTGGCCGCCCGGCTCGGACAGCGTGCTGAAGAGCTTGCTGGTCGACGGCGTCATCGGCGGCGTCGGGGGGGTCATCGTCTTCCTGCCCAACATCCTGCTGCTGTTCCTGGGCATCGCCTTCCTGGAGGACAGCGGCTACATGGCCCGCGCGGCGTTCCTCATGGACCGCCTGATGCACAAGATCGGGCTGCACGGCAAGAGCTTCATCCCGATGCTGATCGGCTTCGGCTGCTCCGTTCCGGCCGTGCTCGCCACCCGAACCCTCGAGAGCCGGCGCGACCGGCTGGTCACCATGCTCGTCGTGCCGCTGATGAGCTGCGGGGCGCGGCTGACGATCTACTCGCTGATCATCCCGGCCTTCTTCCCGCCGGCGTGGCGGGCGCCCGTGCTGTGGGGCATCTACCTCATCGGCATCGTGCTGGCGATCGCCTGCGCGAGGCTGCTCCGCGCGACGCTCTTCCGCGGCGAGGCCCCGCCGTTCGTCATGGAGCTGCCGCTGTATCGCCTGCCGACGTTCCGCGGGCTGGCCGTCCACATGTGGGACCGCGCGTGGATGTACCTCCGAAAGGCCGGCACCATCATCCTCGTCGCTTCCGTCGTCCTGTGGGCCCTGACCACCTTCCCGAGGAAGAAGGCCTTCGCCCGCGACTACGCCGCCGAGGCCGGCCGGGCCCGCGAGGAGATGCTCGCCGGGGCGCGGTCGCTGAACGCCGCCTTCGGCCTGCCCGCCGATGCGAACACGATCGTCCGCGCCCTCGGCGCGGAGCTGATCGCCGAGGACCGCCGGCGCGCGCACTGGCCGGGCGACCCGGAGCACGGGCGCCTGGCGCGGTCCCGTGACGAGGCGCTGGCGGCGCTGAAGGAGGGCCCGCACGGCGAGACGCTGGGGTGGTTCCTGTGGATGCGGCAGCGCATCGAGGGCGCCCGGGCGGAGTTCGCCGAGGCCGTCGAGGACGCCGAGGCCCGCCAGGGCTCCCACGAATACGCCGCGCTCGCCCAGAGGCGCGACCACGCGCTCGAGGCCGTCCGCCGGAGGGACCCCCGCGCCTGCGCCGCCACGCTGCGCTACCTCGACGAGGTCGAGGCCCCCTACCGCGCCCGGCGGCGGCGGCTCGCCAACGCCCGACGCGCCGAGGAGCTCACCTTCACCGTCGCCGGGCGCGCCGGCCACGCCCTCGAACCGGCGATGGAACCCCTGGGCTTCGACTGGCGGATCGCCACGGCCCTGATCGGGGCGTTCCCGGCCAAGGAGATCTTCGTCGCCCAGATGGGCATCATCTTCGCCGTCGGCGACGTCGGCGAGGAGGACGCCGACGCCCTGCGAACCCGCCTCCAGGCCGAGTACTCCCCCCTCCAGGCCTTCTGCATCATGCTCTTCTGCCTGATCAGCATGCCGTGCGTCGCCACCGTCGCCTGCGTGTGGAAGGAAAGCGAATCCTGGCGGTGGGCCCTGTTCCAGCTCGTCGGGCTGACGGTGCTGGCCTACGTCGTGACGCTCGTCGTCTACCAGGCCGGGCGCCTGCTGGCGTGAGCGCCCCCGTCGCCGCCCCTACCGGACCGCCCGCGCCTTGCCGGGCACGACCGGCAGCAGGACGTGCGAGGCCTGCGCGCCGCCGCAGTAGACGCGGTTGGTCTGCTTGACGAGCCGGCCGCCCTTCCGGTGCGGCTTGCCCGTGCCCGGGTTCACGTCGAAGCGCGGGTAGTTCGAGCTGGTCACCGTGATGCGGATGCGGTGGCCCCGGTTGATGACGATGCTCGTCGGCCAGAGCCGGACCTCGACGGCGGCCACCTCGCCCGGCGTGAGCGGCCCGGGCTTGGCGAAGCCCTCGCGGTAGCGCAGGCGCAGCATGCCCTCGGCCATCAGGTAGCTCTTGCCGCCGGGATAGACGTCGCAGAGGCGGACCGACAAGTCGGTGTCGGCGGCCGACGACGAGACGTGGATCTTCGCGGTCGGATGCCCGGTGATCTCGACGGGCTGCTTCAGCGGCTCGGTGGTGAAGGTGAGCACGTCGCCGCGCTTCTCGATACGGTTCTGGTTCCTGGGTCCCCCGGGCAGGAGGAGGTTGCAGCCGCCGACGGTCGGGCAGGGGCGGTTCGGGTCGAAGGTGTACTCGCGCCGCGCCCCCTTGCCCGCGACGCCCGGCGGCCGGCCGGTCGAGAGCGCCCCGGCGGCGTGGAAGTACCACGCCGTGGGCGTGTGCGGGACGGGCCAGTCGTCGGCGAAACGCCACTCGTTGCCGGGCGCGTTGGCGTCGGACGTGTCGCCCATGAGGTAGTACGCCACCGGCGGGAGGTCCTTGACCCACGCCTGAGTGCCCTTGACGTGGTAGTCCAGCCAGGCCGACGCGTTGTACTTCCGCGGCGGGGTGTGGTTCGGGAAGCGCAGCTCGCCGACACGCCCGCCGCGCGGGATGCCGTGCCCCCACGGCCCCATCACGAGCATCTGGTGGCCCTTGGCCCCGCGGCCGCCCTTGTGCTGACGCTCGACGAAGGCCGCCACCGTCCCCGCGGCAAACGTGTCGAACCATCCGCCGATGTGCACGGCGGGTGACGTCATGCGCCCGACCCTCTGCGAGCAGTCGAGCGCGCGCCAGAATTCGTCGTAGGCCGGGTGCGCGCGGTAGATCCCGATCGCCTTCGGGTCGAACCTGTTGCCCTTGAGCCAGCCCTCGATCTGGCTCTTGCGCAGGGCCCCGCCGACGTACGCGGCGTGGTGGTAGAGGCTGAAGGCCGCCACGGCGATGTTCTGGCAGACCAGGCCTTCCGGCGCCGCCCCGGCCATCAGGTTCTGCGTGATGCCCAGCGCCGAGCCCCCGGCCGTGGCGACCTTGCCGCTGCACCACGCCTGCTTGCGGATCCACGCCACCGTGTCGGCGCCGTCGTGGTGCTCGCCCCAGCCGCAGGCGACGAAGGGCAGGTTCTCGCCCTCCGAGGCGAAGCGCCCGCGCATGTCCTGCTTGACGACCGCGTAGCCCCGGCGGAGGTAGCCCGTGGGCGAGCCGCCGGCCTTGTTGTACGGCGTGCGGGACAGGACCACGGGCCAGGGCCCTTCGCCCGCCGGCAGGAACACGTCCGTCGCCAGCCGGACGCCGTCCGACATGGCGACCATGTGCGTCTGCTTCCGGCGCGCGGTGTCGGCGGCGGCACGGACGGACCGCGCCGCGGCGGCGACTTTCCCGCGCAGCGCGCGCCACTCGCCTGCGGCGATCTTCCGGTCACCGTCGGCCTCGAACTGGACGAGGAGCTTCTCGACGACGGCGTAGTGGCCGGGCTCGACCTCCGCCGCCGGCGCCCACGCCGCCGGGCAGCAGAGAACGAGCAGTGTCGCGGCCAACGTCCACGAGGTGCGGTGACCCATGGCGGCTCCCTAGATCGAGATAAACGGCACGCCGGGCACGTCCAGCGGCAGGGCGACGTTCCGGATCTTACCCGACGGCTTCGGGTGCGGCGAGGGCCTCTTGTCGCGCGGGCGGGAGCCCGAGCCCGGCCGCTCGGGGCCCGGCGCCCGCTCCGGCGGGACGAGCTTCTCGATCCACTCCCCGTCGCCGGTGCGGAGCAGCCCCAGCGGCAGCCGGGCCAGCAGGTCGCTGCCGAAGCGGCGGGTGTCCTCGGTGAGGCGCTGAACCTGGGCGTCGACCAGGACGGCCGCCAGCCGCTCCACGTCCTGCCGGAAGGGCTCGGTCAGCTCGTCGGACGAAGGCGGTGTCGGCGGTGTCGGCGCCGGCCTGGCGACGCGGTTGCCGTCCTCGACGGGCGTGCTGCCTCCGGGGGGCAGGAGCGTCACGGCCAGCAGCACGCACGCCGCGGCGCCCAGGTAGGACAAGGCGACGACGAGCGGGCGGCGCGAGCGCGGGCGGGACCGGGGCTGCGGCTCGGGCGCGGCGGACTCCACGGCCGCCATGATCCGGCGAGTCAGCTCGGCCGGCAGGGGCGGCTCGTCGGGCGCCTCGGCGCGCAGCCGTTGCGTCACGGCGGCGAGCTCGTCACGGCGGGTCCGGCACGCCGGGCAACCTGCCAGGTGGCGCCGCAGGCGCGGGGGCAGCGGTTCGCCCGCGGCGAGCCGCCTCGACAACAGCCATTGGTAGATTCGGCAGCGCATGATGCACCTCAGTGTGTTTCCACGATGCCCTCGGGCGCGCAGGTGGGCGAGCCCGCCGGGGCGGTCCGCCCGCCGCGCGCCATCAGCTTGCGGCAGGCGCGGTGTAGTTGGACCTTGACGGCCGTGACCGACCGGCCGGTCGCGTCCGCGATCTCGCGGATGGCCATCTCGTCCGCGTAGCGCAGCCACAGCGCCGTGAACTGGGCGTCGGACAGCACCCGCCGGGCGCGCGCCCAGAGGTTCTCGTGCTGCTCGGCGCGGGCGGCGGCCTCGAAGGGGTCGCCCGCGCCGGCGTCGGGCGGCTCGACGGCGTCGATCGAGGCCACGAACCGGCGCGACCGGAAGTGGCTGACGGCCAGACGCGTCGCGATCGTGAACAGCCACGTCGAGAAGCTCCGCGACGGGTCGTAGCGCCCGAGGTTGCGGTAGGCCTTCAGGAACGCCTCCTGGAGCAGGTCCTCGGCGGCGTGGTCGTCGCCGACGCGCCGGCGCAGGTAGCGCAGCAGTCGCGGGCCCAGGCGCTCGACGAGGGCCTCGAAACAGGCCGAAGAGCCCGCCGCGGCCTCGGCGGCGAGCTCCTCGACAGTGGACTGCTGAAGCCCGAGTTGTGGTTCGGGCCGGCTGCTCACGCGGGCCTCCCACGGGCGATTCGGTCCGCGACGCGGTTCTACGACCCGCCCTCGACCGTCTGCTTGTTCCGCTCGGCGAGGAACCGCACCATCTTGATCAGCGACTCGGTCGGGATCTCGGCGTCCACCTGCACGGCGTTCTCGGCGCCGCCGACCTGGATCCTCTCGCCGAGGACGGGCAGGTCCGGCTGCTCGGCCATCATCATCTGGCCCAGCGCGACGAAGCCCTGGACCACCTGGCGGAGCTTGAGGGCCTTTTCGGCCGTGCCGACCAGCGCCTTGGCGTGCAGGAACATCGCGCCCTGCGCCTCGCCGACCTGCACGGACAGATCGGTGATGATGCCGAACGGGTTGGGCTTGTCCGCCTGGTCCTGGGCGGCGAAGTCGATCTTCTCGGCCCCGATGGTCAGGATGACCCCTTCGACGGGCTTGGGCAACGTCTGGATGGCGGTGGTCTTGGCGAGGCTGTCGGCCTCGCCCGCCAGCACGTCCACCGCGCCCTTGAGCAGGTCCAGGCTCGAGCCGACCAGGATGGTCTTCTCGTCGTAGAACGTGCCGAACTTGGTTTCGGCCTCCTTGACGACCACCTGCTCGCCCGTGTCCGGGTCCGTCTCCGTCTTCGCCGGGTCGGTCCACTCGTGCAGCGTGTAGTCGCCGTAGGCGGACGTCTTGTGCGTCGGGTTGGCCTCGAACAGCGTGACGATCTTGTCCTGGTCGGCGGTCGCGTCGATGATCACCACGCCGCTCTTGTCGCCGAACTTCTTGCCGTACAGCGTCAGCCCGCGAACGTCCGAGAGCGGGTCGAATCCCAGCGTCTCGCGGATCTTGGCGATGCCCTCGAGGAAGCCCTGCTTCTTCTCGGCCTCCTCGAGGATGAACTTGCCGATCCCGCTCTTGAGCAGGGACGCCACGTCCAGGTGGGCGACCCAGACCGCGTCGCCGGCGACCTGCTCCGGCTTCAGCGGCCCGGCCGAGGACAGCGAGGCGAACAGCAGCAGCACGCACGCGGCAGCCATGGTTCTCTTCATCGGTTGACTCCTTCGCTTGATCGCATCCGGGGCATCTTGCATCCACGCGCCCCGAATACGCGGGCGGCCGCCGCGAGGTTACGCGATTCTCGGCGTTTCGCGCGCCGGCGGCTCGCCGAGACCGCCTCCCTGATCGTCGCGGCGCAGCGGCGGCTATTTCGGCTCGCGCCCGCGCGGGCCGTCGGCTCGCAGGGCGGCGAACCACCGGTCCGGCGCGAAGCCCTCGGCGGGGTCGGTCATGGCGGCCTCCGAAGCCGGCAAACGAACCCGGAACTCGACGTTCCCGCCCTCGTTCGCCACAATAGCGACCGCGTCGCCGGATGCAAGCAGGTCGGCCGCGGGCCGCCACGGAAAGGGCTGCGACATGGAGAAGGTGCGATACGAAGAGATGCTGCCGCACGAGATCGTCTCGCGGCGCCGGCGGTTCCCCGCGGCGTTCCTCGGGCTCGGCGGGCTGGAGTGGCACGGGGAGCACCTCGCCGTCGGCAACGACGCCCTCAAGGCCGAAAAGCTCTGCGAGCTCGCCGCCGCGCGGTCCGGGGGCTTCGCCTTCCCCACGCTGTGGTACGGCGAGCCGCGCGTCACCCGCATGATCGAGGCCGACACCTCCGCCCACGCCGACGTCCACCGCAAGATGAAGTTCCGGCGCCGCAAGTGGACGCCCGCGCACTTCGGCCGCAGCGCCGACGAGCAGGTCGCCTCCTACCAGGCGCTGCTGCGCCACGTGCTGATCCAGATGAGCTCGCTCGAGATGCGGGCCGTCTGCCTGCTCTGCGGGCACTACCCGATCCACGGCTGGGCCGCCCCCGTCGTCGAGCAGTTCAACCGCGACGTCCCCGACACCCAGGCCTTCGCCGGCATCGAGTTCCACTATCCCCCCAAGAGCCCCAAGGTCGGCGGCGACCACGCCGCGCACTGGGAGACGTCGTACCTGTGGTACCTCCGCCCCGACTGCGTGGACCTGAGCGTCTTCCGCGGCCGCGAGAGGGAGGACCTCGTCGGCGTCTACGGCAAGGACCCGCGCACGGAGGCGTCGGTCGAGCTGGGGCGGACGGCGTGCGAGCTGATCGTCGCGGGCATGGTGCGGAAGGCGAAACAGCTTATCGCCAGAGCCAACCGGCGGGCGAAGCGCGGGCGGCGCGGCGGAGGCGCCGCGCGCAAGTAACGAGCGTGCCCCCGGTCGGCAGCGCGGCTACTTGTGGCGCAGGCCCTCGATCCCGACGTCGAACGTTCCGCCTCGCGGGCCGCGCTCGCCGCGGACGGCCAGCACGTTCCTGCCCTTCCGCAGCAGCCGTACCGTCGCGGGCGCCAGCGGGACCTTCGCGTAGCCCTTCCACGGCCCGGGCTCGACGCGAAGGATCGGCCGGGCGTTCAGGTAGATTGCCGCCCGCAGGTCGCGCGGGACCGCCACGAGGAGGCGCAGCGTCGCGAAGTCCGTGTCGTCCAGCTCGAACGCCCGCCGCAGCAGCATGTTCCGCTTCTGCCAGACGGCTCGCCCGCTGCCGATGCGAACGGCGCCCTTCCCTTCGGCCCACGCCGAGTCGTCGAACGCGGCGTCGGCCCAGCCGTCGGGAGCCCGGGAGGCGTCGGGCGGGGCCTCGAGGTCGTCCCCCCACTGCGTCAGCCGCCAGGGCTGGGGCTGGGCCTCCGAGGTGGGCGCCACGGGCAGCCACGTGCGGATCGGCGGCGGGACGAACGGCCCGGGCACGTCCATGAGCTTCTTGCCGTAGTAGTGCCAGCCCTGCCAGGTGAAGGACTGGAGCTTGGCCCAGGCGTCGTAGTACTCCCGGCCGGTCTCGACCCACCGGCTGTTGGCCTCCATGGTTTCCTTCGCGGCGGCGAGCTCCCCGGCATCGGCGCCGATGCGCCGCTGGAGGCTCTCCAGCAGCTCGTGGGCGTGGTAGACGTCCCCTTCCCGGACGAGCTTGTCGAACTTCGCCAGCGTCCGCGTGACGCTCTCGCGCTGGCGGTCGGCGGCCTTGGCCAATTGGGCGGCCCAGCGCTTCTGATCGGCCGACGCCTTGGCATCGCTCCGGATCTCCGCAACGGCGGCGGCCAGCTCCGGCCACTTGCGCCGCCCGTAGAGCTTCCGCGCCTCGGCGATCGGACCGGTCAGCGCGCGCCCGAAGACGCCCCTCTCGGCCCCGAGCACGCGGACGGCGCGCCGGGGGATCGCGTAGACCATCGCCATGCCGCCCGTCGTGAAGCGCGGGCCGTTGCGCGTGTAGACGCCGTTGGTGCGGCCGCTCAGGTTCTCCGGGTTCGGCTGGCAGACGAGCCCGCCGTCGGGGGTCCTCGCCAGGTCGTAGTACCACCGCTGGTAGTCCATGAACCGCCGGAAGGGCTTCTCGCCGGCCAGGCGCGCCGCGACCGGGCCCCAGTACAGCGACAGGAAGCAGCCGGTGTGTCCCTTCTCGCGGTAGCGGTAGGCGGCCGCCACCAGCCGCGAGAAGAACCGCCATCCCTCGGGCTTGCCCAGCAGGTGGAAGCCCACCGCGCCGAGGGCGTCCTTGCCGTTGCTGCCCGAGCCGGTGGTCGGCAGGTGGTCGCCGTAGGGGATGCCGCCCCGCCCGACGTACTTGCCGAAGAACAGCGTGGACTTGTCCAGGACGGCCTGGTCGATCTCCAGGCCGCACTCCTGCCCGAGCGCCAGCATCATCCAGCAGACCAGCCCGGCCTGGTTCAGCGCGCCGTACGCGCCCCAGGGGATGTTGTGGCCCCACGTGCCGCAGGCCATCTGCCCGCTCTCGGTGAACCGGATCATCTCCTGGAGCTTCGGCAGGACGCTCTCGTCGCCGGTGGCGAGGTAGTACTCGGCCATGGCGATGCCCCCGTAGCCCAGCGCCCAGGACCTGAGCTCGTGCTTGACGTAATCGGTCTTGCTGAGGTGGTAGACGGCTCGCCGGGCGTTGTCGAGGTATCGCACGTCGTCGGCGGCCAGCCACAGCAGCGCGCTCCAGGCCGTGGCCATGATGCCCTCGCCCTCGACGTGCCCGTCGGGGAACTGCTCCCGCGCCAGGTACGCGCAGGCCTCGTCGAGGATCCGCCGCGACTTCGCGCAGTCGTGCGGCCAGGTCCTGCTGTAGCCGCCCATCACGCGGATCGGCACGGTCACGTCGCGCCGCCGGCCCGCGCGGAGAACCGACAGGCGCAGCTTGCCGCCGGCGGCGGTCGTCTCGGCCGCGGTGATCGCCTCGCCGACCGCGCGCCGGGGGTCCTCGTCGTCGGCCAGCCGCCGCCCGCCGGCCTCCACCAGGACGTCGCCCACTCGGAGGAGACCCTCCGCCGGGGAGCCCTCCGGCACGCTCGTGACGATGATCCGGCCGTCGCCGACCCATCCGCGCGCGCCGGTCGGGCCGAGGTAGACCTGCCGGCCGGTCCAGGCGGCAAACGGCGACCAGACGGGCGCGGCCTCCTCGGCGGGCCTCGCGGCGTCCTTGGGCTTCCGCGCCCACAGCGGCCCGGCCGTCGAGGCCAGCAGCGCCGCGGCGGCCGATACGCATAGCGTCCTTCGCGTGCTTGGCTTCATGGCCGGCCTCCTACTTCTTGCCCTTCTTGGCGTTGGGGTCTTCCTTGCCTTCGAGGATGGCGATGGCCCTCCGGACGGCCTTCTTGGCGCGCTCGTCGGCTATGCCCTTGGCGGCCATCTTGCGGAGGGCCGGCAGCGCGTCGGCGGCGTCGGGGCCGATCTGGGCGAGGCGCCCGGCCGCCCGATCCGCCGTCCGGATGTCGGGGTGGCGGAGCACCTTGATGAGCACGGGGACGGCCTTCTTCGCTTCGCCCATCCGGATCAGGAGGTCCACGGCAGCCGGGCCGCCGTCCCACATCCCCTGCGGCGGGTCCGACAGCATCTTCAGCAGGGCCGGAACCACCACCTTCTTGTGGCTCGCGCCGTGCTGCTTGAGGACGCCCATCGCGTGGCGGCAGATGCCCCAACTGCTGTGAGGCATGGCGATCGCCCCGCAGGCCGCCTTCACCAGCAGGCCCTCGTCCTTCGTGGCGTTCCGCAGGACCGACATGGTCACCTCGCGGACCCAGGGATCCGGGTCGCGTGCGGCGGCGGCCAGGGCCTTGGCGCGGACGGGCGGGAGCTCGCCCATGCTGCCGAGCGCCCGCGCCGCGCCGGCACGCACCCAGGCGTCCGGATCCCTCAGGGCCCGGACGAGCCGGGGCGATGCGTCCCGCGCGTCGGCGCCCATCGCCGCGAGGGCCTCGGTCGCCCCCCGCCGGAGGTTCGGGCTCGCATCCCCCAGCGCCTTGACGATCGCGGGCAGGACGTCCTTGCCCTTGGCGGCGAGGGCCTTCGCGGCGTCGGCTCGCTCGAACGGCACGCCGCTCTTCATCACCTGGAGGAGCTGCCCGACGCTCCGCTTGTCCTCGGCGGGGGCCTTCCCGGCGCCCCGGGCCGGCGAGGCCGCCGCCAACGCGCCGGCCCACACGACCAGCCACACGTTCTGCATCGCACGTTCTCCCTGCTGCCGGGCCGGCTTCGTCGGCCGGACGGTTCGGCGCGGGTCCTCCCGGATACGCTCCGGCCCGCGCGCGAGGGCGCGGTCAGCCGCGCTTCGGTCTCGGACGCCGGCCCCACTGGTGGGCCTTGGCGGGGTCATGCTTCGGGTTGGGCGTGGGCATGGCCGCGCCGACGCGTTGGCGCCAGGCGGCGAGCTTGCCGCGCAGCTCGGCGGCCTTGTCGGGCCGCTCCCTCGCCAGGTCGCGCTTCTCCCCGATGTCCGCGCTCAGGTCGTACAGCTCGCAGCGGCCGTCCTCGAAGTACTCGATGAGCTTGTATCGCCCGGCGCGCACGGCCCCGCAGGGCGCGCAGTGATGGTAGTGCGGGTAATGCCAGTAGACCGCGCTGCGCTTCAGGGGCCCCGTGCCCTTCAGCAGCGGCAGGAGGCTCACGCCGTCGACGCCGGCGGGGAGCTTGCCTTTCCGGCCGGCCAGCTCCAGGAGCGTCGGCAGGAAGTCGACGCTCGTGACGACCTCGCGGCAGACGCTGCCGGGGGCGACGACGCCGGGCCAGCGCACGATCAGCGGCACGCGGATGCCGCCCTCGTACAGCGTGCCCTTCTCGCTCCGCAGCGGCGCGTTGGACGTGACGATCTCGCCCTTGCCGGTGTAGGTCCGGATCAGCCCGCCGTTGTCGCTGAAGAAGATCACGACGGTGCGGCCGGCGAGCTTCAGCTCGTCCAGCGCGTCCAGCACGCGGCGGACCTGGTTGTCGAGGTGCTCGACCATCGCCGCGTACCTGGGGTTGGCCTGCCGGGGGGGCTTCTGCCCGGGCCGGAGACGCCGCGTGTGCTTCTCGACGAGTTCCTTGGGGGCCTCCAGCGGGATGTGCACCGTGTGGTGCGAGAGGAACAGGAAGAAGGGCTTGTCCCTGTGGTCCTTCAGGAACCGGATGGCCTGGTCGGTCAGGCCCCGGGCGTTCTTGTCGCCTTTGCTTCGCGGCCCGCGCCCGACGACGTCGAAGCCCTGCTTGTCCGGCGCGAACGGCGCGCCCCAGCCGAGGTGCCACTTGCCGAAGCACCCGCTCACGTAGCCGGCGGGCTTCAGCGCCTCGGGGATGGTCGTCTCCGCCAGCGGGAGCTGGTTGTGGATCTTGGGCACGACGAGGCGGGCCCACGGGCGCCAGTGGCCGGGGATGAAGTCCGTCACGCCTACGCGGGCGGGGTACTTGCCGCTGAGGATGCTGGCCCGCGTCGGCGAGCAGACCGGGCAGGCGGCGTAGGCGTCGGTGAAGCGCATGCCCTCGCGGGCGAGGCGGTCGATCCGCGGGGAGAGATGGTACGTGCTGCCGTAGCAGTCCAGGTCGGACCAGCCCATGTCGTCGATCAGGATGAACGCGAAGTTGAGCGGGCGCTTGTCGTCCGGGGGCGCGGCGCGCAGGGGCCGGGCCAGCAGGCCCAGGCCCGCGCAGCCGGCCCGGCGCAGGAACTGGCGGCGTGTGGCGGTTCTCATCGTCTTCTCCGCACGATGTCTATCGGCGTGGTCTCGTTCCGCGGGCGCCCGGCCGGGCCAGCCGCGGCGCACGAGACGGCAGGTGGTATGGAGGCAAGCCGACCCGCACGGCCGGCGAGCGGGCCCATCATTTCTTCCACTGCATCCAGCTCGGCACCCAACTGAGGCGGATGACCGAGATGGTGTGGGCGTCGTCGTAGGCGGTGTTTTTCAGGCCCGGGAAGGGCATGTCCATGTTGACGACGAGCACCTCGTTGCCGCGGAGGAGGACCTCGCAGGGCTGGTCGAGCAGGCCGTCGGCCCCGTCCGTGTCGTCGTTCTCCCAGAGGGTCGTGAGGTTGCCGTCGGGCTCGACGATCTTGATGGCGTTGTCGGCGGAGTCGGCGATGTAGATCCGGTCGGTCTTGGTGTCGCAGAAGATCCCGTCGACGCACCGCAGGCGCGGGTGGAGCAGGTGGGCCTGGTTGGACGTGACGTTGCCCGCCTCGTCGAACGTGATCTTGTAGAACACGCCGTCGCCGAAGTTCCCGGTGTAGAGGTTGCCCTGGCTGTCGAAGGTCAGCCCGTCGGCCCCGGCGATGCTGTTGCCTCGCCCCGGAATGGCCTGGAACGTGGCGATCAGGTGCGGGTCGGCCTCGCCCTTGGGCTTGAGCTTGACGGGGCCCTGGTTCATCTCGTCCAGCGAGAAGCGGTAGACGCCGCTCATGCCCGGCTTGTCCTCCAGGTCGAAGTGCGTGTCGCTGACGTAGACGTAGTTGCCGCGCCAGATGACGGCATTGGAGAGCTTGAAGCCGTCCACCGCCACGTCGCAGCCGACCGGCTGGCCCTCCTCCATCCGGACCCGCAGCAGGCGCGACTTGTGGTCCTTGTCCGCGAAGTACTGGTTGTCGGCCACGTAGATGTGCCCGTCCGGGCCGATGTCCAGCCCCATCGGCCCCACCTTGCCGGTCTCCGCGTGCGCCGGCAGGTCGAAGAACTTCTCCAGCTTGTTGCTCGGCGTGATCTTCATGAGCACGCCGGGGAAGTTCGGGTCGTTGAAGTTCGGGCACGACAGGTAGACGTCGCCGGTCTCCTCGTCGAGCGTCATGCCGTCCGGCGTGTTGCAGGTCTCCGGCAGCGACAGCAACAGCCTGGGCCTGTACGTGAGGCCCCCGCCGGCCCCGGTCCCGCCGTCACAGCCGCACAGCGCAGCCGCGGCGCCCAAGGCCACCACCAGGACCAACAGCCCCCGCGCACGACGAGCCATATCTGCAGCGTTCATCGGCTTCTCCTTCGCTCTCTGCAACCCGTCCAGACGCCGCTGCCCGCGGCAACGGTCGGAGTGTACGACCGCGATGCGCCGGAGGAAAGCAAAATTGCGCCCAGCGCGCTCAGGCGGGTGCGGTCGGCGTACGGTGGCGGGCTGCGGGTTCGACTGAATGGCCCGAGAAGGACCACGGAGACCACAGAGCCAGGGGGATCGAGCTCTCGCAGTGCCGATGCCCCCGTTGCGTTTCGTGGCGGCAATCCGACCGTCGTCCGACGGCGTGTGAGCCGGGCCTCCGTCGGGCCTGTCCCGGCGGGGCCGCGACTGAGCATCCAGCACCGAGCGCCTTCGGCATCGGGCCTCCGTCGGGCTTGTCCCGGCGGGGCCGCGACTGAG
>CAZXOC010000154.1:8890-17203 GCA_964642165.1 uncultured Planctomycetaceae bacterium | reverse complement strand
ATCGGCGTTCGCCGACTCCCCCGTCAACCGCGACCCGCAGCGGCGGTACTCGGTCGAGGTGGACGACGGCATCTACCTGTCCTCCGTGGGCGCCGAGCTGTACGCCGCGGAGGTGGATGAGCTCTGGTGGGCCGATGTCCGTCTGCGCATCCTCGGATGGGTGCTGATCGCGCTGGCGGCCCTGCCGGTCGTCCTGCTGTACCGTTCGAGGCTGGCGATGGCGAGCGCGGGCGCCGCGCTGGCGCTCTCCGCCACGGGTGGCGCGGGGCTGGGTGCCATGAGCCACATCACCTGCTACATCATGAGCGAGCTGTTCAGCCGCCGAGATCCACGGATGGTCTCCCGGCGGATCGCCCTGCTGGACCGGTATCACGCCGCCGGGATCCTCAACGACGCGTCGTATGAGAAGGCCCTGTTGGCCGTCACAATGAAGCCGGCGAGCCGGCCGGGAAGTGCGCCGGCGAGCCAACCGGCGACGCGCCCCGCCCGCGTGCCGGAGGGAGACGAGTAGTTGCACAGCACGATGCCCGATCCGTCGCGTCGCCAAGGCAGCTTCGTCTTCGAGGTCACGCAGCGGTGCAACCACGACTGCCTGCACTGCTACAACGCCTGGAAGAATCCCGTCGACTACCCCACCGGCAAGCTGCCCACCGGCGAGACGCTCGCGATGCTCGGCAAGATGCTCGACGAGACCGGCGCGTCGCTCGTGTCGCTCAGCGGCGGCGAGCCCATGCTGCGGGCCGACCTGTTCGAGATCGTCGACTTCCTGCACGACCGCGGCGCGACGATCAACCTGATCACCAACGGCTCCCTGCTGGACGAGGGGGACGTCGCTCGCCTGGCCGGGGGGAGGATCAGCATCTTCGAGCTGCCGCTGCTGTCGAGCGATCGCGAGATCCACGACCGGATGAGCGGCTCGCCCGGTGCGTTCGACCAGGCCACGATGGCCGTCGCCGACCTGAAGGCCGCCGGCGAGCGCGTCGTGTGCGTCTTCGTCGCGACGAAGCTCAACCTGCCCACGTGGCGCGAGGCGGCCGAGGTCGCCGTCGCCCTGGGCGCCGACGGCATCATGTTCAACCGCTTCAACCCCGGCGGGCGCGGCCGGGAGAACATCGAGCGGCTCCAGGCGACGCCGCAGGAGGTCGCCGCCGCGCTCGACGTCGCCGAGGAGATCACCCGGGAGTACGAGTTCCCGATCAGTTGCTCCATCGCCATGCCCCCGTGCCTGTTCGAGCACGCGAAGTGGGCGCACCTGAGCTTCGGTTTCTGCGCGGCCGGGACGGAGAGGGCGTACTACACGCTGGATCCGCTGGGCAACGTCCGCCCGTGCAACCACTCCACGCGGATCCTGGGCAACCTGCGGGAGCGGGGCTTCTGGGAGCTGGCCGACTCGCCGGCGATGAAGGACTTCTGCGCGGCCCGCCCGGACTTCTGCGCCGGCTGCAAGCTGGAGATGACCTGCCTGGGCGGCTGCAAGGCCGCGGCGGAAGTCTGCGGCGGCTCGCCGTGGGCGTGCGACCCGTTCCTGGCGGCGTTTGGCGAGCAGGCGCGGAAGCCCGTGTGACGGCGCCGGCGGCGCGCGAAGCGCTAGGCCGGGGCTTCGTCGACGGCGACGGGTCCCGCCGGGGTCGCCGGCGAGAAGGTCCGCCCGGCCTGGGCGGCGAGGATCTCCACGAGGCGCCGAACCATCTGCGACAGCGGCCAGGTCCGCCGGGCGCGGTCGAGGTGGGACGCCGCCCACATGGGCGCCAGGGGCAGAAGGACGGCCTCCGGCTCGGCCTGCTCCAGCTCGGCGGCCAGTCGGCAGAGGGCCTGCACGGGGCTGACCGGCACGGCCAGACGCTCCCCCGGGCCCGCGCCGGGATCGTGGCAGTAGCGCGGGTCCGACACGACGTGATAGGCGCGGCACGCGAGCGGGCGGTGCTCATAGAGGCGGCAGAGGTCCTCGGCCAGGAGGGGGCAGTCCAGCCGCAGCGCGGCGTACCACCCTCCCGCGGCCGAGAGGATCGCGTCATCGGGCGCCCCCTCGGGATGGGCCCGGCTGACGGGGGGATTGCGGCGGGCGGCCTCGATGATCCGCAGGGCGCTGCCCTGGAACCCGGCCAGCAGGGCGAGGCGCTCCAGGCGGGGCAGGGTCTGGATGTCGCGCCAGAGGCGGAAGACCTCCGGCACGGACAGGGGCACGAGGTACCGGCAGCAGGCGTTGCACCCCTTGCGGCAGGGCACGCGGCGGCCGGCCCGGCGCGCCTGCTCCAGCGTGAGGTGCACGATCTCGTCGCAGAGCCGCCAGGCGACGGGGACCACGTCGGCCAGGCCCGCCGGCCCGTGGTGCACCCGGAGGGTCCTCTCGAAGGGCTGCCCCAGGATGTTCAGGTGAATCGAGACGGCCTCAGAAGCCCCTGGGCTTGGCGGCCGCCGAACGCTGCGCGATTTGGTTCCTGCTCCGACCACTTGCTCGACCTGTTCCCATGCCGTGGATCTTCGGGTCTGAGGGGTGATATCGGCAGGAAGAGGAAGGCAGATTAGCTGCGACCGTCATAATCGCTACATTCGTCCCCCTCGACACCTTCGGGACAGGCGCCCGCCCGCGCCGCAGCGCCGCTCGGTCAGCCCGCCGGCCGCGTCGCGGGCGAGAGCTTCCGGAGGTATCGCTCCGCCCGAAGGATGGCGGAGTTGAGGCCGGCGGCGACGTCCTCGGGCACGGCCTCGACGGGCTCGTCGGGCTCGATCCCGTTGTACTCGATCGGCTTGCGGTCGTTGCGCCAGCGGCTGCGAATGGAGATCCGCACCGTCGCGATGCCCGAAGGGAACTGCCACGACCTCTTGGAGGAGGAGCACCCGGCCGAGCGCGAGCCGAAGATGCGCGCGTCGGCGCATCGGGCGAAGTCGCGCGCGAGCGTTTCGCCGGCCGAAACGCACCCCGCGTCGATAATCACCGCCACCGGGCGCGGCATGGTCTCGATGGCCCGGATGAGCGAGCCGCTGTAGCCCCCGCCGGCGTTGCCGCGGAGGTCGACGATCCAGCCCTTCGCGCCGCGATGGGTGTCCAGGGCCTTGCGGATGCCCGGCTCGGGGCTGTCGTCCACGCGGCGCAGGTACATGTAGCCGACGCCGCTGGGCAGCTCCGCGTACCAGAAGGACCGCCCGACGCGCGTCAGCCCTTTGGGCAGGTTGTAGGTATGCGGCCAGCCTCGCGGCGCGACGTTGCACGTCAGGGCCACCCGCCGCTTGGTGGTCCCGGACAGGACCGTGAGCGTGTGCGTCTGGCCCTTCGCGCCGCAAAGCGCGACGCGGTACTCGAACAGCCTCGCCCGCTGCGGGCTGGAGTAGAACCCGCCCTTCGACCACGCCTGTTTCGCCCGCTCCTCGAGCACCCCCCGGGCGTCGCGCCCGTCGATCTCGGTCACGATCGTGCCCGTCTTGAGGGCCTTCTCGTGCCCCCGGGGCGGATACATGACCACGACGCGGTTCTTCGTGGCCGGAAGGAAGCTGATGCCCGGGCAGAACTCCGCCGGGGGCGAGGGGAACTTGGCCTTCGCCGGCTTCAGGTACATGTGCCCGTCGCGCAGGCAGCGGATCGCGTCGAGGACGAGCCCGAGGAACTCCGTGTCGCTCCGGCAGGCCTTGAGCTCCCGCCAGAGGCGCCGCTTCGTCGCCACCCAGTCCTTGCGGACGCCCTTGAGATCGAAGAAGGGGTACGTGCCGTCCACCTCGGCGAAGAAGGCGGCCAGGTCCGCGGCGTACCTCGCCCCCCCGCCTTCGCCCGCCGGCTGCGTCCCCGGCGGGACGTCCAGCCTGGCCACCAGGTCGGCGATGCGCTTCGCCATCTTGTCCGGCGCGGAGACGATCAGCGAGTTCGTGCGGGCATGCGGGACCACGAAGGCGGCCAGTCCGCCCGGGGAGGCCTTCTTCCAGGACGCCATGATCTCGTGCATCGTGCGAGCCAGGGCCTCGGCCTTGGCATGCTTGAGCCGGAAGACCCGGGTCTGCCGGGACGCCTCGGCGGCTCGCCGCTTCGCCGGGGCCGTGGCCGGTTCGGCGCCCGGGACGTCGAGCTTCGCCACCAGCTCCGCGATGCGCTTCTGCATCTCCGGCGAGGCGGCGACGATCAGCGAGCCCGAACGCTCGTCCAGAACCAGCTTGATCGGCGGGGCGGTCGCCGCGCCCTTCGGCCAACGAGTCACCGCTTTGCCAACGGCCTCGACGACCGCGGTCGGCTTGGCGTGCTTGAGGCGATAGACCCGCGTCACCTCGGCCGGTCCCGGACGGGCCGGCTCCGCCTTGGGCGTCGCGCGGGCCCGGGCCTCAGCGGCCTCGCGCTCGATCCGGGCGGCCTCGGCCTCGGCCTCGGCGGCCCGGGTCTCCGCCGCGGCCGCCGAACATGCGGACTCCGCCGCCGCCTGGTCCGAGGCGTCGGCGTCCCGCATCGACTGCTCCGCGCCCCGGACCAACCGGGCTCGCCGGGCGGGGTCGGCCGTCTCATCCGCCATGGCCAGCACGTCCCGGGCCTGGTGGCGAAGCGCGGCAGCCTGGTACTCCAGGTCGCGGGCGGCGGCGGCCCGCACGCGGGCCCACTCCCTCAACGCCCGGGCCTCCCGGCGGAGCCGCTGGGCCAGGCGCTTCTTCGGCGAGGCGTCCCCGGTGGGTGTCGCGGCTGTCGCGGGATCCTGCGGGACCGCAACCGGCGTGATCGAGACGACCCGGTCGCCGCCCTCGCGGGAGATCTCGATCCGGAAGTCGTACTCGCCGGACAGCCGCATCCCGGCGAGGAGGTCGGCGATCTCCCAAAGCTCCTGTTCCGGCGCCTCGGCGAGCACGCCGCCCTCCCGGATTGCCTCCCGGCCCGCGGGGGCGTCCCGGCTGGGAGCCAGGCCCGCCGCTGCCGCCGCCAGGAGGGCGTGGGCGATCGAGCCTCGCCACGAGGATCGGATGGTGCTCATGGTCGGGCCTCCAACGTCCGCGGGCCGGCAGCGCGCCCACCCAGCGGCGAACAGGACGACACCGGCCAGGACGACCGGGCCGGCGGCCCTCAGGAGGGCGGTTGCGGAACGGCGCGGGCGTCGCGGGGGCCGGCCCGCCAGGTGCAGCAGGCGCTGCACGCGTCGCGCCAGGCCGCTGCGGAGGCCGTCGCCCAGGGCGGCGACCCACGCCGTCGGGCGCCATCGCCGCAGGCGCTTGCCGAACGCGATCAGGCAGTCGGCCAGCCGCTCCGGCCCGCCGGCGACCAGCAGGCTGGCCTCATCGGCGGCCGCCTCGCACGCCGCCGTCAGCCGCCGCCGCGCCCACCACGCCAGCGGGTGCCACCACAGCACGGCTGTCAGGATGCGCCCCAGCAGGCCCCACGCCGGGTCGTGCCCCGCCAGGTGGCTCAACTCGTGGGCGAGGACGGCCTCCTGGCTGCCCGCGTCGAACTGCCGCGAGAACCCCTCCGGCAGCGCGATCGTCGGGCGCAGGGAACCAAAGGCGATCGGGGTGGGCACGCGCGGGGACTCGAGCACCCGGACCGGCCGGCGCAGCCCCACCCGTCGGGCGACCGCCTTCGCGCGGCGGTGGATTGCCTCGTCGGCCGCCGAAGCGCAGCGCGCGCGGAACGCCACTGCGATCAGCCGCACGATGGCCACCCGCCCAAGCAGGACGACTGTGCCCGCCAGCCACAGGATGCCCGGCCACCAGCACGCCTCCGCGGAGGCCTCCGCGGGGGCTGCCCGGTCCCCGACCGCCGGGAGCGAGATCGATCCGTCCCCCTTGGCGGGGGCCTCCGCGCCCCGCCGGCCCGCGGGCCCGGGCGACATGCCCCCTTCGTCGTCCCGCGAGCCGAGCGGCTCGGACAGCGGCGCCGTCCCCGGACGCGCCGCCGGCCTGCTCCGCGCCGTCCGAGCGGGCCTGAGCCACGCCGCCACGCCGCGACCCAGCCCCGTCAGCTCGACCCCCGTCAGGAGCAGGGCCCCCAGCAGGGCCGCCTGCCAGGCGGTGCGGCCCCAGGCGGCGGAGCGCCGGCGCCCGGCGACGGCGGTCGCGAGCCCGGCCGCCACGAGCATCCCCGCCGCGAGCACGGCCAGCGGTTCGGCCCACAGGGTCGGGATGATCGCGGCGGTCACGGCTGGGTCCCCTTTCTCTGTGCGATCAGGCGCTCGAGCCGCTCGAGCTCCTCGGCGTCGACCTCGTCGCGAGACAGCAGGTGACAGACCATCTCCGAGAGGCTGCCCTCGAAGAGCCGCTCCAGCAGGTCGTCGACCATCCCGCCGGTGACCTCGTCGGGCGAGACGGCCGGGCGGTAGATGAAGCGGCGGCCCTGCGCCTCGTGCTGCACGAGCCCGTCGGCCTCCATCCGCCGCAGGACGGTCGCCACGGTTGTGTACGCCGGCCGGCGGCGCCGACCCAGGCCCCTCCGGACGTCCTCGACGCTTCCCGGCCCGCGGGCCCAGAGGACCTTCAGGATCCGGAGCTGCAGGTCCCCCAGCCGGTATCGTCGCTCGTCTGCCATGTTTCCCTCGCCGCGGTCCCTTGATCTACACCTGTAATACTACGCACGTAGTAATCCGCTGCCCAGCGAATTCCGGGATCGCGCGCCCTTTTTCTCGCGCCGGTTCGCGCCGCAAGCGGCCCGTCGTCCCTGAAGATCCCCGGAACCGCCGGGCGGCCTGCCGTGTCTCATCCTGGAAGGGCCCACCGCCCCCCTTCCGGGTCCGAACGAGGTGACATCATGAGGAAGCCATTGTGTTGGGCAGGGATTCTCTCCTGGCTCGTGGCGGCCCCGGCCTGGGCGGCCGTGGGCGACCTGAAGCCGATCTCGATCGACCCCCGGAAGATGGCCGCCGCAGGCTTCGAGCCGGAGCCGATCTACACCCGCGACGTTGTGGGCGCTCCCGAAGGCTGTGGCACGGTCCACCCCCGGGCCAGGGTCGCCACCCTCGCGGCGCCCGGCCTCCAGGTGACGGTCGCGCTGGATTCGGCGGAGGCCGACGCGAACCACCCGGACCTGGTCCGCTTCGACTTCACCGGCACGTGCCGGTTCCAGGGCGCGCCGACGGTGCGGCTCAAGCGCGGGCTGAGCGAGAGAACCTCTCGCCGATCCGGGCTGCTGCGCGGGGGCGAGTACTACCACTTCGGCCCGGCGACGCGGAAGGCGCCTTGCGGCGGGACGACACGGCCCGTGTCCGTGACGGGAGAGTACTTCGCCGGCAGCGGCGACGGCAAGTGGCGGTACGTCTGGCTGACCCTGGTTGCCGCCACCGAGGGGTCCTGCCGGCTCGGCGGCAAGGTCTGCGGCGTGCGCGTGGTGGACGGCACGAACAACCTTCGCTTCGGGGACGGCCTGGGCATGACGCAGAAAGACGGCCGGGTCGTCCACGCCGACCAGTGGCGAGGGTTCCTCGCGGACCGAGTGTGGATCGACACCACGTCCGAGACGTTCCGCTCGCCGAAGGTGCGGGTCTCCTGCGGGCAGCTCGCGCGCGTCGACGGCACGTCGTACCGCCTGAGCGTCCGGGAGGACGGCTTGAAGATCTCCGCCGAGCCCGCGGGCATCGGCACCGGGCGGGTCCTCCTCCCCGGCGACAAGTGGTCGGTGACGCTGATCGGGACGGGCAACGTCCTGCGGCTGAGAGGCGGCAAGGCGCCGGTGGACGTGCCGGCCGACCGGTACGTGGCCGCGGGCTACGAGGCGAGCTTTCAGAGCGGCGTGGCCAACAAGCCGCACCGCATCCGCAGCGGGTCCTACGTCCTGGCCGGGCGACAGAAGGGCAAGGTCTTCAACGTGAAGGCCGGCGAGGTCACGAGCATCACCGTCGGCGGGCCGCTGACGGCGACCGTGGCCGTCTCGCAGGCGAAGGGGACGGTGCGCCTCAACGCCCTGGTCACGGATGCCTCCGGCGCGCGGGTGTCGAGCCTGTACGGCCCGAAGGGAAAGCCGCCGGCGCCGAAGGTGACGATCTACAACGACAAGCGGGAGCGGATCTACAGCACGTCGCTGAAGTACGGGTGAGGCTTCACGTGCTCGGCCTCATGGCGAGTGCCGGAGAACCTCAGGGGCCGGTTCGTGGCCGTCCTGGACCTCCAGGCCGACCCCTTCAAGGTCGCCACCAAAGAAGCCGCGTTCACCATCCGGTGATCGTGGAGCAAAGGCCACCAGGCCCCGACGGCGCGGGGATCGCGCGGACGGGCGGGGCCCGGGGGCGCCCGACGCGGCCAAGCCGCAGGACGATCGGAGAGTGCACACATGTCACCGAGAGAGTTTTCCTTCGCGGCGTGCGTGCTCGGCCTGGTGATGGGGCTCGCCGAGGGCGCGGGGCCCGCCACGTCGGCTCCGGCCGA
>CAZXOC010000154.1:0-8790 GCA_964642165.1 uncultured Planctomycetaceae bacterium | reverse complement strand
GCGGGGCCCGCCACGTCGGCTCCGGCCGATCCGCTCGCGCTGACGCTTCTGCCCCGCCAAGGGCTGGTGAGCTACTGGCCCGGGGACGGCCACGCCAGAGACGTCGCCGGCGGCAACCACGGCCGGCTCGCGGACGGGGCGAGCTGGAGCCCCGGGGTCGCCGGCCAGGCCTTTCGCTTCGACGGCCGGGCCGGTCACGTCCTGCTCAGCGGCACCAAGCTCCTGGGCGCCGGCGACCGGCGGGCCCTCACGATCGCGGCGTGGCTGCGGCGGGAGAAGCCGGGCTACGCGATGATCCTCATGCAGGGCGGTTCCTGCCCCGACGCGGCACCGACCTTCAAGGGCAACTCGGTGCGGCTGTTCCTGACGGCCGACGGACGCCTCGCCGCGGTGGTCATCGGCGGGCGCGGGAACTTCACCAACCCCTCCAACTGCGTCAGTAGCGCGGCGCCGCTGCCCGCCGGGCGGTGGGTCCACGTCGCCCTGGTTTTCGATGAGGGGGTGCTGCGGCTGTACATCAACGCCCGGCGCGACGAGGCGAAGGTCGTCTTCTACGACAGCGCGGGCAGCCGCAGGCGCGCCGTGGGGACGACCCGGTTCAAGGCCTTTGCCCCCTCGACCGACCGGATCCGCATCGGTTGCGGCTACAGCTATGAGCCCGGCCGCGTAGGCGCCTGCCGCCACTTTCCGGGCCCGATCGACGAGGTGGCGGTATGGCGCCGCGCCCTGAGCGACGAGGAAGTCCACCGCGTCGCCCTGGCGCCGTACCTGCGGGAGGTCGCCGCGGGCGACAAGGGCTCGGCGCCCCCGCACCGCAGAGCCGAGTCCGACCGCCTCGTGAAAACCGACGGGAGCGCTCTGGCCGGCACGATCCTCGACGAGGCCTGGGAGCTGGACACCCGGTTCGGGCGGATCCGCGTCGCCTCGTCCCGGCTGACCGGCCTGGCGCGAGCCAAGCCGGGCGGGGCGATGCGGCTGTTCCTGGTGGACGGACAGGTCCTGGTCGGCTCGCCGAGGCGGCAGGCCGTGCGAATGAGACTCGCCGACGCCTCCACCGTCCGCATCCCCGTGGCGAAGCTGCGCGAATGCGGATGGCGCATCACTCGGGACAGGCCCCCCTGGTGGCCCGCTGCGGGCCCGAAGATGGTCGTCCTGCGGAGCGGCGAGCGCCTGACGTGGACGGCCCTGACGGGGCTGCGGATGAAGACCCGCTTCGGCACCGTGAGCTTCCGCGGGGCCGGCGTCGCGGACATCTGGCGGGCGGGGAATGGCTCGCCGCCGGCGGTGATGTTCGCCAACGGCACGGTTCTGCGGGGCTCGCTGCTGCCGGGGAAGCTGACGGCGAATCTGGCGCTCGGGCCCCGGGCGGCGATGGCAGCCGACCAGCTCCGACGCGTCTTCGGGGACGCCGACGCGTCCGCGCGCGACGGGCAGGCCACGCTCCACGTGCGCGGCGGCGGGGATCTTGTCGGGGAGCTGACGGCTGCTCGCCTGATCCTCCAGACGGAGGACGGTCGGCACGAGCTGCTGCCGCGGTGCACGCGTTCGCTGGAGTTCGGCGCGGGCGCGCCCGGCAAGGCCGTCGCGAAGCTGTGGAACGACACGGTCTTGACCGGGCGTCTCGCCGAGCGGACGCTGGGCTTCCGGATCGGCCCCGACGGACCGACGCTGAAGGTCCCCGTCGGACAGATCGCCTCGATCGCGCGCAGCGCGGCCCTGCCGCCGCCGGCCGCCATCCGCAGAATCGAGAAGCTCGTCGCGCAGCTCGGCGCCGAGCGGTACGTGGACCGCGAGCGGGCGACGGCCGAACTGAAGGCCCTTGGGCCGGCCATCGTCCCCGTGCTCCGGCGCCACGGTGAGCATCCGGACCCCGAAGTCCGCATCCGGGTCGGGGACCTCCTCAAGGAGCTCACTCGGCGTGGGCGCGGGCAGACGTCGTGATCGACTACGACACGACGATCGACTACGCCATCGGCGAAGGCGTGCAGGTGATCGACGGGAGCAACCCCGACCCGCCGACGATCGCAGACATCGTGAAGGAGGCCCTGAACCGGGCGGGAATGTACGATGGCGGGATCTAGATTCCGCAGGGGAGGGCTGATTGTCCGAACTTCCGGAACACCGCTCGCACTATAGGATATGCAACTCCAATGATAATCATTATAAGGATATGTAGGCGATTGTGTCACTCGGATAAAAAGTTGACACAATGGCGACACGTCGTGGGCGTCGACGCCATCGAATCCGTCATTGAGTAATGCAGATTGCCGCCCCGCGCGGCGGCCTCTCCGACGCGCCACGCCGCGGGACCGTCCCGGGCGAGGAGGGGGGCGGCTCATTCCATCCTCGCCCGCCGCCGACGGAGGCCCTGACCTCCCCGCAACCACCGCGACTCGCGCCCCCTCTGCCCGCGGGTTGCGCCCGATTCCCAGCCAAGGGCACGTTGGACATCTTGCCGGCCGGGACGCCGGCGAGTAGTGTTTAGACCTCCATAGACGGGCAAGGCGCCTTGGCCCCCCGGGGCGGGTGGGCGAGACAGCCTGATTGCGAACGGATGAGCGACGAGTGAAGGAGATGCAAGGCATGGCGAACCAGGTGACGCGACGCAGCTTTCTGAGGAAGGGCCTGGCGCTGGCCGGGACCGCGACGGCGACGGGGCTCCTGCGCGGGCCGTACGTCCTGGCACAAAGGTCGCCGAACGCCAAGCTCGGCGTGGCCGTGGTCGGCGCCGGCGGGATGGGCGGCTACAGCGTCGACTGCGCGCTGCGGGAGAACTTCGTGGCGGTGGTGGAGATCGACGACGGGCGGATGGCCAAGATCATGCAGAAGATCAAGGGCCGCAACCAGGACCCGAAGGTCTTCTGCGACTACCGCAAGATGCTCGACGAGTGCCACAAGGACCTGGACGTCGTGCTCGTCGCCACGCCGGACCACCACCACGCCCCGGCGGCGATCCGCGCGATCCACCTCGGCAAGGCCGCCTTCGCCCAGAAGCCCCTCGCGCACAACATCCGCGAGTGCTACATGCTGGCCAAGGCCGCCAAGGAGAAGAAGGTCCCCACGCAGATGGGCAACCAGCGGCACTGCGGCGAGGGGCTCCGCCGCGTCTGCGAGTACGTCCAGGCCGGGACGATCGGCAACGTCGTCGAGACGCACACCATCCTGGGGCGGAACTTCGGCGGCAAGGGCGGGCGGCCGGCGAGCAAGCCCGTCCCCAAGGGCCTGCACTGGGACGAGTGGATCGGCCCCGCGCCGTACCGGGAGTACCACGACGGCCTGCACCCGTTCCATTGGCGCTCGTGGCGGGCCTTCGGCACGGGCACGATCGGCGACATGGCGTGCCACCACGTGGACTTCCCGTTCACGGCGCTGAAGATCGGCGAGGCGAAGCACTGGACCGTCGAGTGCCTGCACACGACGGGCGGCAGCGAGGAGAAGTACCCGCAGGACAACGTCGTCCGCTACGAGATCCCCGCCCGCGGGAAGATGCCCCCGGTGAAGGTCTACGTCTACGACCACACCGGGCTCAAGCCCGACGTGATGAAGGAGACGGAGAAGAAGTACAACCGGAAGTTCGGCGAGTTCACGCTCTTCGTCGGCGACAAGGGGCTGCTCGGCAGCGACTCGCGGATCATCCCCCAGGAGCAGCACAAGCAGACCCCCGCCCCGCCGAAGACGATCCCCCGTGCCCACGGCGGGCCGATCGACGACCTCTACCACGCCATCAAGCACGGCACGACGCCCTGCTCGAACTTCGTGGACGCGGCGGGCCCCCTGACGGCCTTCGCCCTGGCCGGGCACCTCGCCATGTTCGCCGGCGTCGGCAGGAAACTCGAGTGGGACGTCGAGAAGATGACCTGCACCAACGTCCCCAAGGTCAACCGGTACGTCCGCCGCACCTACCGCAAGGGCTGGGAGGTCTGACCGGCCCGCGAGCCGGGCGCTTCCGGCGACCGGGCGATTGCCGAAGTCCTCGTCCGACATGGCCGATCACATCTCTGCCATGAAGGTCGAGCTGCACCTGCACACGAGCCGCTATAGCCCCTGTGCCCGCCGGACGCCCGGGGAGATGATGGCCCGGCTGATCGAGACGGGCTACCAGGCCGTCTACCTCACGGAGCACGACGCGGTCTGGCGCGCCGACGAGCTGGCGGCGCTGCGCGCGGCGTTCCCCGAGATCCGGATCTTCCCGGGCGTGGAGCTGACGCTGGCGGCAGAGGACATGCACCATCTGCTGGTGCTGGGCACGAACGACCCGGCGTACCTGGCCCTCAAGCAGGACACGGAGATCCTCGCCGCGGCGCGGGCGCGGGGGCACCTGACGGTCCTGGCCCACCCCATCCGGATGCTGCGCGGCGCGGCGATGCTGGAGGCCGGCCACCTGCCCGACGCCCTGGAACAGCGCACGGGCAATCACGGCCCCTACCGCGCGGCGGTCACACGGAGGATGGCCGAGCCGCTGGGCCTGCCACTGGTCAACGCCGGCGACGCCCACGACCTCGACGACGTCGACCGGTACTGGATCGAGACGCACCGGCCCATCGAGCAGGCTCGCGACATCCGGGACATCGTCCTGGCGGGCGCCTACGAGCAGCACGTCCGCGAGCCTCGACCCGCCCGCGCTGCCTGGTCGTTCCTCCGGCCGGGCTGACCGCGCCCACGCTCGGGCGCCGAAGCGCCTCTGCAGATCCGCTTGGCTGGATCTGTGGTCCCCGCTATACTCGTGATTGGGCCTACCCGGTCAGGGAGCGGCCGTTCTCTCGTCCGCCTCGGGCCGCCCGGTGGGCCGGTCGGCGACGGCACGGGATGGGGACGCTTGGAGAAACCGAGATGACCTCGCTTGCGAATGGCGCGTCCGGGCCTGCTCCGACAGCGCGCGGTGCGAGGTGCCGCCCGGCAGCGTGCTTGTCCGCCGTGGCCGCCGTCCTGGCCTGTGCCCGGTTGGCAGCCGCGTCTCCCTACAACGTTCCGGCCGACGGGGGACTGCGCGAGGCCGTCCTCCACGCCAACGCCTCGGCCGGAGAGGACGTGATCCGCGTGGCCCCCGGGACGTTCACGTTCCACGTCGCGGGCAGGGACGAGGACCTGGCCGCACGTGGCGACCTGGACATCCGGGACGACCTGAGGATCGTCGGCGCCGGGTCCGGGCGGACGATCATCGACGCCGGCGGCCTGGACCGGGTATTCGAGGTGTTTCCCGGCATCCGCCTGGACCTCTCGGGCGTGACGATCACGGGCGGGGTGACCGCTGCTCTCTTTGCCGGAGGCGGCGGCATCCTGAGTTCCGGCATCGTGTCGATGACCGACACGGTCGTTGCCGGGAACTCCGCGTTCCTCGGCGGCGGCATCGAGAACGACCGTGGTACGCTGACCATGACGCGCAGCGCCGTTACCGGCAACGCGGCGCAGGCCACTCTCTTCAGCGGCGGCGGGATCGTGAATGTCAACCACGCCGCGATGTGGATCACGGACAGCACGGTGTCGGAGAACTCCGCGCCGAGCTCCGGCGCGGGGATCTTCAACTCCAACACCTCCGCGCTGGTGATCCACAACAGCACGATCTCCGGCAACTCCGCGTCGAGCGACCACACGAACACCAAGGGCGGGGCCATCCACAACAGCTCCAGCTCGACGCTGGAACTCGTGAACACGACCGTTTCGGGGAACTCCTCCGCCTACTACGGTGGCGGCGTGTACCAGAGCAGCGGCTCCGGCGCCACGACGGTCACGATCGTCAACTGCACCATCACGGGGAACCGGGCGAAGGTCGGCGGCGGGATCTGCAACGACGACACCGACAGCACGGTGAACATCCGGAACACGATCGTCGCGGAGAACGCCGCCACCGTCGGCTCGCCCGACCTGCACGCGTCCTTCACGTCCCTGGGGTACAACCTCGTCGGCGATGCCGGCGGCGGGACCGGTTCCTTCCTCGCCAGCGACAGGCATGGCGGCGGCGGGGCGCCCGCTCTCGACCCGATGCTCGGGCCGCTGCGCGACAACGGCGGGCCGACACGGACCCACGCCCTGATACCGGGCAGTCCCGCGATCGACGCTGTCCCCGCCGCCCACGGGTATCCGGCGACGGACCAGCGCGGCTTCGGGCGCCCTTACAACGAGCTCGTCGACGTCGGGGCGTTCGAGGTGATTCCCGAGCCCGCCACGCTGTGGCTGCTGGCGTTGAGCGCCGTCGCTCTGCTGCGCCCGAAGCGCAGGTAACGGGTCGGGAGCGTATCGAGGCCGCTGAAAGGGAGAGGGGCGAGAAGAAGGGGCGGCTGGCGTCTCTTCCGCGCGGGCGGTAGGCTGGCTGCCGCCGGGACGAGGCGGTGCGCGGGCGCGCCGGCCCCGGCGGGAGGCGCGAGCGATGCCGCAGGAACTGGCGATCGACGGCGGCCCGAAGGCCGTGACGAACGAGCTGGCGGGCTGGCCCCGGTTCGACGAGAAGGCGATCCGTGCCGTCGAGGAGGTCCTCCGAAGCGGCAAGGTCAACTACTGGACCGGCCCGAAGGGGATGGAGTTCGAGCGCCAGTTCGCCGCCTGGCAGGGCAGCGCCTACGCCGTCAGCGTCAGCTCGGGCACGGCGGCCCTGCACGTGGCGCTGTCGGCGCTGGGCGTCGGCCCGGGCGACGAGGTCATCGTCCCGAGCTACACGTTCATCGCCACCAGCTTCTCCGTGGTGCAGGCCGGCGCCGTGCCGCGATTCGCGGACGTGAACCTCGCCGACCACTGCCTGAGCGTCGAGTCCGCCGAGGGGCTTCTCACCGAGCGCACCAAGGCGCTCATCCCCGTCCACCTGTACGGCAACGTCTGCGAGATGGACGAGGTGACGGCCTTCGCCGAGAGGCACGGCCTGTTCGTCATCGAGGACAACGCCGAGGCCTTCGGCGGCAGCTACAAGGGCCGAAAGACCGGCACGATCGGACACGTCGGCGCGTGCAGCTTCTGCCAGAACAAGACCTTCACCACCGGCGGCGAGGGCGGCATGGTCACCACCGACGACGAGGAGATCGCCTGGGCCGCCCGCAGCTTCCGCGACCACGGCTACGACGTCCGCCAGCGCCTCAACCTGCTCGAGATGGAGCAGCGCCTGCCCTACATCCACAACCGCGTCGGGTGGAACTACCGGATGACGGAGATGCAGTCGGCGATCGGCCTGGCCGAACTCGAGCGCATCGACACCTGGAACCTGCCCGCGCGCCGCCGCAACGCCCACGTCGCGATCGACGCGCTGAAGCCCCTGCCGCAGGTCCTGCACCTGCCGATCGACACGCCCGAGCGACGCAACGGGTGGTACGTCCTGGCCTTCTCGCTGGACATCGAGAACATGACCTGCGACATCGACCGCTTCGTCGAGGCCGCCGCCGCCGAAGGCGCGCCCGCGTGGAAGGTGTTCTGGCCGCAGTGCCACACGGAGCGGGCCTTCCAGGAGCACGCCGCGTTCGGCCGCAGCGGCTTCCCGTTCACCTCCGGCCAGTACGCCGACCCGGCCAGCGTGGACTACCGCCAGGTGGACGTGCCCAACGCCGTGTGGCACCAGGGCCATACGTTCACGTGCTTCGCCTTCCCCACCTTCACGACCGACGACATGGCCCAGATCGCCGCGGCGCTGGTCAAGGTCATTCGGGCGTACTCGAAGTAGCGCGGCCGGAGCGACCCTCGCGGGCGCGGTCGGCCCGCGGCCGCCTGGACAGGGAGACGACCCGATGGCAGAGAAGGTACGATGGGGCGTGCTCGGCAGCGGGGGCATTGCCCGGCGGCGGACGATCCCCGAGGGCATCGTCCCGGGCGAGAACGCCGAGCTGGCAGCCGTCTACGACGTCGACGCCCGCGCCAACCGCGAGGTGGCCGAGCAATTCGGCGCCGAGGCCTGCGCCGGCGAGGAGGAGCTGCTCGCGCGCGGCGACGTCGACGCGGTCTACGTCGCGACGCCCGCGGGCCTGCATCACGCCCAGACTCTCGCGGCGGCCGCCGCGGGCAAGCACGTCCTCTGCGAGAAGCCCCTGGGGCTGTCGGTCGCCGAGGCGCGGGGGATGACCGACGCCTGCGCCCGCGCCGGCGTGAAGCTCGGCGTGGGGTTCATGATGCGCTTCCACGCGCATCACCGCGAGGGCCTGCGGCTGATCGAGGCCGGCAAGCTCGGCCGGCTCGTGTACGGCCGGGCGCAGCTTTCCTGCTGGTACCCGCCGATTGACGGCGCGTGGCGCCAGGACCCGCAGGCCGGCGGGGGCGGGTCGCTGATGGACATGGGAGGCCACTGCATCGACCTGCTGGAGATGCTCTTCGGGCGCGTGCGGACCGTCTGCTGCCGGGTCGGCAGGCTCGTCCACGACTACGCCAGCGAGGACGCGGCCACGACGCTGCTGGAGTTCGACGGCGGCGCCCAGGGCACGGTGGACGCCTTCTTCTGCGTGCCCGACGCGAGTTCCAGGAACCGGCTGGAGATCTACGGCAGCCGGGGGAGCCTCCTCGCCGAGGGCACGATCGGGCAGTCGCCCGGCGGGACGATGGTCGCCCACCTGGAGGCCGAAACCGAGGGCTACGACGCCCGGCAGACTCGCGGCGAGGCCGAAGGCCTGGCCATCGCTCCCTCGCCGGTCAACACCTACCGCGCGGAGATCGAGGAGTTCAGCGCGGCGATCCTCGAGGGCCGCCAGCCGGCCAACGGCCCCCAGCTCGGCCTGCGCAGCGCGATGGTCCTCGCCGCTTGCTACGAAGCCGCCCGCACGGGCCAGGCCGTCCCCGTGGGCGAGTGAGCCCCGCGAATCCACGGGGTGCCCCTCGCCGGCCGTT
>CAZXOC010000153.1:0-17214 GCA_964642165.1 uncultured Planctomycetaceae bacterium | reverse complement strand
GCGTCTCAGACCTTCACGACGAACTTCTCGCCCCGCTTGAGGTCCGCGCAGAAGGCGCCCAGCAGGTCGGCGGTCCGCTGGAGGTCGCGCAGGTCCAGCATCTCGACGGTCGAGTGCATGTAGCGGTTGGGGATGGAGAGGATCGCCGACGGCACGCCGCCGTTGGCCGTCCAGATCGCCTGGGCGTCCGTCCCGCCGCTCTGGCTGAACGCCTCGGTCTGGAGCGGGATGCGCTTCTTCCTCGCCACCTTCCGCAGGCGCTGGACCAGGGCGGGGTGGTTCTCGCGCCCGATGGCGATGGTGGGCCCCCCGCCGAGCTTGACCTCGCCGTGCTGCTTGCTGTCGATGCCGGGCGTGTCGGTCGCGTGGGTGACGTCGACGGCCACGGCGGCGTCCGGGCGCACGCGGAAGACCTGCATCTTCGCGCCGTTCAGCCCGGTCTCCTCCTGGATGGAGCTGCACGCGCAGACGCAGCAGCGCACGCCCGCGCCCTTGGCGATCCGCAGCGCCTCGATGACCGCCCACGTGCCCGCGCGGTTGTCGAAGGCCCGCGCCACCGCCACACGCCCGTCCAGCATCTCGAAGTCGTCGACGAACGTGATGGCGTCGCCCACGTGGACGCGTTTGCCGGCCGCGGCGGCGTTTCGGGCGCCGATGTCGATGAACAGCTCGTGCATCTTGGGGACCTTCGGCTCCTTGCCCCGCTCGCGGAGGTGGATCGCCGTCGCGCCGACCACGCCGCGGACCGCCCCCCCGGCCGCATGAATCGCCACGCGCTTGCCCTGCACCAGCGCGGGGTTGACCCCGCCGATCCGTTGGAAGTAGAGGAAGCCCTTCTCGTCGATGTGCTTGACCATCAGGCCGATCTCGTCGGCGTGCCCGTCCAGCATGACCTTGGGCCGGCCCGTGGGGTTCAGCACGGCCACGGCGTTGCCGTAGCTGTCCGTCACGACGTCGTCGGCGTGCTTGCGGGCGTAGTCGCACCAGACCTTCTGCCCGGCGGCCTCGAAGCCGCTCGGCGAGGGCGTCCGGAGCAGCCGCTTGAGAAACTCGAGGGACGTTTTTCGCATGGCTCGACTCCCTTTGCATCGGGCAGGCGACGGCCTGGCCCCGCCCGGCCTGCCGCTTGCGGGGATACGCTATGGCATCGCCATGTCCGACGCAAGCGCTCGCCGCCCCGCCCTCCGCCGGAGAATCACTCGACACCCCCGCGGGCGGCGCATAGACTGATCGGCTTATGGACGGACTGTATTTGCAGCGTCGCTACCTGGTGGGTTTCGACAGCCGGCGGCTGGGGCACATCTTCACGGACGTGCTGGTGATCGGCGCCGGGGCGGCGGGGATGCGCGCGGCCCTGGCGGCCGCCGAATACGGCGAGGTGATCGTCGTCACGAAGGCGGACCTGGCGGACTCGAACACGTACTACGCCCAGGGCGGCCTGGCGGTGGTCATCGACCCCGCGGATTCGCTCGAGAGCCACGTGTCGGACACGCTGGCGGCCGGGGGGGGGCTGAACGACGAGGACGTCGTACGCCACGTGATTGCGGAGGCCCCGCGGCACGTGGAGGAGCTGCGCTCCTGGGGCGTGGCGTTCGACACGAAAGGCGGGGCGCTTCAGCTCGGGCGCGAGGGCGGCCACAGCACCAACCGCATCGTCCATGCCAACGGCGACGCGACCGGGCGGGCGCTGCACGAGGTCCTCCACGAGCGGCTCCGCGGGGCGGAGAACGTCAAGGTCTTCGACCGGTGCTTCGTGATCGACCTGGTGACGGACCCGCCGGCGGGCGGGCCGGGCTCGCGGTGCATCGGGGCGCTGACCTGCCACCCCCGGTACGGGCCTCAGTTGATCCTGGCGGCGCGGACGATCCTCGCCGCGGGCGGGGCGGGCGTGCTGTGGCGTGAGACGACGAACCCGCCGGTGTCGACGGCGGACGCGGCCGCGATGGCCTTCCGCGCCGGCGCGGTGCTCGCCGACATGGAGATGATGCAGTTCCATCCCACCACGCTGTACGTTGCCGGCGGGACGCGGAGCCTGATCTCCGAGGCCGTCCGCGGCGAAGGGGCGTACCTGGTGGACCGGGACGGGCGGCGCTTCATGCCCGAGTACCACGACATGGCCGACCTGGCCCCGCGCGACGTCGTCAGCCGGGCCATCCTCCAGCAGATGGTGCAGACCCGCGCCACGCACGTCTTCCTGGACGCCCGCCACCTCGGCGCGAAGGGCTTCGCCGAGCGTTTTCCGGCCATCGACGCCCAGTGCCGCGAGTTCGGCATCGAGCCGGGCAAGGACCTGCTGCCGGTGCACCCGGCGGCGCACTACATGATCGGCGGGACGAGGGCGGACCTCGACGGCGGGACCAGCCTGGAGGGGCTGCTCGCCTGCGGGGAGGCGTCCTGCACGGGCCTGCACGGGGCGAACCGGCTGGCGTCGAACAGCCTGATCGAGGCGCTGGTGTTCGGGCGGCGCTGCGGCGAGCTGGCCGGGCAGGCGGCGCAGGAGTCCGGCGCGCCCCCGGCGGCGCGACGCATCCACTGGATCAACGAGCACTCCGATCGCACGGAGCTGGACCTCACCGACATCCGCAACTCCCTGCGCTCGGTCATGTGGCGCAACGTGGGCATCGCCCGCCGGGGCGAGCGACTGGCGGAGACCGTCGAGATCGTCTCCTTCTGGGGACGCTACGTGCTGGACAAGGAGTTCCACGACCCCGCCGGGTGGGAGGTGCAGAACATGCTGACCGCCGCCTTCGCGATCAGCCAGTGCGCCCTGCACCGGACGGAGACCCGCGGCGTGCACTACCGCGAGGACTTCCCCGAGAGCGACGACGACTGGCGCCGCCACTTGCTCGTGCGGCGGACGGAGCACCAGTTGGTGGTCCAGTAGCCGCCCGCTTCGAGCGATCCGCCGTCGACCTTCACGATCCGGACAAAGGAGCCAGCGCATGCCCATACGACCGTGCCGGCCGAAATGGAAATCCGCGATGACCGATCGCGAGCGGTTCAACCGCCAGATGCACTACCAGAGCGTCGACCGCAGCTTCAACATGGAGTTCGGCTACTGGGAGGAGTGCTTCCACGAGTGGCCGATCTTCGTCGAGGCCGGCGTGACGAATAACGGCGAGGCGGACGTGTTCTTCAACTTCGACCGCATCGCCGGTGCCGGCGGCCGTTCGTGGATGCACCCGCCGTTCGAGCACAAGGTCATCGAGGAGACCGACACCCACCGGATCATCCGGAACGCCGAGGGCCTGCTGGCGGAGGTGCCCAGGGACGGGCACAGCACGATCCCGCACTACCTCAAGAGCAGCATCGAGACGCCGGACGACTGGAAGCGGGTCAAGGCCGAACGCTTCCGCGTGGACGACCCCGTTCGCCGGGTCGACGTCGAGGCGATGAAGAGGAGGCACCCCCCGGAGCGCGACTACCCGCTGGGCATCGGGTGCGGGTCGATGATCGGCAAGGTCCGCGACCTGCTCACGTTCGAGGGCCTCTGCTACGCGATGTACGACTACCCGGACATGGTGGAGGACATGGTCGAGACCTGCTGCGTCCTGGTGGAGAACGTGCTGGACCAGGTGCTCGGGGAGATCGACTTCGACTACGCCAGCGGGTGGGAGGACATCTGCTTCAACAAGGGCCCGATCGTCTCCGTGCCGTTCTTCCGCGACGTGGTCACCCCGAGATACAAGCGGATCGGCGACCGCCTGCACGCCCACGGCATCGACCTGTGGTACACCGACTGCGACGGCGACGTGCGCCCGATCCTGCCGTACCTGCTGGAGGGCGGCATCAACTGCCTGTTCCCCTTCGAGGTCAACTCGTGCGCCCACCCGGCCGAGCTGTTCGAAGAGTACGGCAAGGAGCTTCGCATCATGGGCGGCGTGGACAAGATCGTCCTCGCGCAGGGCCGGCAGGAGATCAAGGCGTACCTCGAGGGCCTCGTGCCGCTGGTCGAGCGCGGCGGGTACATCCCCTTCTGCGACCATCGCTGCCCGCCGAACGTCCCCGAGGAAAACTACCTCTACTACCTCGACCTGAAGGAAGAGATGTTCGGGATGAAGTGAGCCGGGATGCCCCATCCGCGAGCGGGAGGGAAGCCCGGCCCGCTTCGTGCCGCCCGGCATGCAGGGCGGCGACGGTTCGACATGCGACGCATTCCCTATGACCGGCTCGTCGACTTCGGCGCGGCGCTGCTCGCCGGCGAGCACGTGCCGCAGGCCAACGCCCGCGTCGTCGCGGAGGCCTGTGTGCGGGCCGAGGCCTTCGGCGTCACCACGCACGGGGTCACCGTGCTGGCCTCGGCCGTGCGGCAGGTCGGCCGTAGGATCGATCCCGCGGCGGTGCCTCGGGTCCTCCGGCGTGAGGGGGCCGTGGCCCGCATCGACGGGAGCCGCACCTTCGGGCCCCTGGCGATGGAGGCCGCAAAGGAAATCGCCGTCCCGGCCGCTCGCCAGTACGGCATCGCCATGGCCGCGGCGATCAACACGAGCTGGCTGGGGGCGATCGGCCCGTACCTCATCGACGTCGCCGAGGCGGGGCTGCTCGCCCAGGTGACCACGCAGAGCTCGTCGTACCGCAAGTGCGCCCCGGTAGGGGGGCTGGACGCGAGGTTCTCCACCAACCCCATCGCCCTCGCGCTGCCGACCGGCGGGGAACCGGTGATCGCCGATTTCTCGACGGGCGCCCAGTCCATGCAGAAGATGAGCGACTGGCACGCCGCCGGCCGAAAGGCCCCCGAGCCCATCTTCCTCGACGCCGAGGGCACGTTGACGGACGACCCCGCCGTCGTCGTCGAGGGCGACGGGACGATGCTGTTCACCGGCGGCGCGAGCTTCGGGCACAAGGGCTTCGCCCTCAGCCTGTGGTGCGAGGCGCTCACCGCCCTGTCCGGCGGCCACGCCAACGACCCCGACGCCCACGGCGGGCAGTCCTTCACGCTCACCGTGCTCGACCCCGAGGCCTTCGCCGGCCGCGAGTACTACCTCGCCGAGATGACGCGATTCATCGCGTACGTGAAGGACAGCCGCCTGCGGCCGGGCTTTGACGCGATCCGCCTGCCGGGCGAGCGGGGCCTCGCCGCCCTGCGCGACGCGAAGGCCCACGGCGTGCCGCTTTCGCCGCAGCAAGTCGGCCGACTGAACGAACTCGCCCGCGCGCGCGGCATCGCGTGCCTCCCGGCGTGAGCGCGTCGGCCGGCGGGGGGCTATGGCACGGCGGCCGCTTCCTCCTGTCGACGGCGGACCTCTCGCCGGAACGCCTCGATGGCCCGGGCGCGATCCGCCGCCGTCGGGAACCTGGCGAGGCCGTAGAGGAAGACGGGCGCCGCCCAGAGGGCGTTCAGGTAGTAGACCGGCGGCTCGCCGACGAGTGCCACCAGTATGCAGACGATCAGGCCGAACTGACCGATGACGCCCAGGATGACCACCGCCAGGAACCGGGACTCGTGGTAGGCGAAGCCGGCCCGCCATTCTATCTCTGCCTCGTCGCCGCCGCTCTCCAGGACGCGCCGGACGCCCCTTCGGCGGCGGAACCCAACGAGCACACGATAGAGCACGTACTGGAGGGCGGCCAGCGCCGGCACGGCGGCCGTCATGATCGCCACGATGGACACCCCGCCGGCGGGCTGCGTGGCCGGCTCCGGCGAGCCGAACCCGCCGGTGGCCAGGATCGCCGTGACGACGCCAAGGGCTGCCGTTGCGACCATCTCGGCGGCCCACATCAGCTTCGTCACCCACGGATGCGTCGCCACGTAGCGCTGCTGAGACTCTCGCGTGCTGCCGGTCCAACCTGCCATGTTTCGTTTCCCCGGCGGGGGCCCGCCCGCCGTCAGATTCGCCGCGCCACCCACAGGATCCCGCGCCGGACGACCTCGCGGAAGGTCTGGTTGGCGAAGGCGACGCCGTCGTGGCCGAGCTGGAGGCAGAAGACGCGGGCCTGCCCGTGCCGGCGCGTCCAGGCGATGGCCTTGAGGCACCTGGGGTGGTCGGTCGTCAGCAGGACGCGGTTCGTGCCATCGGCGTCGGCGTCGCCCATCGTGTAGGTCTCGTCGACGATCTCCCAGTCGCTGAGCCCCCGCGTGATGGGGTGATCGGCGTCGGCGACGTGGATGGCCATCCGCTGACCGTGGTCGAAGTCGGTGAACGTGCCCGCGTCGATGCCCGAAATCCGCCGCCAGGCGGGCCAGTCGCCGTGGGCCAGGATTGCGTGGTGCAGCAGGAAGATGCCCTGCGGCGTCCGGCCGAGCGCCTCGAGCACGCTTCGCTGCTTGCCGGCGTACCACGGCCCGTCGTCGGCCGGGGCGCCCTTGAGCATGTGGTAGAAGACGACGGCGTCATAGTCGCCGCGGCACGCCCCGGCGTCGGCGCAGAAGTCCTCCATGTGCTGGACGTACGCGTCCACGCCGTCGAGGCCCCGGAAGAGCCGGTGGAAGGGCATGACCTCGAACGAGTGCCCGCCGGTGACCACGGCCGTCTTGACAGGTTGCATCGTCGTGCCTCCGGCCGCCGGTTACGGCGCGAACCGGACGGCCTTGAACTTCTCCATCTGCTCGCGGATGGCCACCTCGGTGGGCAGGCGCTCCATGCTGCTGGCGCCGTAGAAGCCGTGGATGCCCTCGGTGTGCTGGAGGACGTACTCGGCGTCCCCGGGCATGGAGATCGGCCCGCCGTGGCAGAGGACGATCACGCCGCCGTTGACGCCCTTGGCGGCGTCGGCGATGGCCTGGACCTTCGCGGGCGCCTCCTCCAGCGTCAGCGCCGACGTCGCGCCGATCGCGCCCTTGGTGGTCAGGCCCATGTGGGCGACGACCACGTCCGCGCCGGCGGCGGCCATCTGCTTCGCCTCGTCCTCGTTGAAGGCATACGGCGTGGTGAACAGGTCCATCTCGCGGGCCTGGCGGATCATCTCCACCTCCAGGCCGTAGCCCATGCCCGTCTCCTCCAGGTTCCGCCGGAAGAGCCCGTCGCACAGGCCGACCGTGGGGAAGTTCTGCACGCCGGAGAAGCCCGCGTCGCGGACCTCGCGCAGGAAGGCGTCCATGCGCCGGAACGGGTCGGTCCCGCAGACGCCGGCCAGCACGGGCGTGTCGGTCACCACGGTGAGCACTTCGCCGGCCATCTCCATCACGATGGCGTTGGCGTCGCCGTAGGGCATGCAGCCGGCCAGCGACCCGCGCCCCGCCATGCGGAAGCGCCCGGAGTTGTAGATGATGATCAGGTCGACGCCGCCGGCCTCCTCGAACTTCGCGCTGATGCCCGTCCCGGCCCCGCCGCCGATGATCGGCACGCCGGCGTCGATGGTCTTCCGCAGGCGCGCCAGCACCTCTTGTCGCGTGAATGCCATGGGTCGCTCCTTCTTTCCCGGGGGGCGAGGGCGGCTGGAGGGGATGCGAAGCGCACGGGCGCTGCTCCCCGCCCCGCGCAGCCGCCGCGCTCCTGCGGATCAGCTCTGCCGCTTGGGCGGCTCGACGGTCACGCCGTCCATGGCCCTCAGCTCGGCCTCCGGGCCGGGCGGGGCGTAGATCGCCAGCAGACGCATCGGCCCGTCGCCCGTGTTCACGGTCGAGTGGAACGCGTCCGGCGGGATGTGGATCAGCACGCCCGCGCCGACCTCTCGCTCCTCTTGGCGGCCGTCCACCTCCACCACCTGGAGCCCCACGCCTTCGAGGACGTAGAGGATCTCCTCGCAGCCGGGGTGGTTGTGGCGGTCGTGCCCCTTGCCGGGCTCGAGGCTCACCACGCCGGCGCTGAACTTCTCCGCGCGGGTGACGCGCGGCTCGGACAGCCACGACAGGCGGCCCCAGCCGAACACCTGGGTCTCGACGTCGTCTTCCTCGACGAAGGCAAGCTTGCGCGATTCCTCGGTCATTCAGCACTCTCCCTTCTTCTTGTCGATCAGCGCGAGCATCATCTCGACGGCGCGGTCGGCGAAGGCGGGGTCGTTGATGTTGCCGTCCATCTCGACGACCTCGATGCCTTCGTTCAGGTTCTCCTTGATCGCGTCGAACATGGCCTGGTCGGCCTGGCGGTCGCAGAACGGCTGGCCGTCGCCGTCGAGGATGCTCACGCCCCGCAGGGGGATCAGGAACGCGACCGGCCCGCGGGCGGCGTTGGCCTTGGCGGCGAACGCCTCGCCCATCCGGCGGTTCTCCTCGACGTTCGTCCGCATGAGCGTCACCGACGGGTTCCACTCGTAGAAGCAGCGCCCGGCGTCCTTGTACTCCCGCGGGACGGTGCTCATGGGGCCGAAGTTCGCCATGTCCACGCAGCCGGGGACGATCAGGTGCGGCACGCCCATCTCGCCCGCCGCGCCGAGGCGCTCGGTGCCGGCGTCGAACACACCGCCGCAGACCGTGTCGGCCCACTCGGTCGTGGTGATGTCCAGCACGGCGTCGACGAGCCCCTCGCGGACGAGCGACTCCATCGTCCGCCCGCCCGTGCCCGTGGCGTGGAAGACCAGCACCTCGTAGCCCTTCGCCGACAGGGCCTCCATGCACGCGCCGACGCACTCGGTGGTGTTGCCGAACATCGAGGCGGTGATGATGGGCTTTTCGTCCGGCGCGGCGGGCACGTCGGCGGCGACCATGCCGCAGATCGCCCCGGCCGCCCGCGCGAAGATCATCCGCGAGACGCGGTTGATGCCCGCCACGTCCACGATGGACGGCACCATCGTCACGTCCTTGGTCCCGACGTAGGCGCTGGTGTCGCCGGAGGCGGCGGTCGAGACGCACACCTTCGGCACGCCGACGGGCAGGGCGCGCATGGCCGCTGCGACGATCGTCGTACCGCCCGTGCCCCCCATGCCGATGATGCCGTCGAAGGTGCCCTCGTCGTGCAGCCGCTTCGCCACGGCCGCCGCGCCCGCCGTCATCACCTTCATCGCCTCGCCGCGGTCCTGCTTCTCGCGAAGGGCGGGCAGGTCGCCGCCGCCGGCCCGGGCCACCTCGTCGGCCTCGACGTCCACCGGGAAGAGGTCCGTCGTGCCCAGCACGCCCGTGTTGATCGCGAGGACCTCGCCGCCGCCGGCTTGGATCCGCTCCCGCAGGAAGGCGTACTCGGCGCCCTTCGTGTCGAACGCCCCGATCATCGCGATCTTCCCGGCCATGGTGCCTGCCCTTTCCTCACCGGCTGCCGCGCGCGGCCCGGACGATCCCGCGGACGTCGATCAGCCAGAGCTGCCGCCCGCCGCCGCCGTGGGGCGAATCGATGCAGACCTTCGTCCCGTCGCGGCTGAAGCGCGGGTGCGTGTCGCAGCGCCATTCGCCGCGGTACTCGCGCGGCAGGTGGAAGTGCCCCAGCCAGAAACGCCGCCCCGTCGGCACGTGGAACAGGTAGGGGCTCTGCCCGCGGCCTTTCCCGCGGGGGTACGTGTCGTTGAGGATCCACTCCCTCCCGCCGCCCAGGGGCAGGTAGGTGCAGTGGCCGTTCGCCGTCATCACGCCCTGGCCGACCTGCTCGCACGTCCCCGTCGTCTCGTCGAACAGGTAGAACGCGCTCGGCTTGCCCGCCGGCCGCGTCCACGCCAGGATGTGCCCCCCGTCGCGCCAGATGAAGTGCGACGTGTGACCGGATGGATCGACGACGCGGACGTCCCGGCCGTCGGGCGTGGCCGTCAGCATGCGCGTGCGGAAGCCGCCCCGCCCGGCGTCCGGGCGCCAGCGGTGCAGGAAGATGAACCGCTTGCCGTCGGGGGCGAACAGCAGGTGGTTGAAGTAGTGCTTGGCGCCGCGCATGCTCGCGTCGAGCTTGCCGAACCTCGCGATGTCGGCCAGCGAGACGATGACCTTCGCTTCGCCCGTCTTCATGTCGATGCGCCAGATGCCCGAATCCGCCGGGGCAAGCTCCTTGGCGTGCGGGTCCGGGACCCCCGCGTAGCCGTAGCCCGGGCGCATGTCCTGGACGCGGGCGAAGTCCGGCGCGACGCCCACGCGCCCGTCCGGCGAGATCGTGTAGACCGCGCGCGGGATCGTGCGCTTCCGGCGCGTCTTGACGTCGAGGACGTGGCAGACGAATCGCCCGCCCTGGCGGTCGTTCCAGACGATCCGGCTCCTCGAGCCCGGCAGCCACTGGAGCATGCAGCCCTGCTGCCAGCCCCAGGCGCGGCTGTCGCCCAGCTCGATCCACCGGTCGCCGTCGGACAGGTCGACCATGCCGATCCGGATGACGTCGCCGGGCCTCGGGGAGCGGTGCTCGAAGTCTACCTCCATGCCCAGGACGTACCGGTCGGTCGGGTCGAACTGCCACTTGTCGTAGTAGCCGAACCAGTGGTGCTTCGGGCCCTTCGTGATCGCCCGGACGGGGGGGAGCTTCTCGTCGGCTTCCCCCTGCGCTCGCGCGGGGCCGGCATGCGGGCTGCACAGCACCGCCGCGAGGCAGCAGAGCCGAACCGAAGCCCTGCGGAAGAGAGAGGATCGCATCCGTTGCTTCCTTGCCGGGGGGCCGCCCCCGACCGCGAGAGAAACGCCGCGCTTCCGCGACGCCTCATCCCGTCAGGTCCCACGCGATCGGAGGCATCAGCATCTGTCCGGCCAGCCGTTCTACCGCGCCGATGTCCGCGCCGCAACCCGGCCAGAGGAGCAGCGTGAGGTCGTGGCTGCCCGAGTCGGTGACGGGCTGGTCCGGCCGGTCGGCGGCGGGGAACGGGTCGTGATGGGCGGCATACGGGCTCCGCAGGAGCGTCAGGTTGACGGCGCCGGGCTCGACGCCCGCGGAGAAGACCTCCGGCGCGACGATGGCCAGGCGGTCGCCCTCGGTGCCGAGGAGCATTCCGCCGCTGACGGGGTACTCCAGGGCGTCGATCGGCCGATCCTGCGGCCCGCCGCTGACGAGGTCCGTTCGCTCGATGATGCTTCCGGGCGCGTCGACGCGCAGCCGCAGGCGCCGGCGGACCTCCGCCCAGACCACGCGAAGGTGCAGGCGCAGCAGCGGCTCGCCGCGGCATAGCGCGGCCCGGCACCAGACCCGGCAGCGCCCGAAGCCGCCGCGGACGCGCAGGGCGGCACGGAGCGGGCCTCGCTCAACGACGTCCGCGGGCAGGCGCCAGGAGATCGGCCCCAGCACCGCGCCGTCGAAGCGGCTAGCGCCCCCGTGGCAGTGCGTCCAGGTGTCGGTGGGGTCGTCGCACACCTCCAGGCGAAGCCGCCACCGGCCGATCTCGATGCCGTCGCGGCGAAGGTCGGCGCGAATCGCCCCGTTGCCCAGGGCGCGAGGATCGACCGTGAGGCCTTCTGGAGGCAGAATCGCCGCGTCGTCCTGGCTGTCGGCGGGCTCGTCCGGCGCGGCGACGATGCGGAGAACGCGGCGCCCCCGGGCGGGCACGCGGGTGCGGAAGAGCAGCCGGCGCGCGCCCGTCATGGACAGCGGGTCGATCGCCTGGGTCTCGATGGTGCGGTCGTCCTCGCTCAGCAGTCGCAAGTCGCCCTCGCGGCCGGGGGCGAGCCACGGCTCGTGCTCGACCCAGCCCTGGAAGGGCCGGTCGGCGGGGTTGAAGACGACGATCTTGTGCGTGCCGGGCTCGGCCTCGGCGCGGAAGGCGCGGCGCGTGGCGGTCGTGATGACGCCATCGGCGGCCGCTTCGGCGTCCGTCATCTCGCCGGCGGCGCGGCGGCTCTCCGGCTCGATGCACGTCCCGCCGAGGATGTCGTGGAACTGGTTGAAGAGGACCTTTCGCCAGGCGGCGTCGAGCGCCTCGCGCGCGTCGGGCGGGGCGGCGTCCGGCAGGGCCCGGAGCGTCTGGGCGGCCTGGACGAGGCGCCCCTCGGCGCGGCGCATGGCCACCTTGATGCGCCGCTCGACGCTGTAGCAGCCGACGGCGTGGTGCTGGAGCTCGCCCTCGACGACCGGCAGGCCCTCGATCTGCGAGGCGATGGCGTCGAAGAACGCCCGGGGATGGCTGAAGGCCAGCCGCACGCCTTCGATCCCCTCGGCGTGGGCGGCGATCCACTCGATCTGCGCGTTGGTCGGCCCGCCGCCGTGGTCGCCCACGCCGTAGAAGCACATCGTCTGATCGATGCCCTCCGGCAGGAGCGTCAAGGCCCGCTCGACGTGCTCGCGCAGGTCCGCGGCGGCCGTTGTGTAGGCCCCGGCGATGCGGAAGGCCGTTACCTCCCGCCCGTCCGGGCTGCGCCACCGGAAGAGACGCGCCGGCAGGTCCCGCTCCTCCGGGCCCGGGCGCATGAACACGTAGCTGTCGATGCCCACCTTGCGCAGGAAGCGCGGCAGATACGCGGTGTGGCCGAAGGAGTCGATGTTGTACCCCACCGTCGCGGCGCGCCCGAAGTGCTCTTGGAACCAGCGCTGGCCGACGTCGAGCTGGCGCGCGAACGACGCGGGCGAGGGCAGGTTGCAGTCCGGCTCGATGACCATGCCGCCGACGATCCGCCACCGGCCGGCCTCGACGAAGCGGCGGACGCGCTCGAACAGCGCCGGATCGTGCCGCTCGACCTGCTCGTGGAACCAGCTCGCGCTGCACGTGAAGACGAAGTCGGCGTGTTCCTCGAGGCGGTCGCACGCGCTGCGGGCCGTGGCCAGGGCGGCGTCCACCCCGTCCGACCTGCGCCACAGCCACGCCGGGTCAAGGTGCGCGTTGCCGATCATGTGGACCGTGATCATGATGGCCCTCGACGTGCGGAGTCCTCCCGCCGTCAGTGTTCGTCGCGCTCGAGGTTCAGCCAGGCGACTTCTTCGGCCGTCAGGTCGATGTCGCCGGCCGCGCCGTTCTCGCGCGCCTGTTCGACCGTCCACGCCGCCATCAGCGGGAAACAGTTCAGCTCGCCGCAGATGCACCATGCCAGGGCGATCTGGGCGACGGAGGCGCCCTTCTCGGCCGCCAGCTCCTTCGCGCGGTCCAGGCGCCGGAAGTTATCCGGCGAGCAGTAGCAGCGTACGCATCGCTTGTCGCCGCCGTCGGTGAACTCGTCCAGGTTGTCGCGCGTGAAGCGCCCGGAGAAGAAGCCGCCCGACAGGCTGGACCACGGCAGCAGGGCGAGCTGGGTCTGGCGGTACCACTGGCGGGCCTCGGCGTCGGTGGTGATCGAGAGGCTCCCGCCGCCCCAGGGGTCCGCGACGCACTCGGCCAGCGAGTAGTGCGGGCTGGCGACGGCCATCGGGACCAGGCCGTGCTTGTCGGCGTACTCGTTGGCCTCCTCGATCCGCCGGTGCGACCAGTTGGAGCCGCCGTACGCGCGGATCCTGCCCTCGTCGACGTGCTGGTTCATGCGCTCGACGAGCGGCCCGACCGGCTGGGAGGGATCGTCGCGGTGGAACGCGAAGACGTCGATGGTCTCGAAGCCCAGCCTCGCGAGGCAGTCGTGCAGGTCGGCGGAGATGTCGAACGGCGTGACGCGTTTGCGGTCGCGACTGTGGTGGCAGCACTTGTCCATCAGGACGATCTGCTCGCGGACGCCGCGGGCGTGGACCCACTTGCCGAACGTGCGGTCCGACCCGCCGCCGCCGTAGACGTGGGCGCTGTCGAACAGCGTAATGCCGGCCTCGAAGACGGCGTCGAGGAGCTCGAAGCCGAAGTCCTCGTTCCCGTCCCGCAGCATCACGGTGCCCTGGGCGATGCGGGAGACCTTCTTGTCCGCGTCCACGCCGGGAATCGTGCCGTACTTCATGGCGTGTCGTGCGCTCCTTCGGCTCCGCTCTTTGGTTGCCCCGCCGCGCGCGGGCGAAGCTCAAGCGGCAGCCAATCCGATCACTCGAACGGGTACGTCAGGCCCCATTGGGCGCGGATCGCGTCGAGCGTCCGCAGGAGCGAGAGCGTCTCGTCCAGCGGGATGACGTCGCTTTCGAGCTTGCCGGCGGCGAGGCACCGGGCGACCTCGTCGGCCTCGTAGTTGTAGCCGTTGCCCACCATCGGCGGGTCGATCGTCTCCTGCTCGTGCTGGTCCTTCAGGACCGTCAGCTTGCCGCCGCGCCACCAGGCGTGGTGGAGGTGGATCTTGGCCTCGGTGCCGAGCAGCCAGGCCTCCATCGGCGTGTGGATGCGCACGCCGGTGGTCATCGAGGCGATCCGCCCGCCGTCGTACTTGATCACGATGCCGGCCTGCTCGTCCACGCCGGTCTCGCCGATATGGGCCAGCGAGGCGATCTCGCGGGCCTCGCCGAGGAACATCCCCGCCAGGCTGATGGGGTAGATGCCCACGTCGAGCAGCCCGCCGCCGGCCAGCTCGGGCTTCAGCAGGCGCCCCTCGGGGTTCCAGCCCGTGCGGAAGCCGAAGTCCGCCATGATCATCCGCAGCTCGCCGAGGCGGCCGGAGTCGACGATCTCCTTCGCCTTCCGCACCGACGGCAGGAAGCGGCTCCACATGGCCTCCATGCAGAAGACCTTCCTCTCGCGCGCGACGGCGACGGCCTCGGCGGCCTGGGCGGCGTTGACGGCGAAGGGCTTCTCGCAGAGGACCGCCTTGCCGGCCTGGAGGCACAGGATCGTCGCGTCCTTGTGCATGGGATGGGGCGTGGCGACATAGATGGCGTCCACGTCCTCGTCGTCGGCGAGGGCCTGGTAGCTGCCGTATCGGCGGGGGATGTCGAGCTCCTCGCCGAAGGCGTCGGCCGTGGCCTGGGAGCGGGAGCCGACGGCGACGACCTGGCCGTGTTCGGAGGCGCGGACGCCGGCGATGAACTTTCGGGCGATCCTCGCCGTGGCGAGGATGCCCCATCGGAGCTTGTCGGGCATGACGGTGTGTCCCTTCGCGATCACTCGGCGCCGCCGCCGCCTGCGTCACCACCGATTGCGGTGGACGCGTGCGGCGTCGTAGCGCTGCGCCGGGCCCTTCTCCTCGGCCGGGTGGCCGATCGAGACGATGCAGAACGGCGTGATGTTCTCGCCGATGCCCAGCAGCTCGCGCACCTTGGCGACGCGGTCGGCCTCGGGGTGGACGCCCAGCCAGACCGCGCCCAAGCCCAGCGCGTGGGCGGCCAGCAGGAGGTTCTGCGTGGCGGCGGCGCAGTCCTGCGGCCAGTAGGCGCCCAGGCCTTCCTTGCCCTGGTCGCCGCAGACCACCACGGCCAGCGGGGCCTGCTTGAGCATGGCCGAGTAGGGGTGGAAGGCGGGGATCGCGTCGAGCGTGGCGCGGTCGTCGACGACGACGAAGTGCCACGGCTGCTGGTTCCCGGCGGACGGGGCGGCCATCGCGGCCTTCAGGAGGTCCTCGATGGCGTCCTCGGCGACCGCCTGGTCGGTGTAGGCGCGAATGCTGCGGCGTGTGAGGATGGCTTCCATTGCGTCCATCGCGTGCCCTTTCTCATTCCCGTGCGTGGTGCGTCGGAAAAGAAGAAGCCCCCGCGCCGCCGCCCGCAGGCGCTGGTCGGCACCGGGCGCAGGTGCGCGGCGCAAGCGGCGCTATTGCTTCCACGGTGGGGTGGAAGGCAGGTGGGCCATGAAGTCGTCGATGAGTTTCTGCTCGTACTCGCCGGCGTACTCGCCCGCGAAGAACCTGTCGGCCGCCTCGTCGTGGAAGAGCTTCCACGAGGCCGTCTCGTCGCCCGGGTTGACGGGGAAGAACAGGGCGTCGTTGGCCTTGGCGGCCTTCATGTCGCCGGGGGCGTCGCCGACCATGAGGATCTTGTCGGGGTCGAACTTGCCGACGGCTCCGTACTTGAGGTGCTCGGCCTTCTTGCCCATCTCCTGTCCGCAGATCATCGCGGTGAAGGCGGCGACGTCGTGCTCCCGCCACTCGCGCTCGAGGGCCTCGTTGGGCGTGGCGGAGACGACCATGATGTCGGCCTGGGGGTCGATCTTCTCGAGGCTCTCCCGCACGTGCGGGAAGGGCGGCACGTCGTGCACGCGCAGGGCCACCAGCCCGTTGACCAGGTGCGTCCAGAGCACCATCCGCAGCAGGCAGTGCGCCCCGGACGTGTCGGCGGTGACGATCTCCCGCCCCAGCCGCGAGTACGCCATGTTGACGGGATCGTCCACGATGGCGTGCATCAGGACCTTGCCCGGGGCGGCGAGCCTCTGCTCGGCGAACAGCAGAAGCCCCTCGTTGCTCAGGCGGATCTCCGGCACCTCGTCGGCGGCGGCGATGAAGTCCTCGATGACCTCCACGTGGGCCGCCAGGAATCCATCGAAGCGCTCGTACGGCGACAGCTCGCGGAGGTAGGTGAACGTGTCGCGCAGGGCCAGCCAGCGGTTGCACCCGCGGCTCTGCCCGTTGAGGTTCACGAAGTCCCACACGTCGCGGAGGATCCTCGCCAGGGCGGCCAGCCCGTAGGCCTGCATCACCGCCACGACGAAGCAGAACTTGTGCTTCACTTCCATCGTGTCGAACGCGCAGCCGTCAGAGTCGATGCCGATGCAGAAGTCCTTCGTCTTGGGCATCGCCTGGAGTTGCTCGATGTAGTCGGCCATTGCCTGCTCCTGCTGTGCGGCCTCAGCCGCCGCTCCTTTCAGCGGAAAACCGGATGACGTTCATCTCTCGCTTGTGGCGCGGGAAGTACTCGAGCGACTCCCGGCACCGGGCGCCCGTGTAGGCGCCGATGACCGCCCGCCAGAAGGCGATGGCGGGCCGGTTCTCCGGGATCTGCCGCACCTCCCAGGCGCCCGGGAGCCTGTCGAATACCTGAAAGGCGGCCGACTTGCCAACCCCTTTTCGCCGGAACTTGCGGAGGACGAAGAACTCGCCCATGTCGTGGTCGTACTCGTCGGCGCTGGTGACGTCGCAGACCAGCGCGAAGCCCGCCAGCTCGCCGTCGGCCCGGACGAGGAACGGCCAGTGATGGTCCTTCTCCCAGTAGTGGCACCAGCCCGTGCAGTCGAACATGCCGCCGTCGGGACAGCGCAGGCCCATGAACTCGGAGAAGTCGTAGATGTACAGGCGGCCGAGGTTGCGAACCACCGGCTTGTCCTGCTCCCCGGCCGGGACGACCTCGATCCTCATGGAGCTTCCCCGCGACGTCTCAGACGCCGGAGTACGCGCTGAAGGCGCCGTCGACGGGGACGACCACTCCGCTGACGAATCTCGACGCGTCGGCGACCAGCCAGACCAGCGTGCCGACCAGGTCGGCGGGCTCGCCGTAGCGCCCCATGGGCGTGCCGTCGATGATCTGCTTGCCCCGCGCCGTCGGCGTGCCGTCGTCGTTCGTCAGGAGGAAGCGGTTCTGCTCGGTCAGGAAGAAGCCCGGCGCGATGGCGTTGACGCGGATGTTCGGCGAGTGGTTCTGGGCCATGTACGTCGCCAGCCACTGCGTGAAGTTGCTGACGGCCGCCTTCGCC
>CAZXOC010000152.1:0-17287 GCA_964642165.1 uncultured Planctomycetaceae bacterium | reverse complement strand
CGCGCTCGTCGGGGCGGGCGGGGGAGGCGCCCTACGCCATCGCCGCCCAGTGACCCGGGCGGTAGGTGCGGCGGGTGAGCTTGTCGGCCTCGGCGTCGCCGACGATGCGCTCGGTGGCGGCATCGAACGTCACGCCCCTGCCGACGCGGGCGACGATGTTGCCCAGGTGGGCCAGCGTCGCCGAGCGATGGCCGATCTCGATGTCGGCGCTGGGCCTGCGGCCGGTGCGGATCGCGTCGAGGAAGTCGGCGACGTGCGGCTCGGTGGCGGCGCCGCCCTTGGCCTCCCGGATGAGCTTGTTGCCCTTGCCGTAGACCTTGCACTCGCCGCGGCCGAGGAGCATCATCCCGCCCGTGCCGTAGAAGACGTTGCCGTTGTCGAAGCCTTCCTGCTGATAGGGCGACCAGATCCGCTGCTCGTAGATGAGCAGGCGCCGCCGCTTGTCCTTCCCGGCGGGGGGGTACTCGTAGGTGATGCAGTACGTGTCGGGGAACTGCTGGTCGTCGTCGAAGAACAGCTTGGCGGCGTAGCCGGCGGCCGAGGCGGGGTGGCGGTCGTCGACGCCGAGCCCCCAGCGGGCGACGTCCAACTGGTGGACGCCGTCGTTGCCGATGTCGCCCGTGCCGAAGGCGTGCCACCAGTGCCACTGGTAGTGCAGGCGGTTGGCCTGGTAGGGCACGAACGGCGCCGGGCCGACCCACAGGTCGTAGTCGAGGTGGGCGGGGGGCCTGGACGGCTTGGCGTGGCCGATGTTGCCGCGGAGCTGCGAGTTGATCGCCTTGGCGACGAGCACCTCGCCGATGGCGCCGTCGCGGAGCATCCGGACGCCCTGGCGGACGGCGTCGCTGGAGCGGCTCTGGGTGCCGACCTGGACGACGCGGCGGTGCTTGCGGGCGGCGTCGACCATGGCGCGGCCCTCGCGGATGTTGTGCGAGCAGGGCTTCTCGACGTAGACGTGCTTGCCGGCGGCACAGGCCAGGACGGCGGCCGGGGCGTGCCAGTGGTCGGGCGTGGCGACCACGACGGCGTCGACGTCGCGGTCGGCGAGCGCCTTTCGCAGGTCGCCCTCGGCGCGGTCGGCGCCGACGGCCTTGCGGGAGCGGGCCATGCGCTGGCGATCGGGGTCGCAGACCCAGGCGACGGTGGCGTCCTTCCGGGCGTGGAAGGTCCGCGCTAGGCCGGTGCCGCGCCCGCCGCAGCCGACGAGGCCGACGACGACGCGTTCGGAGGCCCCCGCGGCCTGGATGGCCGGGCCTCGCCGTGCCATCGCCGCCCCCGCGGCTGCCAGCGTCGATCGCCTCAGAAACGCCCTGCGCGTGTGCTTGGCCATGGTCATCCTCCGCATGCCGGCTGGTCTGGCGAGTCCCGGTGTGCGTTCGGTGCGTTTCTACCCGACGTGCCCGGTCTCGGCAAGCCCGGCGCCGATCCTCGCCCGGCGCGGCGTGCGGGCGGCGCGTCACTCGCCCCGTTGCGACGCCTTGGCCCGGCACAGCTCCTGGGCGCTGGCCAGGTGCTCGGCGAGGACCGGGTCCATCCACGTCCGGCGGGTCAGCTTCCCGAAGGCGGCATCGAGGTCCTCGTAGGCGTAGCGGGTGATCTTCTGATCGCAGAACCGCAGGGCGGTGGCGATCGCGGCGTAGTAGATGGCGACGGCCGCGGCGTGCTGCCCCGGCGAGCGCCGGCGGGTGGCCAGCGACTTGTAGCGCTGCTTGATGCGGCGGATGACCTGGATGTCGCCGCCCGGGTCGAGCAGCAGGGCCAGGACGCTCTTGCCTTCGTCGGGCGACGAGCCGCGGCAGAGGCGCCTGGCGATGGGCGTCTGCAAGTCGACCGTCTCCCTGGGCATCGGCGGCGACTCGTGCAGCCAGTCCTGGAGGATCTGGGCCCGGTCCTCGTGCGGATCGGCGGGTGGCTCGCCGCTGGGGGTCTCCGGCGCCCAGCCGAACACTCGGGCCAGTTGCTCCGCGTCGGGCGGGTCGCTGCGCTGGTCGGCCATGGGGACTTCTCCTGCGCCTCAGGCCGGTGTCGAGGCGCCGCGTGGCGGGTCGGCGGGGATCCGGCGCGACGGGGTCGCCGCCGCGCTGCCCGCGTGGCGAGGCTGCCGCCCGGCGCCCCAGGCGGCTGCGGAGGGCATCCTGCCTTCCGCGCAGATTCCAAGCGTCACGGCGATCATCTCCCTGCCTGCCCGCATCCGACCGCTCGGCGCATGTGGCCCCGCTGCCGTCCGCGTGGCGGAAAGAGCACCTTCACTCCGCCATACGGAAGACCTCCGCCAAGCCTGCGCGGTTCCTGAGGAGAATTCGGGCGATCTCCTGGATTTCGGCCTGGACGTCCTGCTCGCCGTCGACGTCCCGCCGCACGCGGCGTCGGATGATGGCCCGGAAGCGCCGCTGCACCTGCACCTTCATGGCCGAGGCGCGCTCGGCCGCCTTCGTGGTGGCGGACGAGCGGATGTCGAGCCGCTCGCACAATTCCCTCAACGGCGGGGCCTCGCCACCGAAGAGCTTCGGCTGGATCTCCGTGGCGTGGAAGACCTCCCAGTGCTTGTCCAGCCCGTCCCGGCGGCAGCCGGCCACCGTCTCCTCCACCGCCTCGCGCAGGAGCGTGGCGGCCCACGTGAACTCGTAGGCCTGCTCGGGGGAGCAGCTCCCGGCCGGCTCCGGGATGTCGGGGATGTCCTCCCCCTCGAGGCTCAGCACCCCGCCGGGCGGCTTTCGCTTGCTCGCCTGTTCGGTCGCGTGGAGGTCCTTCAGGTAGTTTCTCAGGGCGGTGAGGAGGAAGCTGCGGAAGCGCTTCTTTCTGCCCTCGGCCTTCGTGGCCCTCTGGATGAGCTTGCGCCCCCAGACGATCTCACAGAAGAAGCCCTGGGTGACGTCCCTGGCCTTCTCGGCGTCCATCCCCCAGCGGCGGAGGAAGAAGTAGACGGGCCTCCAGTACTGGGCCATGATGGCCCCGATGGCCTGCCGGCGATGCCCGGTGCGCGTTTGCTGTGCGCGGAGGATCTGCGTCCACGACGTGTCCTCGAACCGGGAGCTCCCGCGGAGGACGTCTCCTGGCACGTCTTTCGCCATCGGGCTCCTCCCCGTGCCAGGTCGAGGCGGCCCGTTGGGGACGAACGCGCGAAGGCGCGCCCGGGCGGTCGGCCGCCCCGCCGGCTCGATGGGCCTACAGGATTTCCACGGCCTTGGCGTTGTCCGTGGTGTTCAGGACGATGATGCCCTCGTCGCCGTGCCCGGCGGTGGCGAAGACGATCTCGATCCCGATGCCGGCGTCGGCCAGCTTGTGGGCGATGGCGTTCAGCGCGCCGACCTCGTTGGGGGCCTTCACGCAGACGACCTCGCCCCACTCGCAGCGGTCGCAGATCTCGTGGAGGCAGTCGCACGCCTTGTCGGGGTCCTCGGCCACCAGCAGCAGCTTGCCGCGGTCGCCTTCGACCCACGCACAAATGCAGCAGATGTTGACGCCCGCTTCCTTGATCTTGTCGGTGACCTCGGCGAGCCGGCCAACCTTGTCCGACACTTCCGCCACGCACTGCCTGCAGATCTGTGCCATGATCTCGTCCTCCTTTCTTATCTCGGGCCGCCCGCCGGCGGCCGGAACGTGATCATCCTCACGGATCGTATCTCCCGGCCGCCAGGGGGTCAAGCCGGGCGGACCCGCGCGGCGTCTCCGCGCCGCCGGGTGCCGGGGCCGACGGCGCCCGAGACGCCGGCCTTGATTGTCGCGGCCGACGTGCCGAGACTGCCCGCCGGCGGCGGCGCGGTCCGCCCGCCCCGCGCCCGGCGTCATGGCCCCGGGGCGCGCCGCTGCCAGCCCGAGTAGAGCGGTACGCACTGCCCGCCGAGCGTCGCGGGCGTCAGGTTCCTCGTCTCCCGGCCGCGCGTTTCGGCCACCAGCGAGTCGTACCGCCGCCCGGCGTGGCCGATCGAGACGGACAGGTTCGAGTCGCGGTTGAAGAAGGCCGGGACCATGTCGATGCGCTGGCGGTTCTTGTACAGCAGCCCGCCGAGGACCTCGGTCCAGCCGCCGTGGATCGTGCCGACGTTGGTGCGGTCCTTCTCGATCTTGTAGCCGCAGAGGAACAGCATCGCGCCGTCGTTGAGGATGTGGGGGTTGTGCGTGTAGCTCTCGGTGTTGACCTGCCAGGCCCAGACGCGCTGCGGGCCCTTGAGGACGCACCCCGAGCCCGGGCCGGCGTCCAGGAAGAACGCGCGACCCCCGGTGACGGTGTTGCGGTACATGCCGCCGGCGCTGCGGCAGACGAGCGTGCGCTTCGAGGCGTGCTCGAACGTCCAGGCGGCCTTGCCGTACGCGTCGTTGATGAACTCGAAGAACACGGTCTTCGCCTCGCCGTCCTCGATGCGGAACAGGGGCTTGCGGATGCCCCTCACCACCTTGCAGCCCGGCACGGGGCCGGGCACGAGCCGGTCCTGCCCGAACGCGTCGCCCTGGGACTGGTACCACGCCCCGGCCCCGAAGATCCGCCGCACCTTCCCGCGGACGTGGATGGTGTCCCGAATGGCGTGCAGGCCGCCGCACAGGAGGTAGATCTGCTCGGCCCCGGCGTCGATGGCCTTCTGGATGCGCTCGCCCGAGTCCTTGCCCGGCTCGATGGCCGTCCACGTGCTCGTCTCGCCCCAGTCGGCGGCGACGGGCGGCTCGGCCACCGGCAGGTTCAGCGAGACCGGCTCGTTGCCGAACAGCGAGTACGCCTTGGGGCGGACGAACTCCCGGACGTTGGGCCCGGCGATCTCGGCGGCCTCGGTGCGCTTGTCCGCCTTGGCGACCAGCGCCTTGCCGTAGCCGCTCGTCCGGATGTTGCGGCAGAAGGCGACGCCGCCGTCAAGCTGGATTGCGGCCCGGCCGGGCGCGCCGCCGCGGCAGTCGGCGTCGAGCAGGACGACGTGCCCGCCGCGGGCGATCAGCGCGGGGACCTCGTTGGTGCTGGTGAGCTTCCAGATCGACGAGAAGTTCCCGGCCGCCTCGTACCCGCAGACGCGCTGGCTGCGGACGGTGAGCTTGCCGACGGTCATGCTGTGCAGCCCGCCGTCGATGCGGCAGCCGACGTCGAACCCGTCGACGGCGACGTCCCACGCCAGCCCCGGGCCCGGGCCCGACGAGAGGTGCAGGCCCACCGCGCCGCGCCGCTGGGGGTCGCTCGTGCGGATCGTCAGGTGGTAGACCGCGCCGTAGTTGTTCGTGTGGTAGTGCAGGCCCACCGCGCCGGGGTTGCCCCTCCCCACGTCGATCGTCAGGTTCACCATCCGCTGGCCGAAGTTCTGCGCGAAGTGCCAGTCCCGGCGCGATCCCTTGCCGAAGTGGATCACAGGCGCGGGGCGCCGGGCATCCTGGAACGCCGCGGAGCGATCCTCCAGCCGGATGATCGTCCTCTCCCGGCTCTGCCCGATGATGAACTTCTTCTTGTCGCCGACCCGGATCGGCTCGCGGACGAGGTACACGCCGTTGGGCAGATAGATGTGCCGCGCGCTGCCGAACGTCGAATGGCGCTGCGTCTTGCCCGCCTCGAAGACGCTCTTCAGCGCCGCCGTGTCGTCCGTCACGCCGTCGCCCTTCGCGCCGGCGTCGGTCTTCACGTTGACCAGGCCGTCCCTCGGCGGGGGCACGAACTCCCCGCCCCGGCCCACGCCGATGGACGCCGCCAGAGCGATTGCCGCCGATCCGAACCGAAGGCGCCGCGCTCCGCTTCGGGACATGCTTCTCTCCATTCCGGCGGGCAAGCGTGATCCGGAGAGGACGCCGACCCGCAGCCGTCGGTCCCGGTGCGATTGCAGCCCGTTCGGCCGGTCAAGTCAACCTCTCGCCGTCTGGGCGCGGGCGTCGCCGGGGGAATCGCCTTGACAGCCCCCGGCCCGGAGCCTAGGGGAAACGCACCAGGATCGGCGCATGAAGCTACCAGAGTCCGGACGCCGCGCAGGCGGAGTACGGGAGCGGGCATTGAGCGACTACGACGTGGCCGTGTTGGGCGGGGGGACGGGGGGCTACGTGGCGGCGCTGCGGGCGGCGGTGCGCGGGGCGAAGGCGTGCTGCGTGGAGGCGGGGCCGCTCGGCGGGACGTGCCTCAACGTCGGCTGCATCCCCACCAAGGCCATGCTCCACGCCTCGGGGCTGCTGTGGGAGGCGAGGTCGGCGGGCGAGCTGGGGTTGGCGATCGACGGCGCCCGCGCGGACGGACCGGCGCTGATGGCCCGCGTCGGGCGGGTGGTCGCCGGGCTGCGGGAGGGCGTCGAGTTCCTGCTGCGGAACCGCAAGGTGGAGGTCCTCCGCGGGCGCGGGCGGCTGGTCGCGGCGGACACGCTCGCGGTGGAGACGCCCGACGGGCCGGTGGAGGTCACGGCGAAGGCGTTGATCGTGGCGACGGGCTCGCGCCCGGCGCGGCCGGCGTTCGTGCCGTGGGACTCGCCCCGCGTCTGGACCACGGACGAGGCGACGACGGCCTCGGACCTGCCGCGGAGCGTCCTCATCGTCGGCGGCGGCGTGATCGGCTGCGAGTTCGCGACGATCTACTCGGAGCTGGGCATCCCCACGACGGTCGTGGAGATGCTGCCGGCCGTGGCGCCGGGACTCGGCCGCGACGCCTCGACGGCCGTGTTGCGCAGCCTGAAGCGGCGCGGCGTCACGGTCCTGACGAACGCGAAGCTCGCCGGCATGTCGGCGGACGCCTCAAGCGTGACGGCGGAGCTGGAGGACGGCCGGACCGTCCAGGCCGCCCGGGCCCTGGTCGCCGTCGGGCGTGTGGCCAACACGGAGGACATCGGGCTCGAGGCGCTCGGCATCGAGCGGAGCCGCGGCGTGGTCGCCGTCGACGACCGCTGCCGGACCGGCGTGGAGGGCCTCTTCGCCGTGGGGGACGTGGCGGAGACGCGGCAGTACGCCCACCTGGCCGCCCGGATGGGCATCGTGGCGGCCGACAACGCCCTGGGCATCGACGCGCGCGACGACCGCCGCGTGGTGCCCGAGGTGGTCTACACCCATCCGCAGGCGGCGTCGGTCGGGCTGTCGCAGGCCGCGGCGCGCGAGCAGGGGCGCCACGTTCGCGTCGCGCGCTTTCCCTACCGCGCCAGCGGCATGGCCGCCGCCTGCGGGCAGACGGAGGGGCAGGTCAAGCTCCTGGCCGATGCCGACGGCGGCGCGGTCCTCGGCGCGGGCGTGATCGGTCAGGGGGCCAGCGACGTCATCGCGGAGATCGCCCTGGCCGTCCGCAACGGGTTGACCGTCGAGCAGGTCGCCGAGACGATGCATCCGCACCCGAGCTTCGCCGAGGCGGTGGGCGAGGCCGCCGAAGCCCTCCTCCACCTGCCGCTGCACGTGCTGCGATGAGCGCCGAGGCGAGGGCTGGGCAGGCGACTGGGCCGATGAGGACCCCGAAGACAACCCGGCGCTTCCCCCGGTGGATGCGGAGGCGCGTCCCGGCGAGGGGGCGGCGCGCGGAGGTCGCGAAGCTGCTCGACGACCTGGGGCTCGAGACGGTCTGCACGAGCGCCCGCTGCCCCAACCGCTGCGAGTGCTTCGCGCGCGGCACGGCGACCTTTCTGATCCTCGGGCCGCGGTGCACCCGCTCCTGCCGCTTCTGTGCCGTCCCCGGCGGCGAGCCCCGCGCGCCCCGCCCCGACGAGCCGGAGGCCGTCGCCGAGGCCTGCGCCCGCCTGCAACTGAAGCACGTCGTCATCACCATGGTCACCCGCGACGACCTGCCCGACGGCGGGGCGGGGCACTTCGCGCAGACCGTTCGCGCCGTCCGCGGGCGGCTGAGCTCGGCCGCCATCGAGGTGCTCACCAGCGACTTCGCCGGCAGCCGCGCGGCGGTTCGTACCGTCCTGCGGTCCGGGCCGGACGTCTTCGGCCACAACGTGGAGACGGTCGCGCGGCTGTACCCGGCCGTCCGCCCGCGGGCGGAGTACCGGCGGAGCCTGGCCGTGCTCTCGCAGGCGGCCCGGCACGTGGGCCCGGCGGGCGGCCCGCGGTTCGTCAAGAGCGGCCTGATGCTGGGGCTGGGCGAGCGCCCGCCCGAGGTCCGTCGGGTCCTGGCCGATCTGCGCTCGGCCGGCTGCCGGGTGCTGACGCTGGGCCAGTACCTCGCGCCCACGCCGACCCACGTGCCCGTCGCGCGGTTCGTGCCGCCCGGCGAGTTCGAGGCGTGGCGGGCCGAAGCGCTGGCCATGGGCTTCGACGGCGTGGCGGCCGGGCCGTTCGTCCGCAGCAGCTACATGGCCGAGAGCCTGTTGCGCGACTGCCTCCGCAACGCGAAGTGAAGGCCGCGGCAAGGAGGCGGACCATGCAGACCATGTATCAGCGCAGCGAAGGCCACCGGCGCCCGGGCCGGCGCGGGCGCCCCTGCGCGGCGGTCGTGCCGGCGGTCGTGCAGACCGGCCTGATGAAGGTCCCGCTCGACGTGGACCCCGCGACGTGCCGCCGCGCTAGCCGTTCAGCACCCAGCCATCGCGGTAGGTCTTCCGGATGTACTGGTCGGCCTCGGGGCAGTTGGTGGCCTTGAGGTTCTTCGCGTCCCACTTGAGCTTCTTGCCGACCCGGCAGGCCACCAGCGCCAGCATGTTGTTCTCGACCAGCATGCCGGCGTAGTCGAAGTTGCACAGCGTGGGCTTGCCCTCCTTGCAGCCGGCGATCCATTCCTTGTGGTGGCCGAGCGACGGCGGGATCAGCTCCTCCTGCTTCGGCGAGGTGAAGTAGGTCAGGTCGCCGCTCGGGCGGAGGATTCGCCAGCCGTAGTCCCCCATCACCCAGCCCTTGTCGCCCCGCACCAGGATGCCCTTGAAGGCCGCGTCCCGGTCGATGATCTTCATCGGCATGCCGGGCTTCTTCCCGCCGTCGTACCAGTAGACCTTGACGGCCGGCCGCCAGTCGTTGGCGGGGTGCTCCCACTCGGCCTTGAGCCACTGCGGGAGGGTGTCGGGGTTGATGGGCGAGCCCTCGGCCTTGCAGGTCGTCGCGAGCCCCAGGTCCAGCGTCCAGCAGGCCATGTCCATCATGTGGCTGCCCATGTCGCCGATCTGGCCGCTGCCGAAGTCCCAGAAGATGTTCCACTTCAGGCAGCCGCCCACGTAGCCGGGGTTGTAGGGGTGGAACGGCGACGGGCCGATCCACAGGTCCCAGTGCAGGTGCTCGGGGACGGGCTTGACCTCGGGCAGGTAGCTTCCGCTCCTGGGCGTGCGGCTGCACCAGACGTGGGCGTCCTTGACGGTGCCGATCGCGCCGCGCCGGACGAGCTCGACGATCCGGCGGTAGTTGTCCGACGCGTGGATCTGCGTGCCCATTTGCGTGGCGAGCTTGCCCTTGTTCTTCAGGTACGTCTGGCGGACGACGTGGGCCTCCTCCACGCTGTTGGCCAGGGGCTTCTCGCAGTAGACGTGCTTGCCCCGGTTCATCGCCCAGACGTTGACGAAGGCGTGCGTGTGGTCCGTCGTCGAGCACACGACGGCCTCGATGTCCTTCTGCTCGAGACACTTCCGCCAGTCGATGTACGTCTTGGCCTTGGGGAACCGCTTGGTCGCCCTGGCGAGGTTCTTCTCGTTGACGTCACACAGCGCGACGATATTCTCGCTCTTGACGCCGTTGGTGTTGCTCCCGCCCCGTCCGCCGCAGCCGACGATCGCGATGTTCAGCTTGTCGCTGGGCGGCTGCCCTCCCTTCAGGACGCCCGAGCGCAGGATCACCAGCCCCGCCCCGGCGGCGGCACTTTGCTTCAGGAACGCACGACGCTTCGTCCGACGAGCCATGGGCCATCTCCTTGATCTGTCCTTGCCGAACCCGGCAGGGCCGCCCGACCCGCCGTCCGTACCGGCAGACCGCCGCGACCCGGCGCCTTATTCTTACAACGGAGAACCGCCGCCTCAAGGCCGCAGGCGCTGTCCCCCCGACGCCCCACGCCGCGCCGGTCGCCATCTTCCACCAGGATACGGGCGTGCCGCGCCGCCGGAAGGCGGTGCCGTTTGTCGCCCGGGGGCACCCGATCACCCGCATGCGGGGCGGGCAAGTCCCGTCTCTCCGGCCTGCGCTGACGCCGCCCGATGGGTGGCCCCACTGATCGGCGGGGCTCCAAGGGATGGAGATTTCATCGACGGGATGACGATGCCGCGCATGAGGGTCCGAGTGGCAAGGGCGAAGACGATCGACCCGCGTCCTCAAGCTGGCTGCACGGGCTCAACGGGACAAGGGGAGAATCCGAACTCTGGATTCCGAGGGATCGACAGCGATCAGAGCGCCTGCGTCCAGCTCCCGCTGGTGCTGCTCCAGAACGTTGACGAGGGCCCCCTCGACGGCGGCGGGCAAGGCGTCTTGGGCTCGGAGTTGGACCACGCTGGGAGCCGACGCCTGCGTCGCGGCAAGGATGGCCCCGAAGTCCAGGTCGTGGGTCACGACGACACACGCGTGGGTCGACGCCCACTGCATGATGGTCGCGTCGGAGGCACGTGGGTCCCCGACTTCAGACCAGTGCGTGCAGGAGTGGCCGTGCCTTCGAAGGATGCCACACCATTGCGGCGAGAGGTTCATGTCGATCAGCAGCTTCATGGCTTGGGCTGAAGCGGGGCCTCGATCTCCTCGGCGCGCCACGCGGCGTAGGCGAGGGCCTCGTGGAGGTCTTCTTCCTCGAGGTACGGATAGGCTTCGAGGATCTCTGCCTTCGTGTGGGCTGCCGCGAAGAGCCCCACGATCGTACCGACCGTGACGCGCATGCCCCGAATGCAAGGCTTTCCGCCCATCACCTGCGGATCAAACGTGATTCGCGTGAGCTGCTTCATTCTGGCACCTATCCCATTCCATGGTACGCCCAACCGCTGTCTCCGGCAACCAGTGGACGGCGAAGATGATCGGGCCCCTCCGGCCCGCTGGCCGTCGCCGGACGTTCCGGGCGCAGCCATCGCTGAGGCGATGCCGAAGGACCAAGAGCGATCCGAACGCCGGGATCGAGCCGTTGCTCCTGCCGTTTCCGGGCCCCGACAGCCAAGCCGCGGCCCGATGCCCACGGCTTGATGGTGGGCCCGAGCCTCGGCGCGCCGCGACGGGGGGCTACCGCCGCAGGTAGGACAGCTCCTTCGGCAGGGGGATGTTTTTGCCGAAGTTGTCCTCCCCGTAGCCGTGCTTGGCGAGCAGTTCCAGGTCTTTGAGGACGCGCTTGTCGCCCAGGAAGGCGACGGGGAACTCGGCGTCGATGTCGATCACGCCGGTGGACTGGAGGCGGCGCACCTCCTTGAAGACGTACTGCATGAGGTTGCCGCGGGCGTCCTCGGCCTCGGGCGGCTGGATCGGCAGGGGGCGCTCGTAGATGATGACCTTGCCCTGCTCGCTGAGGGTCAGGACGACGCGCCGGACGGCCTTGACGGGCTCGTCGAGGAAGCCCTTCTCCCGGACGAACGGGAGGGCGTCCACGTGCTTCACGAGCCAGCGGCGCTTGTCGGCAATGACCTTGTGGTTGGCGCGGAAGATGTCGACCGGGTTGGACGCGTCGTAGCTCGTGCCGTCGTCGAGCTTCATCCTCACTTCGCTGCCGTAATGAAGGACCATCTTGGAGATCAGCGTGCAGGGGCGCATGTGGAAGCCGCGGTACCTCGGCCCGCCGACGGTGATCTCGCCGACCTCGGCGTACTGCCGGAGCATCTCCTGGCACAGGTCGCGGGCCCGAAGCAGGTAGCGGCTGGCGTACGCCAGCGAGTACTCCATGAGCAAGCGGAGCAGCTCGCCGTCATCCACCAGGGGCTCGGCGCCTCCGACGCAGGGCTGGGACATGACGTGGCGCTCGTAGTAGTGGGCGAACCCTTCGGCCGTCATCAGCAGGTGGTAGATCACGCTCACGTGCCCGCGAAGCACCGGGAGCTGGGGGTTGCGCAGCTCCGTGTCGGTGTCGGAGACGAACGTGTCGTACATCGACTGGAGGCTGTGGAACTGGTGCTCGAGATGGCGCAGGCCTTCCTCGCTGATGGTATCCGGGACGCGATCGCGGTACTCGGCGGGGTCCAGGCGCGAGGGCATGTGCAGCACATCGCTTTCGGCGGCCTGTTTCAGGAACTCCGTCGCGAGGTGCGTGACGGTCCTGCCCGCGTCCGTGTCCCGGCGGATCTCGCGGTCGTGGGCGAGGCGCCCGGGGGGGAGCTTCTCCTCCAGGTTCTCGCCCAACTCCTCGACGCCCGAGACGCCGATCCGCAGTTGCTCGGCCTGGTCCATATACCGCCGCGCGATGCAGAGCAGCATCTGCCCGATGAAGGCGATGGCCTGTTCGGTGGCCGCCTCGAAGTCGCCCTCGATCTCCAGTAGTTGGTACCGCGACACCGAGTGCTGGATGTGCAGCAGCTCGTAGCCCACGTTGGCGAACAGCTTGGCGGCCGCTACGGTCGAGCGGAACGGGCCCCAGCAGGTGTTGTACCGGGCCCCGTAGGCGTCGAGCAGCTCCTCCAGCTCGGTCGCCTGGTGGAAGAGCTCGCCCAGGAGAGGACGGGTCGGCAGCAGGTGGCGCGGCTGCCGGGACACCACGTGCCTCGCCAGCCGCAGCGCCTGGCCCGCCCGCGAACCGATCAGCCTGCGGAACTCCTCGTCGGGAATGGTCGGAGGGATCGGGGGCAGGTGCTCGGACTCGTCTGGCGTTTCCACCATCACCTCATCGCTCCTGCGCCTCCCACCGGGTCGGCGCCCGGGCCGCAGGAAGCCGAACAGAACCGCGGGCCAACGAAGGCCATTCTACCAAAAGCGCAGCCGAAGGCAGCCGCACCCGCCTCGTGTTGTATCGGCTAGGCCCCGGCGGGCGATAAGGCATTCTCCTCCGCGGCGCACGCCCCGCGCCGACGCGCCCGGGCGGGGCCCGGGGGCGGGGGCCTTTGGAGTTGCACATCCCCCGGGCCGGGGTGTCCAATGGACCTGGGCGCATCGCCGCCGGGGGCGGGGCGAACGACGCGCGCGTCCGACTCGGGCGCGCAGGAGGCGGAAGACAGTCATTGGAGAACGTGGCCGCCATCCCGTTGGCCTGGTCGGTGCGGATGGAGCACCCGTGGTGGCTGCTGCTGGTGGTGGCCGCGGCCGGGCCGGTCGTGCTGGCCGCCTGGGCGCGTCGGCGCGGGCGGGGCGTGCCGGCGTCGAACGTGGCGCTCCAGTGCCTGGCGATCCTGGTCGCCGCGGCGGCCTTGGCCCGGCCGACGGCACCCGTCGGCCCGCGGGCGCGCACGCCGGTGCTGGTGCTGCGTGACGTCTCGGCCTCGTGCCGGGGGCAGCTCGACCGCACGATCTCGCTGCCGGACGACCTGCCGGCAGAGCGGTTCGACTTCGCGGCGGCCGTCGCGCCGGAGGCCGAGCCGGTCGACGCGAACCAGACGCGGCTGGCGCCGGCCCTGCGCTTTGCGGTCGCCCGGCGGGAGCAACTGGCCGGGGTGGTCCTCGCGACGGACGGCCGCTTCACCGACGACGATTGGCAGGTGGCCGCCGCGTCGCTCGGGCGGACCGGCCTGCCCGTCTGGCTCCTGCCGATGGTGTCCCCGCCGGCCGATGCGCGAGTCGCCGAGCTGACCGCCCGACGCCAGCCCGGCGGGGAAGTCCACGTGCAGCTTGTCGTCAGCGCCAACGCGCTCCTGCGGCGGAAGGTGGAGCTCCGGCGAACGCATCCGCCGGCGGCCGAGCCGCTTGTCGTCCAGCTCCTGGACCTGCTCGCCGGGCAGGCGGCGAGTTTCCGGGCAACGGACGATCCGCCGGGCGGCGGCTTGGCCGCCTACCGCGCCGAGCTCTCCCCGGCCGATGTCTTCGGCGAGAATGACACCGCCGAAGCCGTCGTCCTGCCCGACCGCCAGCGGATCGCGCTGCTCGGCAGCGGCGTGGAGCCCGCCGCGCTCGCCGCGGCGCTGAAGCTGCCCACCGAGCGCCCGAGCGCCCCGCCGCAGACAGCCGCCGGATGGATGGACTACGCCGCCGTCGTTCTCGTCGATGCCAACGGCACGCTCCTGCCGGCCCGCTCGCGGGCGGCCCTGGGCCGGTACGTCCGAACGGGCGGGGCCCTGGTGCTCGTCGGAGCCGGCCCGCACGCCTCGGCCGCCGACCGCGACGACCCGCTCAACCGCGCCGCGGCGCTGATCGCCAACCCCTACGAGCGCCGGCCCCTGCGTCTGGTCGTCGTGCTGGACGCCTCGGGGTCCATGGCGTTGACGTCCTCGGCGTCCGGCGTGCCGGGGCGGCGCATCAAGTTCGGCCAAGCCATCGAGGCGGTCCTGAGCCTCCGCCGCCACCTCACCGAGGCGGACCGCCTGTCGGTGCTGACGTTCGCCGACGCGCCCCGGCGGGTCTACGACAGCCGGGACGCGCCGGTGAACTTCGCGGCCCTGGCCGAGGCGCTGGGGCGCGTGCGCCCGGGCGGGCCGACGATCATCGGCCCGGCGCTCGAGCAGGCCACCGACCGCGGCGCCGGCGAGGGCCGCGACGGCCTGGTCGTGGTCGTCAGCGACCTGCGGACGAAGGAGTTCCGCCCGGACCGGATGGCGGAGCGGTTCGGCCGGCAGAAGCTGTCTCTGGCCGTCGTGGCCATCGCCCCCGCGGGCGCGACCCAGCCGGCCAGCCGGACGCCCCTGGAGCGGCTGGCCGGGCGCCTCGAGGCGCCCGTCGTGCGACGGGACCATCTCGGCGGGCTGGCGAAGGTCTTCGCCGGCTTCGTGCGCGAGGCGCGGGGCGAGCCGATTCGCCGCGGGGACTTCCGCGCGGCGGCCGGGCCGATCTTCTCACGCCCCGCCGGGCCGCTGCCCGATGTGCAGGCCTACCTGCCGTGCGCCCCTCAGCCCAACGCCGAAACGCTTGCTCGCGTCGGCGAGCAGGGCGACCCGCTGCTGGCGATCCGGCGCGTCGGGCTGGGTCGCAGCGCCGCTCTCGCCCTGCCCCTTGCGCCGGGCGACAACCCCGCCTGGCGCAGCGGCGGGAAGCTCCTCGCCGTGCTGGCGGAGCTGGTGCGTGGCTGTCGCCGGCCGACCGGCGACCCGCGCTTCGCCGGCCACGCACGCCGCCAGGACACCCGCCTCCACGTTGTCATCGAGGCCGCCGACGGGTCCCGACCGATGAACGGGCTGCAACTCACCGGGCGGATCTCGTCGCCGCGGCCTGGAGCGCAGGCCGACCACGGCTTCACGATGCGCCAGACGGCCCCCGGGCGGTACGAGGCGCGCGTCCCGGCGTCGGCGGGGCCGGTCGGCTTGGCCGTGAGCCGCGACGGCGCGCAGGTCGTCTGGCAGGCGGCCGTCGCCCGCGCCGCGCCGCGAGAGCTGGCCGACGTGGGCGCCGATTGGCGCAGGATCCGCTTGCTGGCGGACCTCACCGGCGGGCGGGTGGCCGCCGACGGGGACCTGGCGGAGTTGGGCGAACGCCTCGCACCGGGGCGACGGACGGCGTTCTGGCCGATCCTGCTGGCCGCCGCGGTGGCCTTGGCGCTGACCGAGTGGGCCGTCGCGCGGATCTGGCACCGCAGCCGCTGACGAGGGCACCCCCGTTGGCCGGATGGGGCCCATTCGACGCCGCCGCGCGCGGACGGTCACCCCGGGCCGTCAGAGCCGGTCGATCAATTCGATGGCCAGGCCCACGAGCTGACCGATCTCCTCGACGCGCACGATCCGCCCGGCGTGGCGGGCCGTTCGCTGCGTGGCGTGCCGCCGCCTGGGGGCCCGCCCCGCCGGCAAGGTGATCTCCAGCATGACTCGCCCCTTGAGCCGGAGACCACGCCGGCACTCCGTCAGGCAATAGAGCCCCCGCTGCGAGATGTCGGACGTGCGCCCGCGCAGCAGCACGCGCCCGCGACGGTCGCGCAGCGTCACCGGATGCGATACCGACATCCTGCTGCCGCGGCGACGTTCCCGGACATGGACGGACATCGATCGATCCTCGCGCAGATAGCCCTGCCCGCTGGAAACATACGATACTTCGGCACCAGGTCCGCCGCTGTCCAGTAACACGCGCGCCGCTTCCCGCGCCGAGGCCGCAGAACGGCCCTGGCAATGCCCCGCCCCGGTGGTAGAATACAGTGGGGACCACGGAAGAGGCCCCCCGCGGACCGCGGAGGTGCAAGGGTGTTACAGATCCGTGCGATGGCGATGATCGTGCTGGCCTGGTCGTGGATCGCGCCGGGCAGCGCCGCCGCCAAGCTGAAGATCGACGCCATCTATCCCTACATTCGGGACATCCAGCAAGCGACCGCGCCCGGGGACGCGAGCGTGGCTTACCAGGTCGGGCTCAACCAGGACCCCAACCACGTGCCGCTGCGCCGAGCCTACCTCCGTCGAATGGTGGAGTTCGGGCTGGCTGGCTCGCTGACGGACCCGGCCAGGGCGCTGCTGGAGCTGGACCCCAACAACGCCCTGGCGTGGGCCGTGGTGGCCTTCAACCAGGCCGAACGCGGGGCGATGGAGGATGCGTTCGCCTCGCTGGTCCGGGCCGCGCGAGACCGACCGGCCGATCCCTTCGTGGCCAATCTGGCCGGTCAGTTGGTGGCGTGGGTCGACGTCCAGCCGGACGAGTCGGCCCTGCCCAAGCCGCTGCGGGAGGCGGCGGACGTCCTCCGGCGCCGCACGGGCGGGAAGCACGCCTTCGCCGTGGGCTACAAGACGGCCCACGCCTTGTTGACGCAGCCGCGCCCGCGAACGCCCAAGGCGCCGCCCCGCGCGCCGCCGAAGCGCGCGCCGGCGAGGCGCGCCGCCCCGCAGCCGCTACCGGCGCCGGCCCGCGCGGGCACGGGCAGCGCGGCCTACGTGCAGTGGGATCCCACCTTCCCGGATACCTACCTGCCGGGGTACATCCTGGTGTATCCGCAGCCATACCGTCGCCGGCCTCTGCTCGGACGGCGGGTCGGCGTGATCCTCAAGCCGGACGGCTCGAAGGTGATCCTGACGCGGCAACACCCCATCGGCGGCGTGGACGTGCCGCCCGGGGCGCCGCTGCCGGTGCCGTCGGGCGGGCGACCGCCGCGGCAAACCGGACCGCCCGCCCCCCCGAGCCGGCCGGCCCCGCCGGGGGCGCCGCCGCCAAAGGTGCCCCCACGATCGCGCGTTCGGCCCCGCGGACGTGCGCCTGTCCGCCGGTCGAGTCTCCTGGCAGCGCCCGGCCGGCTGTTGCCGTCGGTACCGCGTCCGGGCGTCGTCGTCCGGCGCTGAACCCCCGCCCGCCCGAGCAGACAAAGCAGCGGGACGGGCCGGCGAGCCGACCCGTCCCACGTGCGCCTGGCGAACTTCCACCCGCTTGCCAGTTCACATCGCCTTGTTCATGAGGGTGCTCCAGCCGGCCTGGACCGCAGCGCCCTTCTTGCCGC
>CAZXOC010000151.1:0-17441 GCA_964642165.1 uncultured Planctomycetaceae bacterium | reverse complement strand
GCGTGGGCTTCGGCCTGAGCGAGTTCGGCGACGACGTGTACCTGTCCTCCAGCACCGGCGGGCAGCCCGGCGGCTACCGCGAGCACGTGGACTTCGGCGCCAGCCCGAACGGCGTGTCGATCGGCCTGCACGTCAAGAGCACGGGCGCGACGGACTTCACGCTGCTGCGCGCGCCGACGCTCGGGTGGGAGAACCAGCCGCCGCGAATCGGGGACCTGGTGATCCACGAAGTGATGTATCACCCGGCAGACCCGACACAGGCGGAGATCGACGCCGGGTTCGACAACGACGGGTACTTCGAGTTCGTCGAGCTGTACAACTGCTCGGGCGGTCCGCTGGACCTGAGGGAGTTCTGGGTCGGGGAGGGGATCGGCTTCACGTTCGGCTGGTACGGCGCCGACCGATGGAGCAACGAGCTCTGGACGCTCGAGGCGGGCGCGACGGCCGAGTGGCAGGCCACGCTGGCGCCCGGCACGTACGAGGTCCAGGCCCGATGGGACGTCACCGACGGCGAGGACTTCGGGCGCATGCTGGACTCGCTGGCCCGCTACGAGATCGTCCACGAGGGCGGATCCAGCGCCGTCACGATCGACCAGAACGACAACACCGATCCCTCCGGCTGGGTGTCGCTGGGCAGCTATGCGTTCGACGGCGCGGCCGAGGTCCGGCTGGCGCGCGGCACCGACGACCCCGACGAGTGGACCATTGCCGACCAGGTCAAGTTCGTCCGCAGCGGCGGCGAGGTCGTCGTGGACAACGCCTCGGAGGACTTTTCGGCCAGCGAGTGCGACCTGGTGAGCCTTCCCGCCGACGGGTATGCCGTCCTCGTGCGCAACCGCAGCGCCTTCGACCTTCGGTACGACATCGACGGCAACGGAATCCCGGTGGCGGGCGAGTACACCAGCAGCCTCGCCAACACGGGCGAGAAGATCAAGATCCGCCAGGCCACCAACCCGCAGCTCCTCACCGGCTACATCCCCTACTTCCGCGAGGACTACGTCAACTACGGCGAGGCGCTGCCCTGGCCGCCGGAGCCCGACGGGACGGGGCCGTCCCTCGCCCGCGTGTCCGCCGAGGCCTACGGCAACGACGCCGGCAACTGGTCCACCGGCATCGCGGGCGGCACGCCGGGCGCGGCCAATGTCTACCTCGACACGACCCCCCCGGGTACGCCGACGCATGTCGCCGCTGCCAACGTCGGCGGCGTCCAGGTCCATCTCGACTGGTCCGCCTCCGCCGACCCCCAGAGCGGCGTGGACCACTACGTCATCTACCGCAACGGGCTCCAGGCGGAGGCCGCTGCGACGGCGTACTACGTCGACACCGACGTCTTGCCCGGCGTGCCGTATGCGTACGAAGTCTCGGCCGTCAACCTCGATGACTACGAAAGCGCCCGTTCGGCTCCCGCCGGCGTAACCATCCCGGGGATCGAGTCGCTTGCGGTCGTCGATGAGAACACGCTCCGACTCGTCTTCACCGAGCCCCTGGTCGAGGCGGCGGCCGAGAACAAGGCGAACTACAGCCTGTCGGGCGGGACGGTCGTCCTCGCCCGCCTGGAGGCCGACCAGGTCACAGTGACGCTCACCACCTCGCGCCTGGAGAGCGGCCAGTCCTACACGGTGACGGTCAACGGCCTGGCGACGACCTCGGACAGCGCGATGCCGCCGGACGCGCGCACGTCGTTCGTCTTCCAGCCGGAGGGGGCCGGCACGATCCTCCGGGAGTACTGGCTCGGCATCGCCGGATCGGCGGTCTCCGACCTCACCGGGCATTCCAGCTACCCGGACGGCGCCAGTGGGGAGGACTACCGCACCAGCCTGGAGGGCCCCACCGGCTGGCTGGAGAGCTACGGCGCCCGGTTGCGCGGGTACCTCCACCCGCCGGTCACCGGCAACTACCGCTTCTGGATCGCCGGCGACGACAGCGCCGAGCTGTACCTCTCCACCGACGCCAGCCCCGCTCACAAGCAGTTGATCGCCGGCGTGCCCAGCCGCACAGACCCCGACGAGTGGGACCGTCACGCCTCGCAGCAGTCGGGGGAGGTCTACCTCCAGGCCGGCCTGCGATACTACGTCGAGGTCCTGCACAAGCAGGGCGCTTCGAGCGATCACCTGGCCGTCCGCTGGCAGCTTCCCGGGGGCGTCTGGGAGGACCCGGTCCACCCGGACCTCGCGATCCCCGGCAACCGCTTGTCGCCCTACGAGGACACGGGCGTGCCCCGCGTGACGGTGGACAAGCTGACCACGCACGACGGCAGCCCCCGCCTGACCGGCACGGTGGACGACCCCAACGCCACCATCGCCGTCACGGCGAACGAGGGCCACTACGCCGGGACGAACCACGGCGACGGCACCTGGTCGCTGGCGGACGACGCGATCGACCCGCCGCTGGCGGACGGCGTCTACGACGTTGCCGTCGCCGCCACCAGTCCCCAGCAGAAGACCGGCTACGACGAGACCACCGGCGAGCTGACGGTGGACACGATCCCACCGGCGGTGAGCGTTGACCCACGCACCACCGAGGACTCGACACCGGCCTTGTCCGGCACCGTCGACGACCCGGACGCCACCATCACCGTCACGGTGGCCGGGCTGGAGTACGTCGCCGTCAACCGCCGCGACGGCACGTGGACGCTGCCGGACGGGACGATCGGCCCGCCGCTGGGCGTCGGGACCCACGACGTGGTGGTCGAGGCGACCGACCCGGCCGGCAACGTCGCCGCCGACGCCACGACGAACGAACTGACCATCGAGCCGCCGGCGCCGATCGTCACCGTCGATCCCCTGATCACGCCCGACCGCACCCCGGCGCTCGCCGGCACGGTGAGCGATCCCGACGCCGCGATCGTCGTCACGATCGACGGGCGCCCGTACGACGCGACCAACCAGGGCGACGACACCTGGACGCTGGCCGACGACGCGATCAGCCCGCCGCTGGCCGACGGGACGTACGACGTCCAGGTTGCCGCGACGAGTCTGGCCGGCAAGACCGGGCGCGACTGGACGGCCGACGAACTGGTCATCGACAACGTCCTGCCGGTGGTGACCGTCGAGCCCCTGGCGACGGACGACGCCACGCCGCTCCTGACCGGCACGGTGGACGATCCCGGCGCGTCGATCGTCGTGACCGTCGCGGGGCGCCCGTACGAGGTCGGGCACACCGGCTTCGGCACGTGGGTCCTGCCGGACGACACCATCGACCCCCCGCTGCTCAACAGCGCCTACGACGTTCAGGTGACCGCAACGGACCGGGCCGGCAACGTCGGTACGGATGCCACGACAGACGAGCTGTTCGTCGACACCACCGCCCCTTCGGCGCCGGCGAACCTCGTCGCTCAGGCGATCTCCAGCTCGCGGATCGACCTGGCCTGGGCCGCCGCGGAGGACCCCGAGAGCGGCGTGGCGCGCTACGCGGTCTACCGCAACGGCCTCCAGGTCGGGACCACCGAGAGGCTCTTCTACAGCGACACCGGCCTCGACCAGACGCAGACGTACCGTTACCGCGTCTCGGCGATCAGCACGCACGGCTTCGAGGGCGGGCTGTCCGGGTCCGCCGAAGCCACCCCCAGGCCGGGCGTGGTCGCCGTCCACGGGATCGATCGCACGCACCTGTTGGTGACCTTCGGCAAGGCGGTCAAGCAGACAACGGCGGAGACAACCGCCAACTACGGGCTGACCGATGGAGCCGCCGAGACCGTGCCCGTCGTCGCGGCGCTGCGCGACGCCGAGCAAACGCACGAGGTGACCCTGTCGCTGTCGGCGCCGCTCGTGGAGGAAGCAAGCTATGTCCTGACGGTCGCCCACGTGGAAGACCTTGCCGGCAACGCCGTGGCGGACGACTCGAGCGTGACCTTCGTCTACCGCGACATCCACCCGGACCTGTTGGCGTGGTGGACGTTCGACGAAGGCGCGGGGGACACGGCGCTGGACGTAACGGGCAACGACCGCCACCTGGACGTGATCGGCGCGGCCTGGACGGACGGGATCCTCGGCGGGGCGATTCGCCTCGACGGCTCGGGGAGCCACGCCGTGGACGAGGACGGCGAGGCCTACCTCAACGGGCTGACGGAACTGACGGTGGCGATGTGGATCCGCGCCGACGCCACGGGCAGCGACAACGGTTTCTTCACGACCGGCCCGGCAGGGAACCCCGACTGCCTGTCGCTGCGGCACGACGAGGTCGGCTGGAGCGGCGGGAAGACGAACACCTTCAAGGTCTTCCTGTGGGCCTCGACGGGGAACACGAACATCGAGGGCGCCGCCAACACGCAGACCACGGACTGGCAGCACGTGTCCGTGACCTGGCGCAGCGGGGGCGGCATGGTGCTCTACCTCGACGGCGAGCTCCAGGATCTCAGCCACGACGGCGACGCCGTCTCCGGCAGCCTCGACGGCGCCACGCAGGTGCGCCTCGGGGTGGGCGAGCGCGGCACGAGCTACGCCTGGGCCGGCGAGATCGACGACGTCCGCATCTACCGCCGCCAGTTGAACGCCCAGGAGATCGACGTCCTGGTCCGCGCCGCGAGGAACCCGACGGTGGTCGGCCTGGAACGGAACGACGGCGCGGACCGGCCGCCCGAGCTGAGCAGCCTGGCCCTGCAGTTCTCGCACGACGTCTCGGGGAGCCTGGACGCGGCTGACCTGTCCCTCCACAACGAGTCGACCGACACACCGGTGGACTTGGCCGGGGCGCCCCTGTCGTACGACTGGCACACGAACACGGCCAGGTGGGACCTGAGCGGCGTGGCCGTCGAGCCCGGCTACCACACGCTCGTGCTCGCGGCGACCGGCGTGACGAGCCCCCAGGACCGCCCGCTCGACGGCAACGGCGACGGCGACGGCGGCGACGACTACCGCACGACGTTTCTGCTCGCCCTGCCGGGCGACGCGGACCGGGACGGCGAGGTGAGCCGGTCGGACTTCCTGGCGCTGCGGTCGAACTTCGGCCGGACCGACGCCGGCTGGTCCGCCGGCGACTTCAGCGGCAACGGCATCATCGACGCCGCCGACTACCTGGCGCTGAAGCGCAACGCCGGCGCGATGGTACGTCCCGCCCTCGACGCCCCGCTTGGCGGCGGAGCGGCCGCGAGCAGCCCGTCCGGCGAGGAGCCCGCCGCGGCGGAGCCCCTCGTCGCCGCCGAGCCCGTGGAGGAACCGGCGGAGGCCGTGGAAACGCCCGCAGGCACGTCCAGCGACGCCCTCGCGGCCACGGTGATCGCGTGGCACGACGCCGAGCCGGCGGCAACGGCGACGGGCGAAGCCGGGCCGACGGCGGGGGCCTCGCCGGCCCCGGAGACGGATGTCGCTGCCGGCACCGAGGCCCTGGTGCCTGTTTACGCGCAGGCCGGCGAGGCGATCGACCTGCTGGCCGCCGCGCCGACCGACGCGAGCGCCGTGGAGGCCGATCCCCCGCGCGCGCCGACAACGCTGGATGCCGGCCTCGCGGACGTGCTGGCCGGCCCGGAACTGGGTGTCCTCTAGCGACGGAGTTCTCGTCCGGCGGGGAGACGGCTCCCGCGCCGGTCTTGGCCGAAACGCCAAACTGTGGTATAAGCGAGTATGTCAGGAAGTTGCCATGTTCCCGTGTGCCGTTTTCTCGGGCGAACAGTCGTGCGCAGGGGGCCTCTGGGCGCTCCTTCGAGAGCAGGCGGCTCGTGCGACATGCCGTAGGAGGTGCTCATGCAGGGCCGACCGATGATGTTCCCGTCGCCTCGCCTACCGGCGTTTGAGCCGCTGGAGCCCCGGCTGCTCCTCGACGCCCACCCGATCATCAACGAGTTCATGGCCAACAACCAGGCCACGCTGCGGTCCAGCGACGGGCTGTACCACGACTGGATCGAGATCCACAACCCCACCGATCATGCCGTCAGCCTGGGCAACTGGAAGCTCAAGGACTCCGACAAAGAGTGGATCTTCCCCGACATGACGCTGGCGGCGGGAGCGTACCGCGTCGTGTTCGCCTCCCGCAAGAACCTCCGCAACCCGGCCTACGATCTGCACACCAACTTCCGCCTCGACGCCGACGGGGAGTACCTCGCGCTGATCGACGATGCCGACACCGTGGTCCAGGAGTTCGCGCAGCTCTACCCGCCGCAGGTGAAGGACATCTCGTTCGGCCCGAGCGACCCCCTCGTGGACAGCGAGAACCTCGTCGGGCCCGGAACGTCCCTGGCGGCGCTGATTCCCGAGAACGATGCCCTGGGCACGACGTGGCGGGGCGCGCCGGCCCAGGAGCCCTTCGACGTTTCCGGCTGGCTCGCGGGCGATACGAGCGTCGGCTTCGACGACGACCCGGGGGGGGCCTACCACTCCTACATCATCACCGACGTCCACTCGAGCATGCTGGACGAGAATGCCTCGGCCTATATCCGCTACTCGTTCCAGGTGGCCGACGTCGACCAACTGCGCGAGCTGACGCTGGGCGTCCGCTATGACGACGGGTTCGTCTGCTGGCTCAACGGCGTAAAGATCGCCGAGCGCAACCCGCCGGGCGTGCTTCAGTTCGACTCGGCCGCCAGCGACGAGCATCCCGACGACCAGGCGGTCCTCCTGGAGGACATCGACGTGACGGCCTGGCTGGGCGAGCTGCGGGAGGGCGACAACGTCCTGGCCGTCCAGGGCCTGAACGTCGCCTACACGGACGGCGACTTCCTGATCGAGGCCAACCTGGTTGCCGAGCGCGAGATCCCGGGCGAAGGCCAGTACTTCACCGACCCCACGCCGTGGCAGCCCAACACCGTCGGGGCGCTCGGGCGGGTGAAGGACACGAACTTCAGCGCGGACCGCGGCTTCTTCGACGAGCCGTTCTACGTGACGATCACCACCGATACCGACGGCGCGGAGATCCGCTACACGACGGACGGAACGGCTCCGACGGCCACGCACGGGGACATCTTCGACCCGGCCCACCCGATCCACGTCGACGGGCTGATGACGCTGCGGGCCGCCGCCTTCAAGCCCGGCTACGTGGCCACCAACGTCGACACGCAGACGTACTTCTTCCTGGACGACGTGATCGATCAGGACGGCAGCGGCCTGCCGGCGTCCGCGTCCTGGGGCAGGTACGGCCGGGACTGGGAGATGGACCCCCAGATCGTCGGTGTCGCGCCGTACGAGGACACCATCCGCGACGACCTGCTGTCCGTGCCGACCCTGTCGCTGGTCATGCCGTGGGACGACTGGTTCGGCAGCGGCGGGCAGGGGATCTACATCTCCGGCGAGGGCGTTCCCAAGGCCTGCTCGGCCGAGCTGATCCTCCCCGACGGCTCCGACGGATTCCAGATCGACTGTTCGGTGCAGATCCAGGGCGGGACGAGCACCAGCCGCTGGAAGTGCAACAAGCTCTCGATGCGGCTGAAGTTCAAGGAGGAGTACGGCCCGGGCGAGCTGGACTACGACTTGTTCGAGGGCACGATCTTCGAGGAGGGGGCCGCCACGAGCTTCGACACGCTCGTCCTCGACGCCCGCATGAACCAGACGTGGATCCACGGCAGCTCCGGCAGCCAGCGGGATATGTGCCAGTACACCCGCGACCAGTACATGTCCGACCTCCAGACGGCTGTGGGGGGCTATGCGCCGCGAGGCAAGTACGTCCACGTGTACCTCAACGGCCTGTACTGGGGCATGTACGGCGTGCACGAGCGGCCGGACGAGCACTTCAACGCCGACTACCAGGGCGGCTTCGACGAGGACTACGACGTCATCAAGCACAGCAGCGGGAACATCGTCAACGGCAGCAACGCCAACTACCTGGGGATGTTCAGCGTCGCCAACAGCGGGCTGTCCACGCCCGAGAAGTACGCCCAGATTCAGCAATACGTGGACGTGCCGGACTTCATCAACTACATGCTCACGAACTTCTACGCGGGCAACACGGACTGGGCCCACCACAACTGGTACGCCTCCCGCAACCGCAGCGACCCGGACAGCCGCTGGCGCTTCCACCAGTGGGACGCCGAGCACGTGCTCAAGGGCGAGGGGGACAACGTCACCAGCAGGGACAACGACAGGGCGCCCACGCGCCTCCACCAGAGGCTCTGCGCGAACGCCGAGTACAAGATGCTCTTCGCCGACCAGGTGCACGAGCACTTCTACAACGGCGGCCCGTTCAGCGTCGAGGGGGCCACCGCGCTGTACCAGAACATCCTGGACGAGATCGAGCAGGCGATCGTCTGCGAGTCGGCGCGCTGGGGCGACACGTACACCAGCACGCCCTACACGTGGGACGACTGGGCGCGCGAGCGCGACCGCCTGCTCGGAAGCTACTTCCCCGGGCGGACCAACACGGTGCTGAACCAGCTCCGCAGCCGCGGCCTCTACCCGCAGCTCGATGCGCCGGAGCTGCGCGTCAACGGCCTCCGCCAGCACGGCGGCTACTACCTCCCCGGCGACGGGCTCACCTTCGACAACCCCGACGGCGTCGGGACGATCTACTACACGCTCGACGGCACCGACCCGCGCGAGCCCGGCGGGGGGCTCAGCAGCAGGGCCATCGCCTACGGCGGCGGGAGCGTCCCCATCGAGGAGAACGTCCACGTCAAGGCCCGCGTCCGCAACGGCACGTCGTGGAGCGCTCTCTGCGGGGCGGAGTACTTCCGCGACGTGCGGGACTCGCTGCGCGTCACGGAGGTCATGTACCACGCGCCCGACCCGACCGACGCCGAACGGGCGGCCGGCTTCACCGACGACGACCTCTTCGAGTACGTGGAGCTGATCAACATCGGCGACGAGGCCATCCCGCTGGACCGCGTGCGCTTCGTGGAGGGCATCCGGTTCACGCTGCCCGAGATGGAGCTGGAGCCCGACTGCCTCATCGTCGTGGCGGCCAACCGCCAGGCCTTCGACGCGCGCTACGACATCGACGGCAGCGGCATCGTCGTCGCCGGCGAGTACGAGGGCTCCCTCGACAACGGCGGCGAGGGCATCCGCTTGCGGACGCCCGTCGGCGACCTGCTCCAGGACTTCCGCTACGACGACGCCTGGTACGGCCTGACCGACGGCGACGGCTACTCGCTGACGATCGTGGACCCGGGCGGGGGCCTGGCGAACTGGTCGCTCGAGGCCGGCTGGAAGGCCAGCCACGTCGAGGGCGGCACGCCGGGGGCGCACGACAGCGGGCTGCGCCCGGGGGCCGTCGTCGTCAACGAAGTCCTCGCCCACTCGGACTTCGCGCCCAACGACTGGATCGAGCTGTACAACACGACCGGCCAGGACATCGACGTGGGCGGCTGGTTCCTCAGCGACAGCCAGCTCGACCTGGCGAAGTACCAGATCCCCTCGCCGATGGTGGTCCCCGCCCACAACCACCGCGTCCTGACGGAGGACGGGCACTTCGGGACGGCCTTCGCGCTGAGCGAGCACGGCGACGACGTGTACCTCAGCTCCAACGAAGGCGGCCTGCCCGGCGGCTACCGCGAGCACGTCGACTTCGGCACCTCGCCCAACGGGCAGTCCATCGGGCTGTACACCAAGCAGACCGGGACGACGGACTTCTGCCTGTTGACCGGGCCGACGATGAACGACGACAACGCCCCTCCCTGGTTCGGGCCGCTGGTCATCAACGAGGTGATGTACCACCCGACGGACCCCGACCCGGCGGGCGGGTACGTGGCCGACGACTACGAGTTCCTCGAGCTGTACAACCGCTCCGGAGGGACGCTGAACCTGACGAAGTTCTTCGTGGGCGAGGGGATCGGCTTCAGCTTCGGCTGGTACGACGCCGACGGGTTCGGCACGGAGCTGCGGACGCTCCAGGCCGGCGCGACGGCCGCGTGGCAGGCGTCCCTGCCGACCGGCGAGTACGAGGTCTTCGCCCGCTGGAACACCGTCGACGCCAACGGCCGGGCGCGACGCCTCGACCGCCAGGCCCGATACACCATCGCCCACGACGGCGACTCGACCGACGTCTTCCGCGACCAGAGCGAGGAGACGGGCCCCGGCGGCTGGGTCTCGCTGGGCACGTACGACTTCGACGGCCCGGCGTCGGTGACCCTCACCCGCGGCGCCGACGAGGCCGACCGGTGGACGATGGCGGACCAGGTCAAGTTCGTGGGCGGCACGACCCCGGTCCTGGTGGACAACGCCTCTGCGGAGTTCTCCTGCTCCGCCGCGACGGTCACGCAGCTCGACCCCGGCGGCTACGTCGTGCTCGTCAAGAACGCCGACGCCTTCGCCAGCCGCTACGACACGGCGGGGATGACCATCGCCGGGGCATACTCCGGGCGCCTCGCCAACGGCGGGGAGAAGGTCAAGGTCTATCGCGCCCTGTCGCCCGAGGTGACGGGGTACATCCCGTACGTCCGCGCCGACTACGTGAACTACGACGACGCGCTGCCCTGGCCGACGGAGGCCGACGGGCTGGGCGCGTCGCTGAGCCGCTGGCCCGCCGACGCCTACGGCAACGACGCGCTCAACTGGGTCCCCGGCACCACCGACGGCTCGCCCGGGGCGCGGAACACCTTCTACGACTCCACGCCACCGTCCGTCCCGCAGGACGTCCAGGCCCAGGCCGTCACCAGCCGCCGCATCGACCTGGGCTGGCCGCCCTCCACCGACCCGCAGAGCTCCGTCCACCACTACGTCATCTACCGCGACGGCGTGCCGCTCGACACGTCCCCCACCGCCGGGTACATCGACAGCGGCCTGGCGCAGACGCGCACGTACACGTACGAGATTACGGCCGTCAATCCGGACGGGCACGAGAGCGCGCGATCTTCGCCGGTCCAGGCCGCGCCGCGCGTCAGCCTCAAGTCCGCCGAGACGGCCGACGGCGTGCACGTGACGGTGACGTTCGGGAAGTCGGTCGACCGGACCTCCGCCGAGACGATCGGCAACTACGAGATCCTCGACGGCCAGGGCCAGCCGGCCTCTCTCCTCGGCGCCGAACGCCAGAGCGACACCCGCGTGGTGGTACTGACGCTCAGCGCCGCGCTGCCGGAGAACGCCGACTACACGCTGCGCGTCACGGGCGTGACGGACCTGGTGGGCAGCCCCATCGAGAAGGACGCCGAGGCGGCGTTCACCTACAAGGACGTCGAGTCCCGGCTGCTGGCCTGGTGGACGTTCGACGAGGGCGCCGGCGAGACCGCGCTCGATGCCAGCGGCCACGGGCGCGACGCCCGGATCGCCGGCGCCGAGTGGAACGCCAACGGGCGCGTCGACGGGGCGCTCGCCTTCGACGGGGGCGACACCGTCGCGGACGAGGACGGCGAGGCCTACGTCAACGGCCTGGAGGGCTTCACGATCGCCCTGTGGATCCAGGCCGACGCCACCGGCGGCGACCACGGCATCTTCACCGTGGGCGTGCCGGGCGGCGCCGGGTGCCTCGCCCTCCAGCACAGCGCCGTCGGCGCCCAGGCCGGCCAGTCGAACACCTTCACCGCGCTGCTGTCCACCGATGCCGGCAGCGGCCTCATCGAGGGCCCCGCAGACGCCCAAAGCACGAACTGGCAGCATCTCGCGCTGACCTGGGCCAGCGGCGACCCCGTCCGCCTGTACCTCGACGGCGAGCCCCAGACTCTCAGCTACGACAGCGGCCCCCTCGCCGGCCGTGTCAACGGCGCGACGCAGGTGCTGCTCGGCATGGCGCAGAGCGGCTCGCAGGAGGGCTGGCGCGGCCTGCTCGACGACGTTCGCATCTACGATCGCCCGCTGGACGTCGAGGAGATCGAGGAGCTGGTGAACGTGGCGGGCCGGCTGTCCGCCAACATCATCGCGGTCCACCCCGACCCGCGCAACACGACCCTCGACGAGGTCCAGATCGTCTTCAACCGCCCCGTGACCGGCTTCGACCTGTCCGACCTGCGCCTCACGCGCGACGGCGGCGGGAACCTGCTGACGGGCGGCGAGCGGCTGGAAACCACCGACAACGTCACGTGGACGCTGAGCCGCCTGGCGCGCCTGACGGGCACGGGCGGCTCGGTGAGCGGCTTCGCCGCGTTCAACGACCATATCGCCGGCACCGGCACGCACCCCAACGCCACGACGTACGCGGCCGACGGGACGACGTCCGGCTTGCTGAAAGACATCGATACCGGCGAGAACTCGGCGGCGCGGCTGTCCATCACGACGGCAGGCGTCCGGTACGAGGGGACGCAGGGCTCCCCCGCCGCCGGCACCGACGCGTACAGCATCTTCGACGGCTTCGTGGACTTCTCCGGCAGGAGCGGCTCGGGGGCCAGCCTGGCCCTGACCGGCGCCGCCCAGTACACCCACACCTTCTCCGGGCTCGATGCCGGGGACGCCGCCGCCTACAACTTCGCGGGAAGTGTCGTTCGGGGCCGCGATGGGTACACGGACCGCTGGACCCTGGTGACGCTCATCGGCGCCGAGGACTTCACGACCGCCCACAGCAGCGGCGAGGGCGTGGTCACCGACGGCCTGGGACCGGATCAGGTGGCCATCTGGACCGGCGAGAACCACCAGGCCGGGCAGGGGTACGTGGCGGCGTGGACCGACATCGATCCCGGCCCGGACGGGGAGTTCTCTGTCCGCTCTCAGCAGTACATGGGAAGCATCCCTACGAGCGTGGACCCCGGCGGCGTGGCCAACGGCTCGAAGGCCTACGGCATCAGCGGCTTGCGGCTGGAAGAGGTCGTCCTCCTGACGCCCGAGCCGATCGCCGGCGCGTACGATCTGACGTTGACGGCCGAAGGCTCGGGCATCCAGGACGCCGAAGCCGCCCCACTGGCGGCGGATGCTGCTCGCGGGTGGGTGATCGATACCGAGCCCCCCGCGGTGGACATCGCCGACGTGAGCCCCGACCCCATCTCCGCGCCCGTTCCGGAGATCGACATCGTCTTCGACGAGCCGGTGGTCGGTCTGGACGTCGCCGACCTGGCCCTCACGCGCGACGGCGGGGCGAACCTGCTCACCGACGAGGGGCTGATCACCTCCGACAACAGGACCTACACGCTCGTCGGCCTGACCGAGCTGACCCGCGTCGAGGGCACGTACACGCTGACCCTGACGTCCGGCGGGTCCGGGATCACCGACCTGGCCGGCAACGCCCTGGCCGGCGGTGCCGCGGAAACATGGGCCGCGGACATCCCCATCGCGCCAACCATCACGCGACTGGAGCGCAACGACGGGGCCCACCGCCCGAGCGAACTGACCAGCCTGGCGATCCAGTTCTCGCAGAACGTCTCGGCCAGCCTGGACGCAGCCCACCTGGCACTCCGCAACGACTCGACCGGCCAGGACGTGGACCTCGCGGGCGTCACGCTGGACTACGATGCGGAGACGGACACGGCCCGGTGGGACCTCGCCGGCGTGGCCGTCGATCCGGCCTACTACACGGTCATCCTGGACTGCAAGAACGTCACCAACTCCGAAGGCCTTCCGGTCGACGAAAGCGACGATCTCATTGAGTCGTTCCTGGTCGCGCTGGGCGGCGATGCCGACCTCGACGGTGAAGTCGGTTCCGGCGACTTCGTGGCTCTCCGGGCCAGCTTCGCCCAAGCCGGCGCAGGATGGGCGGGTGGCGACTTCGACTACAGCGGCGGCGTCGACGCGTTCGACTACCTGACGTTGAAGCGGAACGTCGGCAGGAGCGTCCCTCCGGAGACGGTCGGGTCGCTTGCCGGCGACGCGGGCGTGGACGCGCCGGACCCGACGGCCGAGCCCGTCGCGGAGACGGCGCTGTCCGCGCTGCCCGCTTCGGACGAGGCCGCGCCCCTGGGGGCCGCCGCGGCGGCCTGGTACGACGCGGATCCGCCTTCGGCGCCGATCGCGAGCCCCTCGGCGGCCGCTGCGCCGCCGACCGAACCGCGCGTGCCCGCCCCGCCGGACGGCGAAGCGATCCTGCCCGACCCGATGCCGCAGGCCGTGCCCGTGGACGTGCTTGGGGACGCGCAGGGATCGCGGACACCTTCGGCCCCGGAAGCGCGGGATCCTGCCAACTCGGAGGTTGCCCGAAGCGAGGATGTTCTGGACGTGTTGTCGTGCCCCGACCTGGGGATCCTGTAACCCGGGCCGCGGTTGCCACCACGGCGCAGAGAGACATGAGCGCAGACATGCAGGCCATGGCCCCGGCTTCCCGACTGGAACCGCTGGAACCGCGGCTGCTGCTCGCGGCGGACGTGGTGATCTCCGAGATCATGTACCACCCATACGCCGCGAGCCACCAGCCCGAGCCTCTTGGCGAGGAGTTCATCGAGCTGCACAACCGCGGCGACGCCGCCGCCGACCTGTCGGGGTGGAAGTTCACCGACGGCGTGAGCTTCGAGTTCCCCGACGTGGCGCTCGCTCCCGGTGGCTACCTGGTCGTTCCCGCCGATCCGGGCGCCTTCCACGCCAAGTACCCCACCGTCACGAACTACATCGCGGGGGGCGGGTGGGACGGCCGACTCAGCGACTCCGGCGAGGAGATCGAACTGGTCGACGCCGACGGCCGGCTCGTCGACCGCGTGCTGTACGCCGAACAGGGCGACTGGGCCGTCCGCGCCGAAGGCCCCAGCGACGACGGACACACCGGGTGGGTCTGGTCGGCCGACCACGACGGCGGCGGCAAGAGCCTGGAGGTGATCCAGCCCGCCCTGACGAACGACCGCGGGCAGAACTGGGCCGCCAGCCTCGTGAACGGCGGCACGCCGGGCCGGGCCAACAGCGTCGCCGCGGCGGACATCGCCCCCCTGGTCCGCGACGTGATCCACGCCCCGGCCGTGCCCACCTCCGCCGACCCCGTCACCGTTCGCGCCTGCATCGAGGACGCCCCGGGCAGCGCCCTGACGGTCCGCCTGTACCACCGCGAGGACGGCGACCCGGACTTCGACGAGCTGGCGATGCACGACGACGGCCTGCACGGCGACGGGCGCGCCGGCGACGGCGTCTACGCCGCCACGATCGCCCCGACGGCCGACGGGACCGTCGTGGAGTTCTACGTGGGCGCTGCCGACGCGACGGGCAACTCGCGGACGTGGCCCGCCCCCGCCGCCGGGCACGGCCAGGTCGTCAACGCCCTGTACCAGGTGGACGACTCGTTCGACCCCGACGCGACGTGGGCGTCCGGCAGCCAGCCGCAGTTCCGCCTGGTCATGACCGAGGCCGAGCGGGCCGAGCTGGCCTACATCGGCTCCCACTCCTCCGACGCCGGCTCCGACGCCCAGATGAACGCCACGTTCCTCGTCACCGACGGCGCGGGAACGCACGTGCGCTACCTGGCGGGCATTCGCAACCGCGGGCACGGCAGCCGCACCAACCAGCCCAACAACCATCGCGTCATCCTCCCGCACGACGCGCCGTGGGAAGGCGTGTCCGCCTTGAACCTCAACGGGCAGTACACCTGGCTTCGGGTGGTCGGCAGCGCGATCTTCCGGCGTTCGGGCCTGCCGGCGGCCGACGCCCGCCCGGCGCGCGTCCTCGTCAACGGCCACGACCCGACCCAAGGCACCACCGCGAGCAGGACCTACGGCTCGTACGTCCACGCCGAGGTGGTCGACAGCGACTTCGCGGCGGGGCATTTCCCCGACGACGCCTCGGGCAACGTGTACAAGTGCATGCGGATCAGCGGCGAGGCCGACCTGGGCTACGACGGCCCGGACCCGGCCGCCTACCGCACCAACTACCTCAAGAAGACCAACTACTACGACCAGGACTACAGCGACCTCATCGAGCTGACCCACGTATTGTCCGAGGCGCCCGACGACGTCTACGTCGAGGAAGTCGAGCGCGTCATCGACGCGGACCAGTGGCTGCGGTTCTTCGCCCTCAGCGCCCTGATCGACAACAACGAGACGAACATCTCTCGCGGCGAAGGCGACGATTACTACCTCTACCGCGGCATGGAGGACACGCGGTTCGTCATCGTCCCGCACGACCTGGACACCATCCTCGGCCAGGGCAACAACCCCGGCAGCGCCACGGCGAGCATCTTCCGCGCGACGGGCGTAGCCACCATCGACCGCTTCCTCACGCACCCGGCGTTCCTGCCACGCTACTACGCGCAGTTGAGGGACCTCATCGAGACGACCTTCTCCCCCGAGCAGATCGGCCCGCTCCTGGAGAACCTGCTGGGCTCCTACGTCCCGGCCGACAGGATCGAGGCGATGAAGGCCTTCGTGGCCGCGCGGAACCAGCACGTGCTGTCGCTGATCCCGGCGGAGCTGAGCGTCGGGACGAACCTGCCCGTGCAATCCGGGTACCCTCGCACGGACGGGGGGGCCTTCGAGCTGAGCGGGCAATCCGACGCCGTGCGGACGCGCACCGTGACGGTCAACGGCCGCCTGGGCGAATGGGACCCCGCGGGATCACACTGGTCCTTCGACAGCGCCGACAGCGGCTTCGAGTCGCGCCAGTTGGTCGCCGCCGACGCCCCGGTCGCCTACCACGTGCCGACCGACCTCGACGACCTCGAGGACTGGACCGCCCTCGGCTTCAACGACGACGGCTGGGTCCAGTCCATCACGCTGGACGGCTCCGGGGTGGTCCTCACGGAGATCGCCACGGGTGAGACGCGCTTCGTCGAGGTCCAGAACGTCTCGGCCGGCGCGGTCGCCACGACCGGCTGGTCGGTGCTCGTCAACGACGCCTCCGGCGGCATCAACGCGGTCAACGGCGTCGGCTGGTCTCTGCCGGCGTCCCTCGGCCCCGGCGAGGTGCTCTATCGAACGGACGACCCCTCCGACAACTACTGGCAAGCGACCATCGACTGGGGCGCCGAGGGCCCCGGCTGGGCGATGATCGTCGACGGGGCGGGCGACGTGACGGACTTCCTGGCGTGGGGCTACACGGCCGCGGAGATCGCCTCGCTGAGCATCGATTACGGCGCCTTTAGCGGCATCACGGTGGGCGACCAGTGGAGCGGCGACGGCGCAGCCGTCGGCACGATCGAAGAAGCCGTGGCGGCCGGGGGATGGGTCGCGTTCAACGACCACATCGCCGGCGCCGGCACGCACGCCCACGCGACCACCTACGCCGCCAACGGCATGGCGTCCGGCCTGCTGAAGGACATCAGCACCGGGGCCAATCTCGGGGCGACGCTGACGATCACCGAGAACGGCACCAGCTACGAGGGCACGCAGGGCCTGCCCGCCGCCGGCACCGACGCGTTCGGCACGTTCGACGGCTACGTGGACTTCGGGTCGGGCACGGGCTCGAGCCTGGCCCTGACCGGCACCGACCACTACACGCACACCTTCTCGGGGCTGGATGCGGGCGACGCGGCCATTTACAACTTCGCGGGCACGGCCGTTCGCGGCGGGACAGACTACGCGGACCGCTGGACGCTCGTGAGGCTGTCGGGCGCGGACGCGGCCACGCCCGCCCACAGCTCCGGCGCCGGCGTGGTGGTCCTCAGCGCCACGCAGGTCGCCCTCTGGACCGGGGAGAACCACCAGGCGAACCAGGGGTTCCTCGCCGCCTGGACCGACATCGACCCGGGCGCGGACGGCGAATTCTCGGTCATCGCCAGCCAGTACACGGGCCCGACGCCGGGCGTGGGCGACG
>CAZXOC010000150.1:3772-17546 GCA_964642165.1 uncultured Planctomycetaceae bacterium | reverse complement strand
CGGGCCGGCGCGCGGCCCGCGCCGTCAGCCGATGCACCAGGCGGCGCTGTCGACGGTCTCGAGCTTGCCCGAGTCGGCCGAGCGGACGCCGGCGTCGAGGATCGCCATCGCCTCCAGGTTGAACGTCGTCTCCAGCGTCCGGTGGACCGGCTCGCCGGTCTCGAGGTGGTGGACGTACTCCTCGGCGATGGTGGTTCGGCCCTCGGGCAGCGGGTCGGGCTCGTGGATCGTGTCCTTGCCGCCGCCGTGGGCCTCGCGGACGACGCTCTTCCCGTCGCGCCGCTCCATCACCAGCGTACCCTCCGTGCCGTAGACGACGGGCCCGCCCCCGACGCCGTGGTCGCAGGTCGTCCACGTGCCCTCGAAGAGCCCCATCGCGCCGGGGAAGCGCACGATCATCGCCCCGTTGTCGTCGGCGTCGCCGAAGGGGCTGTTGAGGTTGGCGCGCATGCCGACGGCGGCGACGGCCGGAACGCCGACGAACCACCGCGCGACCATGCACCCGTAGCAGCAGAAGTCGAGCATCGCCCCCCCGCCGGCGGAGCGGCTGTGCCACCAGACGGCGCCCAGCTCGGTCGCGCTGAGGGGGGCGGCCTCCTCGGCGACGCCCTCGTGCTTCGCGCCCGTGCCCAGCGGGCCGGTGTGCCCCAGGCGGGCCTTGACGCCGAGGACCCGACCGATCGCCCCGGCGTCGATCCGCGCCTTGCACGTGTGGGCCGCGGCGTTCCACGTCATCGGCCAGTTGATCAGCATCTCCGTGCCGCCGGCGCGGACGCTCCGCGCCATCGCGATCGCGTCGGACAGGCTGCGGGCCATGGGCTTCTCGACGCAGACGTTCGCCCCCGCGGCCGCGCAGGCCTCGACCACCTCGGGGTGATGGGCGTTCTCGCTGGTGCAGATGACGATGTCGAAGGGCTCCCTGTCGAGCATCTCGCGGTAGTCGTCGTAGCTCCTGGACATGCCCAGGTCCTTCAGGGCGTGCTCGAGGTTCCACCCGCGGGTGTAGGGCCCCTTGCGCAGCTCGGGGCGGGACGGGACGGTGTCCGCGCAGGCCGCCAGCTCCACCTGCGGGTGCTTGCCGAAGAGCCCCAGCACGTTGTTGATGTGCATGTGGGCAAAGCCGATCACGCCGACACGGTACGTTTTGGCCATGTTCTGCCTCCCGGCGACAGGGCGCCCTCGGGCGCGTGAGGATCGGGGCGGACCGCTCGCCGCGGCGCCGCGGCGTCAGTCGAAGCGGATCTCCCGGCCCTCGGCGGCGGACTGATACAGCGCATCCAGCGTGCGCATCACGTTCAGGACTTCCGTTCGCGTGACGAGGGGCTCTTCCTCGCCGCGGACGACGCGGACGAGGTGGGCCGTCTCGCCCCAGTGCCCGCTGAACGGCCCGTGCTCGTCGTCGGGGACGCTCAGCTCGACGTTGGCCTGGTAGCTGCCCATGTTGGTCACGAGCGTCAGGGGCTCGAGCACCAGCCCGCCGTCCGTGCCGAGCAGCATCGTCGCGCCGTGGTTCTTCGGGACGTTGGCCGCCCAGCTCGTCTTGAAGGCCACCGTCACCCCGCCGGCCAGGCGGACGAAGCCCGCGGCCATGTCCTCCACGTCGTAGTCGTGGAAGTTGTACGGCCGCGGCGTCAGCACGCCCAGGAACGCCCCGCTGTCGGCCAGCGAGGTCTTGAGGTGCTCGTCGCGGTTGGCGAGCTTGGTGTAGGTCGCGCCGCTGACGGCCTGGACGGCCGGGCTGCCCATCAGCCAGTACAGCAGGTCGATGGCGTGGACGCCGAGGTCGTAGATGGGCCCGCCGCCGGAGTGGGCCTTCACGTGGAACTGGCCCCACTTCGGCACGCCGCGCCGGCGGAGGTAGTACGTCTCGGCGAAGTAGATCTCGCCGAGCCGGCCGGCGTCGATCACCTCCTTGGCCGCCAGGGAGCGGTTGCGGAAGCGCGAGCTCTGCCCGACGAGCAGCGTCCTGCCGGCGGCCTCGGCGGCGTCGAACATCGCCGCGGCGTCGTCGCAGCTCGTGGCGACGGGCTTCTCGCACAGCACGTGGGCCCCGGCGGCCAGGGCGGCGACGGCTTGCTCCTTGTGGTAGGCGTTGGGCGTGCAGATGGACACGACGTCCAGGTCGCGATCGGCGAGCATCTTCTGCCAGTCGCCGTAGGCGTGCGGGATGCCCTCGCGCTCGGCGATGAGCTTCGCGCGGTCGGCCAGGACGTCCGCCACGGCGACGATCTCGACGTCGTCCGGCAGGTCGCGCCAGGCGGGCATGTGCCCGGCCGTGGCGATCATGCCCGTGCCGATGATTCCGACGGTGAGCTTGTCCTTTGCCATGATGCTGCCCTCTTTCTGCGACGCGAGCCCGGCCGCCCGCGGCCGATCGTGCGGGAGACATTCATAGCCCCCCCCGTCGCCGCGGTCAAGCGGCGGGGGAACGTCTTGAGCAGGCGGGACCGGTCCGGCGCTTGCACTGGCCGGCGAGGCCCGGGTAGACTGGGGGCGGCAGATTTAAACCATGGGTTTATAATTGCCGAAGAAGGCGATCCGCCATGTACTACCGCAGAGCCATCGAGACCCCGTGGCTGGAGGCCGGCGAGCAGTTCCCGGTCCTCCTGCTGACGGGCCCCAGGCAGGTCGGGAAGACGACGGTCCTGAAGCACCTCTGCGGCAAGGACCGGCGATACGTCACCCTCGACGATCCCAACCTCCGGCACCTGGCCGGCGACGATCCCGCCCTGTTCCTTCAGCGGTTCCCCCCGCCGGTGCTGATCGATGAGATCCAGTACGCGCCGGCGCTGCTGCCGCAGATCAAGATGATCGCTGACGAGCAGCGGAGGCCGGGGCAGTTCTGGCTCACCGGTTCGCAGCAGTTCGAGATGATGCGCGGCATCTCGGAGACCCTGGCCGGGCGGGTCGCCATCGTGAAACTGCTGGGGTTCTCGCTGCGGGAGCGACACCGCAAGGCGCTCGACATCCCGCCGTTCCTTCCCTTCGGCGAGAGTCTCGACGCGCGGGTGCCGTCCGCGACGCCCACGAGGCTCGCCGGCATCTACCGGGACATCTGGCGAGGCACCTTCCCGGCGCTCAACGCCGGGAGCGTCCGGAACCGCGAGCTGTTCTACAGCTCCTACCTTCAGACCTATCTCCAGCGCGACATCCGCGACCTCCGGCAGATCGGCAACGAAGCCGCTTTCGTGCGGTTCCTGCGAGTCTGCGCGGCTCGGACCGCGCAGATGCTGAACCTCTCCGAGCTGGCCCGGGACGCCGACGTGTCCGTGCCCACCGCCAAGACCTGGCTGTCCCTGCTCCAGACCACCTGCCAGGTGTTCCTGCTTCGCCCGTACTACACGAACGTGACCAAGCGGCTGGTCAAGGCGCCCAAGCTCTACTTCCTCGACACGGGGCTGTGCTCGTACCTGACCGAATGGTCCAGTCCCGAGACACTCGAGGCCGGGGCCATGAGCGGGGCCGTCCTGGAGACGTTCGTCCTCGGCGAGATCCTCAAGAGCTGGTGGCACCGGATGAAGGCGCCGCCCGTGTACTACTACCGGGATCGAGACCGGCGAGAAGTGGACGTCCTCTTCGTTCTCGACCAGCGCCTCCACCCGCTCGAGGTCAAGAAGTCCGCCACGATTCGCCCGGCGTGGGCGACGGCGTTCGCCCCCTTGGATCGCCTCGGCCTGCCGAGAGGCCCCGGCGGCGTGGCGTGCCTCTGCCCGGAACTCCTGCCCGTTTCGGGCGACGTCAGCGCGATCCCCGTGGGGATGCTCTGACCGACCGCGGCGACGGGCGCCGCGGCGCGCCACAGGACGCGCCAGGAACTCGGCGCGCCCGGCGGGGATGTATACACTGTCCGGACGTCCGCAACCGACCAGGCAGGAGCAGACCATGCGAACGACGAGCAGGCGTGCGTTCCTCAAGGCGATGGGGCTGGGCGCGGGGGCGACGGCCATGCCGGGGCTCCTGCGCCGGGCGGCCGGGGCGGCGAGCGACTACCACGCCAAGCGCCCGAACATCGTCCTCATCATGGCCGACGACATGGGCTTCAGCGACGTCGGCCCCTACGGCGGGGAGATCCGCACGCCGAACCTCGACGCCCTCGCCAAGGGCGGGCTGCGGTTCACGCAGTTCTACAACACGGCCCGCTGCTGCCCGACGCGGGCGAGCCTGATGACGGGGCTCTACCCCCACCAGGCGGGCGTGGGGCACATGATGGGCGACCGGCACCTGCCCGGCTACCGGGGCGACCTGAGCCGCAACGCCGTGACCATCGCCGAGGCGCTGAAGCCGGCGGGCTACCGCGCGTACATGTCGGGCAAGTGGCACGTCACGCGGTTCACCAAGCCGAAGGACGACAGCGAGAAGCACAACTGGCCCCGGCAGCGCGGCTTCGACCGTTTCTACGGCACGATTCACGGGGCGGGCAGTTTCTACGACCCCAACACGCTGACGCGGGACAACACGTACATCGTGCCGCCCAAGGGCTTCTACTACACCGACGCCATCAGCGACCACGCGGCGACGTTCATCGCCGACCACGCCCGCGACCACGCGAACAAGCCGTTCTTCCTCTACGTGCCCTACACCTGCTCGCACTGGCCGATGCACGCCCTGCCGGAGGACATCGCCCGCTACAAGGGACGCTACGACAAGGGCTGGGACGCCCTCCGCGCCGAGCGCCACAAGCGGCAGATCGCCATGGGCATCGTCAAGGCCAAGTGGGGCATCACCGACCGAGACACCGGCGTCCCGCCGTGGGACGAGGCCCGGCTGAAGCCCTGGCAGCAGCGGCGCATGGAGGTCTACGCCGCCATGATCGACCGCATGGACCAGGGCATCGGGCGGATCGTCGAGGCGATCCGGAAGGCCGGTGCGACGGACAACACGCTGATCTTCTTCCTGGCCGACAACGGCGGCTGCGCGGAGGAGTACGGCAGCCGCGGGCCCGTCCGCCCCGACCCCGAGAAGGTCACGAAGATGGAGCCCATGGCGCCCGACGAGCTCCAGACGCGCATGCAGCCGGTCAAGACGCGGGACGGCAGGCCCGTGCGGACCGGCGAGGGCGTCATGCCCGGCCCGGCGGACACGTACATCGCCTACGGCAAGCCGTGGGCCAACGCGTCCAACACGCCGTTCCGCCTGTACAAGCACTGGGTGCACGAGGGCGGAATCGCCACGCCGCTGATCGCCCACTGGCCGGCGGCCCTCAAGCGCAAGGGCGAGCTGGACCACCAGCCGGGGCACCTGATCGACATCATGGCCACGTGCGTGGACGTCGCCGGCGCGACCTACCCGAAGCAGTACAAGGGGCGGGCGATCCAGCCGATGGAGGGGCGCAGCCTCGCCCCCGCCTTCGACGCGCGCCCGATCGAGCGCGAGGCCCTCTACTGGGAGCACGAGGGCAACCGCGCCGTCCGCGTGGGCACGTGGAAGCTCGTCGCCCGCAGCCGCCAGCCGTGGGAGCTGTACGACATGGCGGCGGACCGCTGCGAGCGGAACGACCTGGCCGCCAAGCACCCGGACCGCGCGGCGAAGCTGGCCGCCCTGTGGGACGCCTACGCCAAGCGGACGAACGTCGTGCTGCCGAAGGCCCGCGGGGCGAGGCGCTTCAGCAAGAAGCGCCGCTTCGCGCTGAAGGCCGGCGACGCGCTGCCCCAGGAGCAGGCGCCCAACGTCGCGGGCAGGGCGTTCACCGTCACCGCCCGGGTCCAGGCCACCGGCGACGGCGTGATCGTCGCGCAGGGCGGCTCGTCGCTGGGCTACGTGCTGTACGTCGCCGGCGGCAAGCTCGCGATGGCCACGCGGCATCGAGGCAGGCTCACGGCCGTCACCGCGCCCGACAAGCTGCCCGCCGGGGAGGTGACCGTCACCGGGCGGCTGGACAAGGGCGGCAAGCTCACGCTGACCGTCGGCGGCAAGGAGGTCGCCAGCGTCAAGGCGCCGGGGCCCATCTCGACCATGCCGGCGGACGGGCTGGAAGTCGGCCGCGACGAGAACGGCGCCGTCGGCGACTATGCCGTGCCGAACGCCCTGAAGGGCGCGATCCGGTCCGTGACGATCGAGATCGACAAGTGACCGGGCGATTCGGGCCCGTCGGCAATACTTCCCGTCTTCGTGCGTAGAGCGATACGGACAGGGAAAGTCCCTGTCCCGCGCAGAAAAGGAGCAAGAGATGCTGAAGAGAGTGCTGATCGGCGTTGCCGCCGTCGCCGTGCTGGTCGGGACGGTCCACCTCGTGGCGCAGGACCGCCCCCCCCGCCGGGGGCGCCCCCGCATGAGCCGAGGGACCCCGCCCGTCGAGAACCCGCCGCTGGCGAGGGACGCCGCGGAGAAGAAGGCCCTGGAGGTGCTCGACTGGATGTACAAGAACCAGCGCCGGGGCATGATGAACGTCCCGCCCGACGACGGGCGCTTCCTTCGCATCCTGACCGAGGCGGCCAACGCCAAGCACGTCGTCGAGATCGGCACGTCCAACGGCTACTCGGGGATCTGGATCTGCCTGGCGCTGCGGACCACCGGCGGGAAGCTCACGACGCACGAGATCGACGCCGGACGGGCGCGGCTCGCCCGCGAGAACTTCAAGAAGGCCGGCGTGGCCGACCTGATCACGCTCGTCGAGGGCGACGCCCACAAGGAAGTCCTGAAGATCAAGGAGCCTATCGACGTCCTCTTCCTCGACGCCGACAAGTCGGGCTACATCGACTACTTCAAGAAGCTCCTGCCGCACGTGAAGCCCGGCGGGCTGATCCTGGCCCACAACGCCGTCTCGCAGGCGCGGTCCATGCAGGACTACCTCAAGGCGATCACCACCAGCGGCGAGCTGGAGACGATCTTCAACTACACGTCCGGCACGGGCGTCGCCGTGACGCTGAAGAAACGCGCCCCCGAGGCCGCAAAGTAGGCACGGGGGGCACATGAGTACCGAAACGCCGACCGCGCCGAAGCGGCAGCTCTCCCTGTTCGACTCGACGTGCATCATCGTCGGGATCATCGTCGGCGCGGGCATCTTCCGCTCGGCCCCGGACATCGCCGGCGCGATGGCCAGCGGGGGCGGCACGATGCTGATCTGGCTGATCGGCGGGCTGCTCGTCCTGGCGATGGCGCTGAGCTACGCCGAGCTGGCCATCGCCTACCCGCGCGAGGGCGGCGACTACGTCTACCTCGGGCGGGCCTACGGCGGCTGGGCGGGGTACCTCTTCGCCTGGGCGCAGATGACCATCCTGCGCCCGGGCGACATCGCCATGATGGCGTTCGTCTTCAGCGACTACGCGCAGGGCCTGTTCGGCACGTTCGCCTACGCCTCGCGGATCTACGCCGCGGCGGCCGTCGGCGTCTTCACCGTCATCAACATCCTGGGCGTCCGGGGCGGCAAGTGGACGCAGAACGTCCTGACCGTCGTGAAGGCGGCCGGGCTGGTGGCCATCCTCGTCGTGGGCCTGCTGGCGCCCGGCGCGTCGTCCGAGCCGGCGTCGCAGCCCGCCTCGAGCCAGGCGGTCAGCTCGCGGGCTGCGGTCACGCAACCGGCGGTTTCCCAGCCGGCGACCGGCCAGGCCGCGACCGCCCCGCAGGCGGACGAGGAGCCCGCGGGCCTGACGCTCGGCGGCCTCAAGCTCGCCCTCATCCTCGTCCTGTTCACCTTCGGCGGCTGGAACGAGATGGGCTACGTCGCCGCCGAGGTCCGCAACCCGCGGCGCAACATCCTCCGCGCGCTGGTGCTCGGCACGGTGGCCGTGACGGTGCTGTACCTGCTCGTCAACGGCGCGTACCTGCGCGCCCTGGGGCATGCGGCGATGAGCGGCTCCAAGGCGGTGGCGGCCGAGACCGTCGCCACGCTGCTGCCCGACGTGGCCGTCAAGGCCGTCGGCATCCTGGTGTGCATCTCCGCCCTGGGGGCCATCAACGGCCTGACCTTCACCGGGGCGCGGATCACCTACGCCATGGGCCGCGAGCACCGCGCCTTCCGACTGCTGGGCACGTGGAACCGCCGCGTCGGCACGCCCGCGCCCGCGCTGCTGCTCCAGGGGTGCATCAGCGCCGCCATCATCCTGGTCCTCGGCGGCTTCGTCGAGACGATCATCTACACGGCCTCCGTGTTCTGGCTGTTCCTGCTGGGCACGGCGGTGGCCGTGTTCGTCCTGCGGCGGCGCGAGCCGAGCGTCGAACGCCCGTACAAGGCCTTGGGGTACCCGGTGACGCCCCTGATCTTCGTGGGCCTCTGCCTCTTCATGATCTACTGCACGGTCACGTATGCGTGGCAGGTGGTCCCGCACGCCCTGATCGTGGCCGAGGGCATCCTTCTCGTCGGCGCCGTGATCTACATCCTCATGCGCGAGAGAGCCCTGTCGAAGCGGGGCGGCTCGGGAACCGCGCAGTAGCGCCCGCCGGCGGGCCGAAGTCTTCTGCACGTGGAGAACGGCATGAACGCAACCACGAGACGCACGTTCCTGCGGCGCCTGGGCGGCGCGGCGGCGGTGGTGGCGGGTGGGAGTTTCGCGAAGCCGCAAGCGGCCGCGGGCGACGCACCCAAACGCCCCAACATCATCTTCATCCTCACCGACGACCAGCGGTCCAGCGCGATGGGCTGCGCGGGGCATCCGTTCGTCAAGACGCCGAACATGGACCGCCTGGCGGCCGAGGGCGTCCGCTTCCGCAACGCCTTCGTAACCACGTCGCTGTGCAGCCCGTCGCGGGCGAGCTTCCTCACCGGCCGGCTCGCCCACAGCCACGGCGTCTTCAGCAACGGCAGCGGCGACCTGGACCCCCGCGTGCCCACGTTCCCGAAGCTGCTCCAGCGGGCCGGCTACGAGACCGCCTTCGTCGGCAAGTGGCACATGGGCCGCAGCGACGAGCCCCGCGGCGGCTTCGATCACTGGGTGAGCTTCGCCGGCCAGGGCCAGTACTACGGCTGCAAGCTCAACGTCAACGGCGAGCGCCGCAAGGCCGCGAAGTACATCTCCGACGAGCTGGGCGACCACGCCGTCGAGTTCATCCGCAGGCCGCGAAGCAAGCCCTTCCTCCTGTGCCTCAGCCACAAGGCCGTCCACGGCCCCTTCACGCCGCCGAAGCGCCACGCCGAGCTGTATGCCGACGAGAAGATCGCGCTGCACCAGCATCCGGACGACCGCCTGGACGACAAGGTCCCCTGGGGGCGCAAGCCGCCGAAGAACGCCGTCGAGCTGATCCGCGGCTACATGGCCGCCCTGACGGCGGTGGACGAGAACCTCGGGCGCCTGCTGAAGGCGCTGGAGGAGCGGAAGATCCTTGACGAGACGGCGATCGTCTTCGCCGGCGACAACGGCTACTTCCACGGCGAGCACGGGCTGTGGGACAAGCGGGCGGCCTACGAGCCGTCGATGCGCATCCCCCTGCTGATGCGCTATCCCGAGCGCGTCAAGCCCGCCACCACGTGCGAGGCGATGGTCCTGAACATCGACCTGGCCCCCACGCTGCTGGAGATCGCCGGCGCCGCGGCGCCCAAGACGGTGCAGGGGCGCAGTTGGCTGGGCGTGCTCGCGGGCAAGCAGAAGGGCCGCCAGGCCTTCCTCTACGAGTACTTCCGCGAGGGCGACCGGCGGTTCAACCGCCCGTCGGTCCTGGCCGTGCGCACGCCGCGATGGAAGTACATCACCTACCCCTCGCTGCCGGCGGACGAGCAGGTCGTCGAGCTCTACGACCTCCAGAGCGACCCCCACGAGCTGCGCAACCTGGCGCGGGACAAGGCCCACGCCGCGAAGCTCGCCGAGATGCGCGCCCTGCTGGAGAGACTCAAGAAGCAGACGCGCTACCGCGCCCCGGCCCGCAAGAGGCCGGCCCGCCGTCAGTAGGTCGCGCCGGAGAGCCTCAGCCGGATGTGGGGCGTGCTCAGGCGTTCGCTCCGCCTTCAGTGCACGCGGTACAGCTTGGCCTCGGGGTAGTAGAAGGCGAGGATCTGCTCGGCGGTCCAGCCGTGGCGGGCCTTGCCTTCGGCGCCCCACTGGCAGAGGCCGACGCCGTGGCCGAAGCCCCGCCCGTCGCGGAACTCGATGGCGCCGCCGCGGTCCACGATCCGGCAGTTCATCGAGTACAGGCGCCGCGCGGCGGGCACGCGGGCGGACAGCAGCGACAGGCGCACGTCCTCGGCGCGGACGCGGAGCTTCCGCCCGGACGGACCGATCACGTCCACCCAGACGGCCCGACCGGACGGGGTGGTGGTGGCCACCTGGATCGTGCGGACCCCGCCCAGCCGGGCCGCGGCACGATAGCGGCTGCGCAGCGCGCGGTAGACGTCCGCCTTGGCCACGCGGACGGGTGCCCACCGGTGGCGCGGGCAGTCGCGGCAGTCCGTGCAGACCTGCCCGCCCTCCAGCGGCGGGATGCGATGGGCGCTGCGGATCACGTACGCCCCGTTGACCCGCCCGCCGCAGCAGGCCGAGTACTGCGCCAGGAAGATGCGCTCGGTGCCCGCCGGCCCGTAGGCCAGGACGATCCCGTGGGTGTTATCGACGGCCCGGCGGCTCTTGGGCGTCTCGGCGGAACACCCGCCGTAGACCTGCGAGGCCTGGCTGTCGCCCAGGTCGTACTCGTGGTCGCGCCCGAACGTGATCATCTGGTACATGGCGAACGTCCGCGCCGCGACCGCCAGGGCGCGGTAGGTCTCCTCGTGCCAGGTGGCGTACAGCTCCCTCGGCAGCACGCCGGCGAGGTAGCTCTCCAGGTCCACGTGGTTGATGACGACGAGGCGCTGGCCCTCGCCCGGCAGCAGGCGGAGGTAGCCCCGGTAGGCCGTCTTGCCCAGGCGGACGTGGTGGCCGGGGGCGGGGAAGATCAGCAGTTCGCCTCCCTCGGTGGGCTGGGCGCCGAGGAGCCACCGCCCCCCGCTCCGGCGAACGCGCACGGGCCCGAGCGGCCGGCGCGACTCGGCCACCACGCGCCCGTCGGCCCGGATCCAGTACCCGCCGGTCGTGGCGAGCTGGACCTCGCTCGTCGCCGCGCCGCTGAGGCGCACGCGGATCGTGGGCTGGTCGTGGATCGTGCCGTCCGGCCGGGGCGGCTCGACGGGGGTGGAGCGACAACTGACGGCCGCGGTCGCCGCCAGGAGCCAGAGCGCCCGAAGCAGCTCGCGCCGGAGCCGGGACGAATCGGCTCGTCGGGTTGTCCGGCGCATCGGAGACTCCCTTCTCACGTGCCGGCGCCGCCGAGTGCCGCCCGGCGGCATCCGCGCGTGCCCCGGGCGGTCAGTTCGGCTCGCGCAACTGCAAGCCGTACTCCGAGAGGCGCTGCTTGACCTCGTTGAGGCTGGTCTGGCCGAAGTTCTTGCAGGCCAGCAGCTCGGCGTCGGTCCGGGCGATCAGCTCGCCCAGCGTCTGGATCTTGAGGCTGTCCAGCGCCCGGCGGGCGCGGATGGAGAACTCGATGTGCTCGATGGGCGTGGCCAGCACGCCTTCGTTGGAGACGTTGGACGACCGCGCGGTGGCCAGGTCGGCCATGTCGCTGCCTTCCTCGAGGGCCTGTCCGAGGCGCAGGGCCTTGGCGGCGAGCATGTCCTTGATCTCCTTCAGGGACGTCTCGCCGAAGTTCTTGTAGGCCAGCAGCTCGGTCTCGGTGGTCCGCACGAGGTCGCCGAGCGTGCGGATGTTCATCTTCTTGAGGCAGTTCCGCGCGCGGACGGAGAGCTCGAAGTCCGTGACGGGGATGTCGAGCACGGCGTTGCGCTTGGCGAGGCGCCGGGCCTGGTCCTCGTCGTAGTACATGGTCTTGGACGCCTCGGCGTCGCGGAGGAACAGCCTCGCCCGAGGGTGAGTCGGGTTGGTCGCCAGGATGCGCTTCAGGCAGTGGCAGGCCTTGTCGTAGTCGCCGGCGTCCTCGTAGAGCACGGCCAGGTTCAGCAGCGCGTTGGCGTGGACCGGCGGGCGGGCGGCGCATTGCTGGTACAGCTCGAGGGCGTCCTCTTCGGCCCCGTGCAGGTCGTAGTAGTAGGCCAGGCGGAACGTCGCGGCGGCGTGGTCCGGGTCGATCTCGCGGGCCTTCTCATAGGCCTCGACGGCCTGCTCGCCGTTGCCGCTGCACTCCTCGATGAGCCCGCGGAGGTAGTGGGACCCGGCCGTGTCGGCGATGCGCTTGCCCAGGCTCGCCAGGGCCTCGCGCGCCTCGTCGAGCCGCCCGCCGAGCGCCAGGCACTCGACGATCCGGATCTCGGGCTCGGGGCCGTCCCACCCGCGATCCCTGGCACGCTGGAACTCGGGGACGGCCTTGTCGTACTGGCGGAGCTGCTTGTAGCACATGCCCTGGAAGAAGCGCCGGTCCTTGTTGTCGGTGCCCTGGGCGAGGGCTTCGAGGGCCTCGCCGAAGCGGCAGACCATGTAGCGGCCGATGCCGACCTTGACGGCGGCGGCCCCGCGGAGCTCGGGGGTTTCGGCCTCGATCCTGCCCAGCATGGCCCGGAACCTGCTGGCCGCACTGCTGGTGGCGAACAGCTCCCGGAGAAGCTGGTCGTGGTCCTCGGCGGTCCACGTCTCTTTGGCACCGATCTCGTTCAGGACGTCCTGGAAGGACTGTTCCATGCCTGCATCTCCTTGGGCAGTCGGCAAAGGCCCTGCGTCCGCTACCGGACGATTGGCGTGGTCCGGCGGATCGGGTATTATAGCCGTTGAGACGCCGAGTTCAACGCCCATCCGAACGCCGCCGGCCGGATCGCCATGATTCGCACGAACAGCGACAAGCCCATTCACGTGATCATCAACCCCTCCAGCGGGTACGGGGGGCAGGGGCGCCTGCTGGTCGACGTGGTCGCGGCGCTGCGCCGGGCGGACCTGCACGTGGTCGAGTACACCACCCGCGCCCCGGAGGACGCCACCCGCTACGCCCGCGAGGTCGCCGACCACGCGACGGCCGCCATCGCCTGGGGCGGCGACGGCACCGTCAGCGAGGTGGCCAACGGCCTGGCCGGAACGAACGTGCCCATCCTCGCCTGTCCCGCCGGGACCGAGAACCTCCTGGCCAAGGAGCTGCGAATCAGCTCCAACCCCCGGAACGTCGTCGAAGCGGTGCGCTACGGGCGGGTGGCCGACTGCGACGTGGGCGTCATCAACGGCCGCAACTTCCTCCTCATCATCGGCGTGGGCTTCGACGGCGAGGTGGTCCGGCGCCTGGCCGCCGTCCGAACCGGCCATATCTCCCACCTGAGCTACTTCTGGCCGATCTGGCGGACCTTCTGGGAGCACGACTTCCCCCACCTGCGCATCACCAGCGACGGGAAGGAGATCTTCGACGACTACGGGCTGGCGTTCATCGGCAACATCTCGCGGTACTCGGTGGGGCTTCGCATCTGCCGCGACGCGCTGTTCGACGACGGCCTGCTGGACCTGGTCGTGTTCCACTGCCGCCAGCAGACGGCGCTGGTGCTGCACGCGGCCTGGACGCTCCTGCGACGGCATCCCCTCAAGGGCAACGTGGTCTACCGCCGCCTGCGGCACGTGCGGATCGAGACCGACCAGCCCGTGCCCAGCCAGGTCGACGGCGACGTCGGCCCGATGACCCCGGTGGACATCTCCATCGCCCCCCAGCGCGTCAAGCTGCTGGTCCCCCCGCGCGAGAGCGGCCGGACCCTCTGGCCCTGGCGAGGAGGCGACTTCGTATGATCGCGTCTGGCGTCTGCCGCATCGGCCCGGCGGAGTTCGGCACCGGCCGCCTGGCGGTGATTGCCGGCCCGTGCGTGGCCGAAAGCCTGGAACTGTGCCTCGACGTGGCGGGGCACCTGGCGGCCGCCTGCGACCGGCTCGGCATCGCCTGCGTCTTCAAGGCC
>CAZXOC010000150.1:0-3762 GCA_964642165.1 uncultured Planctomycetaceae bacterium | reverse complement strand
GGCTACCGCGGGCCGGGCCTGCGCCGCGGGCTGGCGTGGCTGGCGGAGGTCCGCCGGCAGAGCGGCCTGCCCGTCCTGGCCGACGTGCACGATTGCTCGCAGGTCGCCGCCGCCGCCGACGTGCTCGACTGCCTCCAAGTGCCCGCCTTCCTGTGCCGCCAGACCGACCTGCTGGTGGAGGTGGGCAAGGCCGGCAAGCCCGTGAACATCAAGAAGGGGCCGTTCATGGCCCCGTGGGACATGGGCAAGACCGTCGAGAAGGTCGTCTCGACGGGCAACGACCAGGTCCTGCTGACGGATCGCGGCACGAGCTTCGGCTACAACCGCCTCGTGACGGACTTCCGCGCCATCCCGCAGATGCGCGCCTTCGCGCCGGTGGTCTTCGACGCGACGCACTCGGTGCAGGAGCCGGCCGGCCTGGGCGAGGCCTCCGGCGGGCAGGTGGAGTACGTGCCGGTGCTGGCGGGCGCGGCCATGGCCGCCGGGGCCGACGCCCTGTTCCTCGAAACGCACCCCCAGCCCGCCCGGGCGAAGTCCGACGCCGCCTGCATGGTGCCCCTCGGCGAGATCGAGACGCTGCTGCGGCGATGCCTTGCAATCTTCGCCGCCGCACGCAATACTTAAGCCCCCGAGGCCTGCGGCCGAGGGGCATGGGAATCTGCGAGGGGCTCGGTCGGGTCGAACCCCGAGGCACGTCACCGGAGCGGATGAAGTGAAGGAGCAACTCCAGGGCAACGTTGCGCAGCGCAACGCGATGGAGCTGGTGGGGCTGATCTCGCGCATCTCCAACCGGCTGATGCGGGCCTCGGCCTCGCAGACGGACGAGGCGATCCACGAGGCCCTTCGCGACCTGAGCGAGCAGGTCGGCGCGGACCGGGCTTTCCTGGGGCGGTTGAGCGCGGACGGCAAGGCCTTGGAGAGGATCGTGGAGTGGTGCCCCGACGAAGGCCGGCGGGTCGCGGCGTTGCTGGAGGGCCGGCCCCTGGAGCGCTTCGGCTGGTGGGCCGATCGCGTCCTGGGCGGCGAGGTCCTGCATGTCCACAGCACGATGGACCAGCTGCCGGACTCGCCCGACGCCCTGGCCCACATCCAGAAGACGGGCAGCGGCTCCTTCGTCGCCGCGCCGCTGGTCTGCGGCGGGCCCGTCGTCGGCATCATCGCCGTGGGCGCTCAGCAGGAGCAAGCGTGGCCGGACCACGCCATCGCCCTGCTCCAGGCGGTCGGGGAGGTCGTCCTCAACGCGATGGAACGCCAGCGCAGCGACCAGGAGCTCGCCCGCGAACGCCAACGGCTGCGGGCCAGCGAGGAGAAGTACCGCCACGTCGTGGAGCACTCCAACGACGGCATCTGCGTCCTCCAGGACGGGCAGATCGCCTACGCCAACCAGCACATGGCCGACATCGTGGGCTACACGCTGGCCGAGGGCATCGGGCAGCCCTACACCCTCTTCCTCCCCCCCGACCAGCACGAGGAGAACCGCGCCCGCTACGACAGCCTCTTCGCCGGCGAGGAAGAGGCCCTCCGCTTCGAGGCCACGCTCGTCGGGAAGGACGCCCGGCGCGTGGAGGCCGAACTGAACGTCAGCGTCACCGAGTTCGACGGCCGCAAGGCCGCCCTCCTCTTCATCCGGGACGTCACCGAGCGAAAGCGGACCGGGCGGAAGCTCCGGGAGGCCGAACGCGACAGGGAGATCGTCCTGGCGACCGTCCCCGACGTCGTCGTGTACCTGGACCGCGAGATGCGAGTCGTCTGGGCCAACCGCGCGGCGAGCGAATCCGCGGGGCATCCGGCGGAGGAGCTGGTCGGCCGCCGCTGCTACGAGATCTGGCAGGACACCGGCAAGCCCTGCCCCGACTGCCCCGTTCGGGCCACGTTCGAGACGGGAGACCCCCACGAGGGCGAAACGACCTCCAAGGGCGGTCGGGCGTGGAACGTCCGGGCCTTCCCCGTCCGGGGGGAGGACGGCCAGACCGTCGGCGCCGTCGAGGTCGCCTCCGAGATCACCGACCGCAAGCGGGCCGAAAGCGAGCTCCGCAAGGTGCGGGACTTCAGCGCCCAGCTCGTCCAGGCCTCCCCGACGTTCTTCGTCGCCATCGGCGCCGACGGCAAGACGCTGATGATGAACCGGGCCATGCTCGACACCCTCGGCTACGCCGCCGACGAGGTCGTCGGGAAGGACTACCTCGCCGCCTTCGTCCCCGAGTCCGACCGCGAGGCCCTCGCCGGGATCTTCCGCACGTTGGGGGAGCGCGGCCGGATCGCCTGCAACGAGAACCACGTGCTGACCCGCGACGGGCGCGAGCTGCTGGTGGAGTGGCACGGCCGGCCCGTCTTCCGCCCGGACGGCACGCTGGACTTCCGCTTCGGCGTGGGCATCGACATCACCGAGCGGAAGAGCATCGAGGAGCAGCTTCGACAGGCCCAGAAGATGGAGGCGATCGGGCGTCTGGCCGGCGGGATCGCCCACGACTTCAACAACCAGCTCACGATCGTGAAGGGCTACAGCGACCTGCTCCTGGCCGGGGCGGACCTCGGCGGGGACGTCCACGATTCCCTTCGCGAGATCCAGCACGCCGCGGAGCGTGCCACGCTGATGACCCGGCGCCTGCTGACCTTCGGGCGCAGGCAGGTGCTCCGCCCCGAGGTGATCAACCTCAACGACGTGATCGAGCACCTGGCCGAGCCGCTCGGGCGGATGATCGGCGAGGACATCGAGCTCCGGATCGACTCGGCGGCGGACCTGGGCAGCGTGCACGCCGACCCCGGGCAAGTGGAGCAGGCCCTGATGAACCTCGTGGTCAACGCCCGCGACGCCATGCCCGCCGGCGGCGAGCTGACCATCCGGACGGCCAACGTGGAGTCCGGCCTCGACCTCGCCCCGCCCCAAGCCGACGCGCCCGACGCGCCCCACGTGCGGCTGGCGGTCCGCGACACCGGCCTCGGAATGGACGAAGCCACCCGGGAGCGCATCTTCGAACCGTTCTTCACCACCAAGCCCGTCGGGCAAGGAACCGGGCTGGGCCTGGCCATGGTCTACGCCTTCGTCCGCGAGAGCGGCGGCCACATCCACGTGACCAGCGAGGAGGCCCGCGGCACGACGTTCTCGATCTACCTGCCGCGAGTGAGCACCCCGGCCGAAGACCAGACCGGCCAGGCCCGTGCGAAGCGCGACTGCCGCGGCGACGAAACGATCCTCGTCGCCGAGGACGACCCGAGCGTCCGCCAGCTCGTCGTCCGCGTCCTGCGGCAGTACGGCTACACGGTCCTGGAATCCACCTCCGCCAGGAACGCCTTGGCCATCGGGCAGCAGCCGGACCGCACCATCCATCTCCTCGTGACCGACGTGGTCATGCCCGGCATGAACGGGCGGGAGCTGGCCGAACACCTCCAGGCCGCCCGCCCCGACCTTCCCGTGCTGTACATCTCCGGCTACGCCGAAAGCGCCCTCGGCAGCCGCCCGCAGGAGCGGCCCGACCCCTTCCTCCGCAAGCCCTTCCCGCCCGAGACGCTGGCCCGCGAGGTCCGGCGCGTCCTCGACGCCGCGGCGGTGCCCTAAGTCGGCCGGCGGCGCCGGCGCCGGGCGCGCCGCGTGCGACACTTCTTCCCGGCGCCACGCGAATACTACAGCGCCACTTGGCCGAGCGAGTTGTGGTGTAGCCCATGGCTTTAGCCATGATAACATGTTCCTATTACTCAATTTAGCCCGTTTCAACGGGCTTGCCGCGGGCGGCTTCAGCCAGAGGAGGCCCCGGCTGCCAATCA
>CAZXOC010000149.1:0-17693 GCA_964642165.1 uncultured Planctomycetaceae bacterium | reverse complement strand
CATCTCGGTCTTGAGCTCCATCTCGCGGCGCTTCATCTCGGCCTTGAGCTCCAGGTCCCGGTGGCGCTCCGCCATCTCGCGATCGCGCATGCGCTCGTGGAACTCGCTGGGCTTGTCGAGCCCGGCCACGAGTTGCTCGAAGAACTCGACCACCTCCGGCGGGCCGACGACGACGAGGGCGTTGGCCGGCTCGTTGACGGCGAAGGGGACCTGCTTGATGATCTCGCGTGCCGGCTCGGCGCGGGCGAATTGCTCGATGACTTTCATGATCGACTGGGCGGGGATGTGCCGCAGTGGGAAGACGACGACCTTGGGCGGAAGCTCGGGGCGCTTCGGCGCGGGGCGGCGGGGCCCCGGGCGGCGAGGCTGCGGGCGGTCGCGCGGCCGACCGTCCTCGATGCTCCGTGCCAGCGGGCGGTCCTTGTCGGGCCGGTCACGCTGCGCCCGGGCTACCGCCGCGATCACCAAAAGCGAAGCGGCAACCCCCATCAGCCATGCGGTGCGGTTTCGAGTCATGCTTGGTCTCCTTCGCGATATCGAGGCAGGACGGGCATCCTCAGCGACGTGCCGTTGGGGGCCGGGCCGCTCGGCGCGATGGTCCCCGGCGGCATGGTGACCTCATCGTCCATTATGGCGGGGGGCGGCGGCTTGGTTTAGAAGAAAATGCCTTTATGCGGGAAGGCCTTGGCCTGTGGGCGCTTGGCGGCGGGCCGGCCCCGCCGCTTGCGCCGGCGGCCGGGGCCTTGTGGCACCGTGGGGGCGAGCGTATCATCTCGCCCAGTGGCCACCGCCATGCACATCCTGGACGGGACGGCCCGGGCGGACATGCTCGACCAACTGGCGCTGCTGGCCGGTGAAGGCGACGAGGCCGTCTGCGTCGGTCCGCCGCCCCCCCATCGGCTGCGCCTGCCCATGGTGTCGGGCCACCGCCCGTTCGGCTCGGCGCGTCTGGCCGGCTGGCGGCTGCGGTATCGCGCGGAGGCCTGCGACGTGATCCACGCCTGGTCGCTCGAGGCGATGCGCGCGGCGGCCGAGCTGGCCCTGGCGGTGGGCAAGCCGATGGTCCTTTCGCTGGCGTGCGCCGCCGACCGCGAGGACGTGCGGGCCGTGCGCCGGATCGTCGGGCCGGGGCTGTTCCACGTGACGGTTCCGACGGACTCGGATTGCGCCGCGCTAGGCCGCGCTCGTCTGCCGGCCGGGGCGGTGTGGGTCCTGCCGCCGGCGGCAGAGGCCGTCCCCGACCGACCCGCCACCCGGCGGCGGGTCCGCGAGTCGCTGGGCATCGGCGAGAGCACCCACGTCGTCGCCGCGCCGGACCCCATGATCCGCCACGCCGGGCAGCACATCGCCTCCTGGGCGCATGCCATCGTCCGCCAGGTCGTGCAGGACGTCTGCCTGCTGCTGCCCGGTGGCGGACCTCTGGCCGACCACGTGCGGTCCTTTGCTACGACGACCGGCTATAATAGCCAAGTGCTCTTCCCGGGCGAGCGGCTGTCCCCGCACGAGGTGCTCGCGGCCGCGGACTCGGCCGCGTTCTTCCACGAGCGGGCCATCGGCGTTGCGGGGGTCGCCGCGGCGATGGTCGCCGGTCTGCCCGTCGTGGCGAGCCGCCTGCCGGACGTCGCCGAGCTCGCGCCGGACGGCGAGGCGTCGCTTCTGGCCGAGCCGGGTGACCCGCGAGCGGCCGCGGCGGTCCTGCTGAAGCTGCTGGAGGATCGCGGCCTGGCGGACCGGCTCGCGGGGACGGCGCGGCGCCGGGCGGAGCGCCTGTGCGCGCCGGAGAGTTGCCGGTGTCGCCTGGACGAGGTATACGCGGCCGCCGCCGCGGAGAAGGTGTACTGACATGGGCTCGGAGCAGCCGGCGAGGCCGACGGGGAGCCGTGCGAACGGCAAGGTCGCGTTTGCCGACGAGTCGGCCCGCGTGCTGCTGTCGGGCAGCGTCGATCAGCTCTGCCGGCCCGACGAGCCGACCTGGCGGCAGGTCAAGCACAACACCTCGCGCACGGTGTACTGCGGGCACGTCGGCGGGCAGGAGATCTACCTCAAGCACTTCCACAGCCGGTCGATCGTCCACCGGGGGCTGCGGCACCTGGGCAGTTCCGACGCGATGCGCGAGCTGCGGTTTGCGAAGTACCTCTCGTCGCGCGGCGTGCCGACGGCGCCGGCGCTGGCGGCCTTTTGCGCCGACGGGGTGGAATGGCTGGCCACCCAGGGGGTCGCGCCCGCCCAACGGGTCGACGCGTGGCACGAGCAGCAGCTCCGTCGCGGCCGCCAAGGCCGGCGGCTGATCTGCCAGGCGACCATTGCCCTGGCCCGCCTGATCGGGCACATGCACGCGGCGGGAGTGGTCCATCGCGACTTGCACTGCGGCAACATCCTCGTGCGTGCCGGCGACGATCCCGAGCGGCCGGTGGAACTGGTGCTGATGGACCTGCACCGCGCGTACCGGCGAGGGGACCTCTCGCGCCGGGCGATGTCGGCCAACCTGGCGCAGCTCTACCACGACCGGCACCATCTGACGACGCGCACCGAGCGCCTGCGGTTCCTGACGCACTACCTTCGCGCCTCGGGCGCGTCGGGGACGCTGCACGGCTGGCACGTCCTGGTGGAGCGCTTCGCGCAGATGCACACGCGTCGCCAGCACAGCCAGCGGGACCGCCGGGTGCTCAAGCACAACCGCTACTTCGCGAAGCTGTCGATGCCGGGCGGCTGGCGGGCGTACGTGGTGCTGGGCTCCAAGCGCCGCATGGCGGGCTCGCGGGCGGCGGAGCACTCGTTCCGGGCCGCCGACTGGCTCGAGGCCCTGGGGAGGCCCGAGTCCCTGCTGGAGGGCGGCGAAGGCGAGGTGGTGAAGGACTCGCGCAGCAGCCTGGTGGTGCGTCGGCGGCTGAAGGTGGGCCCGCACAGCCTGGACGTGTACGTCAAGCGGCGGCGGCGCAAGCACACGTGGAAGGTCGTGCCGGACTGCTTCCGCCCGGCGCGGGCGATCCGCGCGTTCGCCCTCGGCCACGCGCTGCTGACGCGGCGAATCGCCACGGCGCTGCCGCTGGCGGCGCTGGAACGGCGCAGCGGGCCGGTCCTGCTCGACAGCATCCTGATCACCGAGGCGGTCGAGGCGCCCCAACTGAACGAGTTCATGGAGCGGTGGCTGGGCGTCCCGCCGAAGGGGGACACGCGGCTGAGCGCCGCCGAGCAGCACCAACTGGCGCGGGACGTCCTGTGGCAACTGGGGCGCCTGGTCCAGCGCCTGCACGACAGCCGCTTCGCCCACCGCGACCTCAAGGCCACCAACATGCTCGTTCGCTGGCAGGTAGGGGCGAGCCCGGAGATCGTCCTGGTGGACCTCGACGGGCTGACGCGCCGGCGCGTGCTGACGGCGCGGCGCCGGTTCCAGGGGCTGATGCGCCTGAACGTCTCGCTGCTCAAGTGCCCGGTGGTGAACCGGGCCGGACGGCTCAGGATGCTCATGGGCTACCTTCGCCGCCCCGGCGGGGGCGCGGTCCACTTCAAGCCCTACTGGCGCACGCTCGAGGACTGGTCGGCCCGGAAGCTCCGCCAGCAGATCCGCTCCCGGCGCCGGCGCCAGAAGGCCGTCCGGAGGCCCGGGCCATGACGCCCGAGACGCCGCCGAGCCCCCCCCCGCCGAGGAGAGTGCTGATCATCAAGCCCAGCGCCCTGGGCGACGTGGTGACGGCCCTGCCGGTGCTGCGGGGGCTGCGCCGGACGTTCCCCGAGGCCCACGTCAGTTGGCTGCTGAGCACGGCCTGCGCGGCGCTGCTGGAGGGCGACCGCCAGCTCGACGAGATCATCCACTTCGAGCGTCGCCGGCTGGGGCGGGCGTGGCGGTCGCCCGCGGCGGGCAAGCGGCTGGGCGAGTTCCTCCTGGGGCTTCGCCGCGGCGGCTTCGACTGGGTGATCGACCTCCAGGGGCTGTTCCGCAGCGGCTTCTTCGCCCTGGCGACGGGCGCGCCCGTCCGGGCAGGCTTCCGCAGCGCGCGCGAGCTGGCGTGGACGTTCTACACGCGCCGCTACCGGCCCGACAGGCCGCACACCGTCGACCGCAACGTCGGCCTGGCGCGGGCGCTCGGAATCGACGCGCGGCGCGAGGACATGGTGCTCGAGGTTCCGCCGGCGGGCAGGGAGTTCGCCGAGGCGTTCCGCCGGAAGCTGGGCGCCGGCCGGAGCGACTTCCTGGCCTTCGTCCCGCCGACGCGCTGGCAGACCAAGTGCTACCCCGCGCGGCACTGGCGAACGGTCACGGCGGCCCTGAGCCGGCGCCTGCCGATCGCGCTGCTGGGCACGCAGGCCGATCGGGCGCTGTGCGCGGCGGTCGCCTCCGCGGCGGGCCGCGGTGCCGTCAACCTCGCCGGCCGAACCACCATCGCCCAGATGGTCGGCCTGATCGCCGAGGCGGCGTGCGTGGTGTGCAGCGACTCGGCCGCCCAGCACATCGCGCAGGCCGTCGGCACGGACGTGCTGACGCTGATCGGGCCGACGCGTCCGGAGCGCACCGGTCCGCTGATTCGCGGCCGCGCCCTCACCGCGCCGGTGCCATGTCAGGGTTGCCTGCGACGGCGTTGTCGCCATATAACCTGCATGGCGTCGATCGCGCCGGGGATGGTGGTCTCGGCGGTCGAGGAGATGCTGGCCAACCGGAAGTGACGCATGCCGGTCCGATACGTTCTCAACCGGGTGAAGCGGTTCGTCGTATACCGCATTCTGCACGTGAACGACACGCCGCACCGCATCGCCCTGGGGGTGGCGATCGGCATCTTCGTCACGTGGACGCCGACGATCGGGTTCCAGATGGTGCTGACCGTGGCGATGTGCGCCCTGTTCGGCGCGAACAAGGTGGTGGGCGTGCCGCTGGCGTGGATCTCCAACCCGTTCACGCTGGTGCCCGTGTACTTCCCGAGCTACTGGCTGGGCAGCGCGCTGCTGCGTCAGGAACGCGTCGACATCATCGCCCTTCTCGGCAAGCTCTGCCAGAACATGGCGACGGGGGACTTGCTGAGCTTCTTCCGGGGCCTGTGGGACGCGGGGGTGAGCGTCTTCGTCTCGCTGTGGGTCGGCAGCGTCCTCGTCGGGGCGGCTCTCGGGGCGCTGTGCTACTTCCTGACCCGTTGGGGCGTGACCCGCTATCGCCGGCACTGGCACCGCAAGCACCCGGGGCGCAGTTTGGGGCGGGAGCCCCAGGTCGCCGACGGCACGGGCGAGTGACGGCGCGGTCTGCTCGCCGGGGCAGGGCCCCGGGGCCCGGAGGGGGGACCGACATCTTCCCCGCACGCAGAAGCGCCTCAGCACCCGGTTCTCCGCTCGGGCGAGCCGTGGTATAATCGGTGTGGTAGTGCAGTAGGAGCCGTGCCGATGGACCTCGGCCAGAAGCAAAGCGTTGGATCGTTGCGTTTCTTCCTCTACGAGAGGCCGCTCCACCCGGAGCTGTTCGAGATCTACCACGACCACCACATCATCAAGAACGGCTACGAGGCGCAGATCTGGGTCACGGGATGCACGCACGTCATCGGGTTCTACCGCGACCGCTGCTCGCTGGTGGAGGTGACCGCCGACGCCGACAACATCCTGCCGCAGCGCGGGCAACTGCTGGAGCTGCCCTTCCGCGGCGAGCGCGACCACGAGCGCAAGCGCGCCGAGGAAATCAACTACATGATGAGCTTCCAGGTCGAGCGGATGAGCCCGGCCGTGTACTCCAAGACCCACCACGAGCTGGCTCGCCTGGGCGCCCAGCGGGGGCTCTTCGTGCCGTTCCCGATGTGGATGAGCCACTCGCTGACCCCGTTCACCTTCATCGACTACGACGCCAAGCCCAACGGGCTGCACGTCTTCGCCTTCCACGCCTTCCCCGGCGAGCTGACGATCGTCCGGACGCAGTCGATCTTCGAGCTCTCCTGAGCGGGCGCAGAGCCCGGGCCTCGCAGGCCGGGGGACGCCCTGCTTCCCCGCCGCGCGGCGGGCGGCGGTTTTTGGGTCCCAAACCGCCGGGCGACCACCTACAATGCCGCCGGGCGCTGCGCCGCGGACGGCGAGCGGCGGCGCCGTCCGGCCGGAACGAAGGAGCTGTCGATGTCCGGGCAGGGCTTTGACGTCTCGAAGATGCAGGAGGTGACCGTCGTGACGTTCGCGTCGGCGGTCGTCCTGGACATCTCCACGTCCCAGTCCATGGCGAAGGACCTCCTGCGCCTGGCGGACGCCCCGCCGCCGCCGCGGATCATCGTCGACTTCTCGGCGGTGCGGTTCCTGGCCTCGCGGATGCTCGGGATCCTGGTGGAGATGAGCAAGCGGGCCGACGCCGGCAACGGGAAGGTGGTGGTCTGCGGCCTGCGGGGGGACCTGAGCCGACTCTTCCGCGTGACGCAGCTCGACCGCATGCTGACCCTCGCCGAGGACCAGGACAAGGCCATGGCGCTGCTCGGCGAAGTGGGCGAAGCCTGAGACCCGAGGGCCGCACGAAACGTGGCCGCGAAGGTGAGGACGATGCCAGACTCCGGCTTGATCATCTCCCAGGTCCAGGACGTGACGGTCGTCGACTTCCGTCACACGCCGGTCGTGGACGCCGGCACCGCGCAGCGCATTGCGGACGACCTGTACCGTCTGGTCGACGAGGAGCGGCGCACCAAGCTCCTGCTGGACTTCAGCGCCGTGCGGATGCTGGCGTCGCAGGTGCTCGGCGCGCTGGTCGCCCTCCGCAAGAAGGCGGACAACATCGGCGGCCAGGTCGTCCTCTGCGGCGTCGCGCCGAACCTGTTCCGGATCTTCCAGCTCACCCGCCTGGACGCCGTGCTGCGCTTCGCGCCCGACGTGGAACGGGGCCTGCTGGCCTTCGACCAGCCGGGCGAGGCCGGCGGTGTTCCTGCGCCCCCCCGGCCGGAGGGAGGCCGATGGCGCCGGGCCGTCAACCGCCAGGTCCGCATCTTCTTCGCCGGGGCGCTGATCCTCGTGCCGCTGGCGATCACGGCCTGGGTGATCTGGTCGGTGGGCGCGTGGCTGGACAACCTGGGCTTCGAGGCCCTCGGCCGACTGGGCGCCGACGTCCCGGACAACCAGGAGGAACGCACCCGGGGCATCGGCGCGCTGATCCTCCTGGGCATCATCTACCTGGTCGGCCTGCTGACGCACCTGTGGTTGTTCCGAGGCGTCTTCGGCCTGCTGGAACGGCTGGTCACCCACGTGCCGGGCGTCAAGACCATCTACGAATCGGTCCGCGACCTGATGAAGCTCTTCGGTGGCGAGTCCCGGCGGATGGGGCGCGTGGTGCAGTACAACCGGCCGGGCTCGGACATGGCCTTCCTGGGGGTGCTGACCAACGAGAACCCGCTCGGCCTGCCGGAGAACGACCCCAACCGCAAGGTCTCGGTCTACCTGCCGCTGAGCTACATGATCGGCGGCCCGACGCTGCTGGTGTCCCCCAAGCACATCGTGGAGGTGGACCTGTCCGTCGAGCAGTGCATGAAGCTCTGCGCGACGGCGCAGGTCGGCTCCAAGGCGATCGTCCCGCCTCGCCCCGACGGCGGCAAGGCACTTCGCGGCTCGCGGGGGCCCGAAGACACCAAGGGGACCGATGCGTAGGCGACTCGGCGGCTCGCGGCGCCCGGCCGCCCGGCCGCGTCCGTGGTCGACGGCGAGGATGCCGGCCTTGACGGAGGCGCGGGCCGGCTCGCCCCCTTCCCCGGCGCCTGCGCGATGAAGAACGTGCCCGCCACCGCGCCGGTCATGAGGCAGGCCAGCGTCGCCGCCAGCAGCGCCCGCGGCCCGACGGCGGCCAGGTCCTTCCGCCGCGAGGGCACCAGCGCCGCGATGCCCCCCACGAAGATCGCCAGCGACGCCACGTGCGCAAAGCCGCACAGGGCATACGCGATCACCACGGCGCTTCGCGGATGGCGGAACGCCCCGGCGTTCATCAACTCCGCCAGCGACTCGTAGCTCGGCAACTCGGTGGCCACCAGGCGCCGCCCGAGCAACTCGCCCGCGAGCCGCGCATCGGACCACGGCACGCCGATCAGCGCCGCGATCGGGCGGAAGACCTGGCCCAGCAGCCAGATCAGCGAGAGCTGCGAGGCCCACGCCCACCCGAGCTGCCCCGCAAGCCACCCGCCGAGGGCGCCCAGCGCCAGGTCGATCACGGCGAGGATCCCCAGGAACGCGATCAGCAGGGCGCAGATGCCCACCACGAGCTTCACGCCGGCCGTCGCCCCGGCGATGATCGCGTCGATGGCACCGGAGTACCGCTCGACCTCCGGCTGGACGGTGCGCCCGAGCGTGATCGGCTCGCCGCGCTCCGGCAGCAGGACCTTCGACATGACGATCGCCGCCGGGGCCGACAGGATCGACGCCGAGATCAGGTGCCCCGCGATGCCGTCGAAGACGTCCTTCAGGTAGAAGACGTAGACGGCCATCGTGCTCGACGCCACGGTCGCCATGCCCGCCGTCAGGATCGTGCAGAGCTCCGAGCGGGTCATCCGCTCGAGGTAGGGGCGGACGGTCGTGGCCGACTCGATGCCGACGAAGATGTTGCTGGCCGCGCAGAGGCTCTCGGCCCCGCTGACCCGCATCAGGCGGGTGAAGACCCAGGCGAAGGCGCGGATGATCCGGGGCATGATCCGCCAGTGGTACAGCAGGGCCATCACCGCCGAGAAGAAGATGATCACGGGCAGCGCCTGGATGGCCAGGAAGAAGCCCAGCGAGGTCTCGCCCTTGGGCCCGGTCTGCCCCGGCTGGAGCGCCAGGCGCCCGAAGAGAAACTTCTGCCCCTCCTGCGCGGTGGTCAGCACGTTCACGACGACGTCGTTGAGCCAGCGGAACGAGTCGCGGCTGTACGGCAGCCAGAACACCAGCGCGCCGAGGGCCAACTGGAGCCCCACGCCCCAGCCGATCGCGCGGACGTTCATCCGCCTCCGGTCGGCCGACAACGCCCAGGCCACGCCGATCAGCACGAACAGGCCCGCCAGGCTCACGAGGTTGTAGATGTCCATCGCTTCCGCGTCCCGCTCGCGGCGACCCGCTCTCCGCCTTCGGCGCCGGCGGCTTAGTGGTCCATTTCCATCACTCGCCGGCGGTAGTACATGTAGTCCCGGTAGGACACGTTGTCCGGCACGCCGTGGTCGCAGGTGGGCACGTACCCCCCGCGGGCGACCATGGCCGGCAGGATGTGGCGCAGGTGCTCGTCGATCGCCTCGGGGCCCGACGCCAGCACCCGCTTGTCGATGCCGCCGAGGATCACCAGGTCCTCGTGCTTCCGGCCGATCTCGACCACGTCGTTCCCCGCCGCGACCTCGAACGGGCTCATCACGTCCATGCCGATCTCGCGGTACAGGTCGATGGCCTCCTCGCAGTTGCCGTCGGTGTCGAGCTGGAAGTAGACCTTCCGGCGGGGCTGCCGCGAGCGGACGCCCGCCAGGAGCCGGCGGTAATATGGCCAGAGGAACTCCCGCACCATGCGGGGGCTGATGAGCAGCCCGTGGTTGTAGCAGATGTCCTCGGCGAGGAAGACCTCGTCGATCTCGACGAACTGCTGGGCCCAGGCGGCGACGGCATCCGCCAGCGCCAGCCACGCCCGCATCATCCGGTGGACGAGCCCGGGGTCGTCGACGAACAGGTAGCAGATCTCCTCCGGCCCGACGAGGGCGCGGAGGTACATGTACCCGCCGATGCCGCCGAGCACGATCATCTTGCCGGCGGAGGCGGCGGCCTTCAGCCTGTCGCGCCGGTCCTCCAGCCCCTGCCAACGCTGGGGTGTCTCCGGCGACAGCAGCGGGGCGATGTCCTCGAGCCAGTCCCTCTCGCACGTCACGGCGTGCTTGAGGTAGGTGGGCATGAAGCCGTGGCGCCTACCCCGGAAGACCTTCACCGTACGCCCGGCGTTGTCGCGGATGACCTGGTACTCGTCGGTCTCCTCGAGGACCGCCTCGGCCATCGCGGGCACGAAGGCCGGCTCGCACCAGCCGAGCAGGCCGATGCTGGACCGCGCGGACTCGTCGAAGCCGAACAGCTCCGCGTGGGACGCGGCCTCGGGCATGCCCTCGCGCTGCCAGCGGTCGATCGCCTCGGGCCAGATGTAGAACTCCCGCCGGACCAGCCGGTCCACCGGGCGAAGCTCGTACGTCGCGCGCAGGCGCTCGATCGCATTCATGCCGTCTGGCCTTCACCGCGGGGTGCCGCCGACCCGGGGAGTGTGCCGCATGCCCCGCGGGAATACAAGACCGCCCGGCGCGGCGATCGGCACTTGCGCGCGGCCGGGCGGTTTGATAGAGTATCGGCCGGCACTGGACGTTTCCTTCCAAGGGAGAAAGTCATGCAAGCGAAGCTCGATCGGCGTGCGTTCCTCAGGGGTCTCGGGGCCGGGGCGGCGGCGTTGGCCGCGCCGAGGTGGGTGGCGGGCGCGACGGCACGGAGCCGGCCCAACTTCATCGTCATCTACGCCGACGACCAGGGCTACGGCGACATGGCCTGCTACGGCTCGAAGAAGCTCAAGACGCCGAACTGGGATCGCATGGCCGCCGAGGGGATGAAGTTCACGGACTTCTACGTCACCGCGCCGGTCTGCACGCCGACGAGGTCGTCGCTGATGACGGGCTGCTACCCCCGGCGGGTCAGCCTGCACCGTCACGTGCTGTTCCCCAACTCCAAGAAGGGCCTGAACCCCTCCGAGATCACCCTCGCCGAGCTGCTCAAGCGGCAGGGCTACGCCACGATGTGCATCGGCAAGTGGCACCTCGGCTTCCAGAGGAAGTTCCTGCCGACGCGCCAGGGCTTCGACGCCTACTACGGCATCCCGTTCAGCAACGACATGTGGCTGCCGGCCGGGATGACCTACGCCAAGGACGCCAAGCTTCCGGCTGACTTCACCGACGAGCAGCGCGAGAAGGGCGAGAGGAAGCGAAGCACCGTGCCCCTGATGCGCGACGAGGAGGTCATCGAGTATCCCGCCGACCAGGCCACGCTCACCGAGCGCTACACCGCGGAGGCCGTCCGGTTCATCACGGCCAACAAGGACCGCCCGTTCTTCCTCTACCTTCCTCACACCATGTGTCACTACCCCCTGCACGTCTCGGAGCGGTTCAAGGGCACGAGCGGCGCGGGGCTGTTCGGCGACGTGATCGCCGGCCTCGACTGGAGCACGGGCGAGATCCTCAAGGCCCTCAAGAAGCTCGGCATCGACGAGAAGACGCTGGTGGTCTACACGTCGGACAACGGCCCGGCGCCCGGCTCGGCGGGACCGCTGCGCGGCAAGAAGGGCTCGACCTGGGAGGGCGGCATGCGCGAGCCGTGCCTCATGCGCTGGCCCGGGAAAGTCCCCGCCGGGAAGGTCTGCGGCGAGGTCGCGACGATCCTGGACCTGCTGCCGACGCTGACGAAGCTCGCCGGCGGGAACGTGCCGACCGACCGCGTGATCGACGGGAAGGACGTCTGGCCGCTGATGGCGGGCGAGCGCGGCGCGACGACGCCGCACGAAGCGTTCTTCTACCACACGTCCCAAGGCCAGCTCGCCGCCGTCCGCAGCGGCAAGTGGAAGCTGCACGTCAAGCCCCCGCGCCGGCGGGTCCGGCGCAAGAAGGGCCAGCCGGCCCCGAAGCCCCAGCCCACGGGCGTGCAACTCTACGACCTGGCGGCCGACATCGGCGAGCAGAACAACCTCGCCGACAAGCACCCCGACGTGGTCAAGCGACTCCGCGACCTCTTCGATCGCTTCGACCGGGAGATCGGGAATAACTCGCGCCCCGCGGGCACGGTCTGAGCGGCGTCGGGGCAGTTCCACAGGCCGATGGGGCGGATCCGGATGGGTCCGTCCCCCTCGTTGCTCACGGGCTCGAGCTTCCGTTGGGCTTGGCGGGCCCGCCCGGCTCGACAGGCCTCGGGGCCGCCGACGCGGCGGGGAGCGTCCAGTCGCCCTCGTGCGCGGCGTCGATGCGAACGCCCTCCAGCTTCCGTCCGTCCCGGCGGCAGAGGCGGGCGCAGAACTCCCACGTCAGGTTGTTCTGCGTGATCTTCAGGAGCAGCGGGTTCCACCCGGCCTTCAGGGACACGTCGGCCCGGTCCGTGTAGGGCGTGGCGGCGCGAGCCGTGTTGTTGGCGTGAACGAGCCGGCCGTTGAGCCACGCCTTGACGCCGTCGTCGGTCCCGAGCTCGAGCCGGGCCGGCCGGGCCGCATCGGAATGGACCCACGTCAGCGCGTAGGCGACGCGCTGCGTGCCGCCGACGGCCCGGAGCAGGTCCAGCAGCCACGGGCGCTTCGGGTCCGTCCCGGCGGCGAGCGGGCGCCATGCCACGCCCTTGGCGCGGGGCTTCTCCGGCTCGAAGGCCACGTCGAACAACTGGTCGTATCGCTTGCCTCTCGCGGCGTAGGGCCCGGCGATCCGCCAGGCCGTGATGCTGTCGGCGAAGCGGTCGATCTGCCGGATGATCTGTCGCGCCTCGGCGGCTACACGCTTGTTCTTCGCCACGGCCAGGACCTTCTCCATCGCCGCTCGGGCGGCCTGGCGATCCGCCCCCATGATCGCGCGGGCGATCTTCACCGCGGCGGAGGCCGCCTCGGACCGCACGCCCGCGTCGCCCAGGTGCGCCATCGCCAGGTCCAGCGCGTCGCCGTGGGCCACGTTCGCCAGGCCGGCGAGGATCAGCTTCTTCGAGTCGCCCCGGCGCGCGGCGGCCAGCACGTCGGCGTACTTCCGCACGGTCTGCCGCGGATGGCGGTCCTTGGCCAGGCCCAGCAGCCGGACGTAGCCCCGCAGGGCCAGCACGCGGTGCGTGTCGTTCGCGGCGTTCCGGCTCAGGCCCAGCAGCACCGGGGCGGCCCGAGCGTCGGGCCATGCCGCCACGGCCCGAACGGCGGCGTCGTTGACGTCGGCGTCGGTATCGCCGAGCGCTGCGGCGAGGGCCTCGTAGGCCTTCGCGCCGCCGATCCTTCCCAGCACCCGAACCAGCGAGGCCCGTTGGGCGGGTCGCCCGGCCGACGCCACGGCGGCTAGAACGGCATCCGCGCGCCGGGCGGCGTCGGCGATCCGGGCGGAAACGAGGACGACGGCGTTCTCGGCCTCGCTGCCGGCGGCCCTCCCCCCGGCGGCCAGGAGGAGCTTCGCCATCGCCGGAAGGTCCTTCGGTTTCGCCAGGACGCCCAGGGCCTGGAAGGCCGCCTTGGCGACGTCCGCGTCATCACGTGCGGCTTCGCGGAGCAGCGCAGCGGTGGCGTTAGCACAGCGACGGTCGGCCAGCACGTCGATTAGCTCGACGCGCCGCTCGCCCTCAGCGGCCTTCATGCCCGCCAGGATCGCCGCGTCGGCGCCGGGAGCGTCGAGCGTTCGAAGGCTCGCGCGGGCGGCGGCCCCCTCGGTGCCGCCGGCGCCTGCGGCCCTCACAAGGACCGCCACGGCGGAGGCGTCGCCGATCTTCCCGAGGGCCTTCAGCGATGCCAGGCGGACCCGCGACGTACCGCCGGCGGCCAGGGCGGCGATCTCCTCGCGCGCGGTTGCGGCCCCGCGATCCACCAGCACACCGATCAGCAGCGCCTGGACGTCCGGCCGCACCTTGCCCAACGCAGCCGTCAGCTTCTCCGACACCGCGGGCCCGGGCAGCTCACGAGCCGCTCGAAGCGCGACGCCGACCATGGCGGGGTCCTTGGTTTCCAGTTGCTCCAGGAGCAGCGTCAGGCCGGCCGTCCCCCGGGCCAGGATCGCGCTGCGCGTGGCCGACGCGCGGACATGTCCGGGCACGTCCGCCTTGCGGACGGCATCGTACAGGCGGACGGCCTCGGCCTGCTTGCCCCGGGCCGACAGGCGTTCGGCCGCGGTTAGACAGGCATCCGCCGCGGCGGTCCGGAGCGTCGCCGGGCCTTCGGCGAGGACCTGCCGGATGGTCTCGATCGCCTCGTCGGTGGCGATCCGGCCCAGCGCCGCCAGGGCCTCCGAGGCCACCCCCCTGCCGGGTGCCCGCACGAGCTTCCGCAGTCCCTCGACCGCCTTCGCGTCGCGCCGGACCCCGATCGAGTTGACCACCCCGGCCAGCAGGCGGCCATCGAGCCTGCCCATCGCCTGACGAAGTGCCTCGTCGACACTCGGGTCGTCGATCGGCTCCAGACCCAACCGCGCGTAGTCGCCGAGGGACGCGTCGTCCAGAAGGGCAGCCAGCGCGCCAACCGCATTCCTGCCGCCGACCACGGCCAACTGCTGGCACGCCCTCGCCTTCCGGAACAGCGGCGCGTCGGAGCGCAGCACCGCGACGAGTTTCTGCTCTGCCTCGCGCTTCCGGCGCGTGTCCGAGGCCCCCGGAGCGCCCGGCAGCGCGGGAGCACCCACGATGCCCACAAGGGCAAGGGCGGCGGTCGCGACGTATCGCTGCGTTCTCATGGGTGGACCTTTCCGCAAGATGGCTCGCCGGCCGCTCGGGCCGCAGCGCCCGGTTGTCCTCACGCGTGCCACGGGGCGCGCTTGGCGCGCGTCCGCATTCGGTTGGCCTCCTCGTCGCCGACGAAGGCCTCCCGGGCGGGGTCGAACGTGACCTTCCGCCCAAGCTGCCAGGCGATAGCCGCGGCGTGACAGGCGACGTGCGAATGGCGCATGACGTCGGCGTTCGCCGCGGTCAGGGCGCGGGATTTCACGCAGTCGAAGAAGTTTCGCGTGTGCTGTGCCGGATGCGTCCCCCGCACGACGAAACGCTTCCGCTCATCGAGAAGCGACTTGGGATGGAGCTCGATCCTCCCGCTGTCGCCCGTCTCGACCCAGCCCTCGTCGCCCTCGAACCGCACGGGACACGTCCCCAGCCCAAGCCAGCCGCCGCTGCGCATCACCAGCTTGACGCCGTTGGCATAGCGGGCATGGATCGTGTTGCCGTCCGGCTCGAACGACACGGGCGTGGTCGTGTCCGCATCGTTCGCCCACTGGCACAGATCCACCGTGTGGGCGCCCCAGTCCAGCAGCGTGGCGCCGGAGTCGAAGTCGAAGTACTTCCGCCAGCGGCCCTGGACGTAGCGGTGGTTGTACGGCCGCCACGGAGCCGGCCCGAGCCAGCGGTCCCAGTCGACCACGTCCTTCGGCGGCTCGGGCTCGGCGGGCAGCCAGTCGTAGAGGACCTGGAGCCTGTAGATGGACGCGTGGAGGGTGTGGAGCTTCCCGAGCTTGCCGCTGCGGGCCAGGTGAACGGCGAACCGGAAGTTGTCGATCGTTCGCCGCTGCGTCCCTGCCTGGAACACGCGCCCGTAGCGATGCATCACGTCCGCCAGCTCCTGGCAGTCGCCGATCGCGATCCCGCAAGGCTTCTCGCTGTAGACGTCCTTGCCGGCCTTCGCCGCCAGAATCGAGGCCAGGGCATGCCAGCGGTCGCCCGTGGCCACCAGCACGGCGTCGATGTCCTTCCGGGCGAGCAGCCGGAACATGTCGCGATACATCACGCAGTCCCGGTTGCCGTACTTGCTGTCGGCCATGGCCTTGACCTGGCCGCGCCGGCTGGCCTGCACGTCGCAAATGGCCACGAACTGGACGTCCGGCTCGGCCATCATGCAGCTCAACACGTACCGGCCGCGCGGACCGATGCCGATGGCCCCGAGCACGATCCTCTCGCTGGGCGCCACCGCCCCGCCCCTGCCCAGGGCGCTGGCGGGGATAACGGCCGGGGCCGCCAGCGCCAGGCTGGATGTCTTGAGAAAGCTCCGGCGTGTCCGTTTCGCTGCCATGGCTGCATCTCCTTCGCGGTCAGGACGGCCGCCCCGGCCAGGCGGCAGACCACGCGTCGGATATGCTACAGCACGTTCGGGCGGATTCCACGCGTCGGATTCTCCCGCCTCGATGCCCCCGGCCGCGGGAAAGGCCGTTGTTCACGCGGCTGAGCGGTGTTTTACTGCACGTGCATGGGAGCCTTCGTCCGGGACGTTCGGCAAGAGAGGAACCGATCATGGCCGATTCCAATGACCCCACAAGCCGCTCCGCGGCACCCGCAAGCCGACTGACGCGCCGGCAGTTGCTCCGCCGGATGGGCGCCGCCACGGCGGCGCTGGCCCTGCCGCGCCACCTGACCGGCGCCGCGCCCGCCGCACCCGAGGGCAGGCCCAACGTCGTCCTCATCTTCACCGACGACCAGGGCTACCAGGACCTCGGCTGCTTCGGCTCGCCGAAGATCAAGACGCCGAACCTCGATTCGCTCGCCGCCGAGGGCAGGAAGTTCACGAGCTTCTACGTGGCCTCGCCCGTATGCACGCCGTCGCGAGCGGCCTTGCTGACCGGCTGCTACCCGAAGCGGGTCGGGCTGGAGAGGGGCGTGCTGTTCCCCCGCTCAAGAACGGGGCTGAACCCGAAGGAGATCACGCTGGCCGACCTCCTGAGGGACCGGGGCTACGCCACGACGTGCATCGGCAAGTGGCACCTGGGGCACCTGCCGCCGTTCCTGCCGGCCCGGCAGGGCTTCGATTCCTACTTCGGCATCCCCTACAGCAACGACATGATGACCCAGGCGCCCGACGGCAAGCGCGGCGCGGTCCTGATGCGAGACGAGAAGGTCATCGAGCACGCCACCGACCAGCGGCTCCTGACCGAGCGCTACACCGCCGAGGCCCTGAAGTTCATCGAGGCCAACAGGGACCGCCCCTTCTTCCTCTACTTGCCGCACAGCATGCCCCACACGCCGCTGCACGTCTCCGACCGCTTCAAGGGCCGAAGCGAGCGGGGCCTCTACGGCGACGTGATCGAGTGCATCGACTGGTCCACGGGCGAGATCCTCAAGGCGCTCGAGAAGCACGGCCTCGCCGACAAGACGCTGGTGATCTACACGTCGGACAACGGCCCGTGGCTGATCCGCGGCAAGCACGGCGGCGCGGCCCTGCCGCTGCGGGAGGGCAAGGGCACCACCTACGAGGGCGGCATGCGCGAACCGTGCCTCATGCGCTGGCCCGGGAAGATCCCCGCCAAGACAGTCTGCTCCGAGCTGGCCACCACCATGGACCTCCTGCCGACCATCGCGAAGCTCGCCGGCACCAAGGCCCCCACCGACCGCGTCATCGACGGCAAGGACATCTGGCCGCTGATGTCCGGCCAGCCGGGCGCCAAGACCCCGCACGAGGCCTTCTTCTACTACAGCCGCGCCGGGCAGCTCTCCGCCGTGCGCAGCGGCAAGTGGAAGCTGCACCTCAAGGAGTCTCTCTACTACCGCCGGCGCAAGAAGCCCGAGCGTCCCTGGACGATGGAACTGTACGACCTCGACGCCGACATCGGCGAGAAGAACAACGTCTTCGACCGGCATGGCGACGTGGTGAAGCGCCTGAAGGCCCTCGCCAAGGCCTTCGACAAGGAGATCACCGCCCACCGCCGCCCCGTCGGGCGCATCGCGGCAAAGCAGGCCTGACGCCCGCGCCCCGGCGCTCGCACGTGCCCGGCCCTCCTTGACGCCGTTCTGTGCGCCGTTTACAGTGCGCCTCGCCGAGAAGGGCGAACGGAACGCCTGTTGTTGCACTGAAGCGAAAGGCGCCAGGGATGGCCGCGAAGCCAGCGAAGAAGGCCAAGTCCACCAGCAAGACCGCCAGGAAGAAAGCCCCCTCCCGGAAGCCCCCCACCACCAGGAAGGCCAAAGCCGCCGCCAGAAAGGGCAAGGCCCGCTCCGCCAAAGCCGGTGGCCGCAAGACGGCCAAGGCGAGGGCCCCCGCCCCGGCCAAAGCGCAGCCGCCGGCCGCCACTGAGGCACCCGACGCCGGCGAGGTGACC
>CAZXOC010000148.1:5370-17755 GCA_964642165.1 uncultured Planctomycetaceae bacterium | reverse complement strand
CTTGCCCGCCTCGCGGACGGGCGCGAACATCCGGGCCAGCCGCGGCTTGATGAAGTGCCGCCAGTGGCCGATGCCCATGATCAGCCCGGTCTGCATGCCGTAGTCGTCGCCGAAGTACATCGCGTCGATGTCGTACCGCAGGGCGCGGCGAATCTGCTTGAGGTTGTGCTCGACGATGGCGTCCAGGAGGCGTTCGACGAAGTCGGGGCGCTCGACCATGTCCATCAGCAGGTCGGCCATGCCGCGCATCGTCCAGGCCCGCTCGTAGAGGCTGAATCCGATCTGGTAGCAGCGGAACAGGTCCGGGCGGGCCTCGATGAGGCGGGGGACGTCGCCGAGCCACTGCTCGCAGGCGTCGTCGGGCCAGTCGTAGGCGTCGAGGTCGGCGGGCTCGCGGATGGGCCAGGCCAGCGGCGTGCCGATGTCCTTGTCCACGCGGCGGTCCCAGACGACGCCGTAGAGGTCGCGGAAGCGATCCTCGCCGAGGTCCTCGAAGCGGCCGATGTCCGAGCCCAGCGGCAGGATGTGCGACTCGACGAACGGGGCCAGGTCGTCCGTGCCCAGGTGCCGCCGGACGCGCTCGGCGCACTGCTGGGTCATGTCCCACGCCCAGGGCACGTAGGGCGGCGGGCGGAACGCCAACGCCTCCTTGACCACGTCGCGCTTGGTCATCGGCGGGCTCCGTCGGCTAGGGCCGGTTCTTCGCGGCGGCGAGCATCTCCTCGACGGTCGTGACGGCCGCGGCGCAGATCCGGTCCGCCGCGCCGTAGTAGACCGTCATCGTGCCGTCGTCGTCCACGACCAGCCCGTTGGAGAACACGCAGTTGCCGTAGACGCCCTTCAGCTCGTAGTCGGCCTCGGGCTCGAGGACGGGCCGGCGGCTGTGGGAGATCAGGCGCTCGGGGTGCTCGAGGTCGCTGAGCATGGCGGCGAGGTGGTATACCCCGCCGGCGTCGGCGGCGTGGTAGATCTCGAGCCACCCCTCGGGCGTGCGGATGGGCGGGGCGCCGCAGCCGACGCGCTCGGCGGACCACGTGCCGGGCTCGGGCGCGAGCGTCCGCTCGTGGCGGCCCCAGGACAGCAGGTCCGGCGAGTAGGCGGTCCAGATGCAGGCGTCGTTGAACTCGCTCTTGTACGGGCGGTGGCGGCAGACGTAGAGGCCGCGGACCTTCTCCGGGAAGATGCAGACGTCTTTCTGGTAGGGCGGGAAGATCACGCCGAGCTTCTCGAAGCGGACGAAGTCTTGCGTGACGGCCAGCGCGACCGTCACGCCGCGGTCGGAGACGGCGGTGTAGGTGATGTGGTACTTCCCGTCGATGCGGGTGATGCGGGGGTCCTCGCAGCCGAAGGCCTCGTAGGGCATGGAGGGGTAGATGGCCGGTTCGGGGTCGAAGCGGAAGTGCGCGGCGTCGGTGCTGCGGGCGATGCGCAGGTGGGACATGCTGGTCAGGAGCATGCGTCCGCGGAGGAAGTAGCCGCGGGCGTCGCGGATCTCGAGGTCGGGGTCGTCGGTGGCGATGCGCCCGATCTTCGTGAGCCCGGCGTCGCTGTCGAAGTGGACGTAGGAGACGTAGCCCGGCTCGTCGTCGGCCCGCTCGCCGACGCGGACCAGCAGGAGCGTCTCGTCGCCGAAGCGGACGGCCCCGGGGTTCAGCGTGCAGAGCACCGTCAGGTCCGCCCGCGTGGGGGCGGCGTCGTCGGGGGTCAGCAGGGGGTTGGCGCGTAGCCGTCTCAAGCTCATGGCACCTCTCCGCAGGGCGATCCGACAGCCGCGGGCCGCCCGTCGCCAGGGCGGACCGGCGGATTGTCCCGACCACCCCCCGCGATTGCAAGGCCGCCGCGCGCCGCCGCCGCGCCCGCCGAGGGCGCGGCGCGGGCAGACATCAGCGGGGCTCGTGGGGGGGAGGAGACGGGATGCCGCTTTCGGCGGCGGGGGTGCAGGTCAGCGCCGCGCCGGGGCCGGGCCCCGCGCTCAGGAGGGCGGGTTGACGTAGGCGCGGAGCTGGCTGTGGAGCTCGTCGGGGTCGCGGCAGATGGCGGCCACGAGGTTGCGGTACTGCGTGAACGTGCGGCTGTCCATGTACCGGATCTCGATGCCGACGCCGTCGCGGGAGATCCAGACGGCCCGCCCGTGGCAGGTCAGGGGGATGCCCGCGTGCTGCCCGCCGGTGCGGAGGGTGACCTCCACCTCGGCGTCCTGGGGGATGTCGGCCTGGAGGGTGACGAACAGGCCGTGGAGGCTCAGGTCGGTGACGCGCCCGTAGTAGGCTTGCCCGTCGAAGGCCACGGTCGCATGGACCTCGGCGGCCTCCGGCACGGGATACCGTGAGAACGCCCGTTCATCTACCATGATGCATCTCTCCCGAACCTGCCGTCCCCGCATGTTCTCGGCAGGATGCCCGGGCGGCTGAAGTAAGCGCCCATGCGGAAGGGACAAATCCAAGGGGGCGGGACCCCGGCCGGATCGCCCGGGTCGCCGGCAGGCCGTTGACGCTCGCCTCGGGGGCGCTATGCTGGGGACGCATGGACGAGTTGGAAGACCCCCGGGCCGTCTGGGACCGGCGCTTCGCGCGGCACGAGCCCGAGCGGTCGCTGCGGAGCTACGAGCCCTGGCTGGACCGCTGGGCCGACGGGCTCGAGACCGCCCGGGGCGAGGGCGTGCTCGACCTCGGCTGCGGCGTCGGCCTCGACGCGCGGTACCTGAGCCGGCGCGGGCTGGCCGTGGTGGGGGTGGACTTTTCGCCCGAGGCGCTGCGGGCGGCCCGCCGTGCGGCGCCGGCGGCGGACTTCCGGCTTGCCGATCTGCGGGACCCGCTGCCGTTCGCCGACGGGCGCTTCGGGGCGATCGTCGCCAACCTCTCGCTGCACTACTTCCGCCGGGCGGCCACGGAGCGGATCGTCGGCGAGGTGCGGCGGTGCCTGCGGGCGGGCGGGCATCTGCTGGCGAGGGTCAATTCGACGGGCGACGTGAACTACGGGGCCGTGGGTCACCCGCAGGTCGAGCCCGGCTGCTTTGTCGTCGACGGCGTCCAGAAGCGGTTCTTCGACCGCGCGGATTTGGAGCGCCTGTTCGCCCGCGGGTGGGACGTGCGGGGCCTCGCCGAGCGGACCGTCCACTGCTACGGCGAGGCGAAGGTGCTCTGGGAGCTGGCCGCGCGGGCCGTCTAGCCCGCGCGGGCGAGCTACGGGCGAAGGGGCAGGGCGGTGGCCTCGGCCTGCGCCTGGGCCTTGATGAGGGCCAGCCCGCCGGCGACGACGGCCAGCCCGCCGCCGAACTGGAGGAGCGTCATCGCTTCGCCCAGCACGACGGCCGCCAGGGCGTAGGTGAGGAACGGCCCGAGCATCATGATGCCGCTGGCGACGATGGGCCCGACCCCGTGGATGCCCCGGTGGTACAGCACGTGCCCGAAGGCGATGCCGATCAGCCCCGATCCGACCAGCAGCGCCCACTCCCTCGCCGCCAGGCGCCCCAGCTCGTGGTAGCTGCCGAGCAGCAGCATCAGCACGAGCAGCCCCGCCGTCGTGTACAGGCTGACCACGCCGAAGGCCAGCCGCAGCGGGTAGCCCCCCAGGCAGCGGCGGACGCTGACGGCGTAGGCGGCCCAGAACAGCGCCGTGGCCAGGATGATGACCAGACCGACCGCCTCGGCGCCCGTCGTGGGGCGGGCGCCCGTGAGCTTCTGAACGTACATCAGCAGGACCCCCGCGACGGTGGCCGCCAGGCCGATGCCGAACAGCGGGCGCCGCGCCAGGCCGCGCTCCGACGGGATGAACAGCAGCCCCAGCACGGCCGTGAACAGGAACGACGTCCGAATGACGAAGCCGATCGTCGTGGCGTTTACGTAGTACGGGCACAGGGCCCAGCCGACCTGCCCGAGCAGGTTGACGGCGCTGGGCACGATCGCCGCCAGCCAGACGCTCCGGCGGGGGAGGGGCGTCTCGGCGCCCGGGCGCGACCGGAAGCGCCGGCCCAGCAGGACCACCGTCGGCAGCCAGAACAGCGCAGCCGTACCGTACCGGACGGCGTTGACCGTCCAGGCGTCGAGGTAGTGCCTCAGGTGCCTCAGGAAGACGGGGATGCAACTGAAGCAGGCGATGGCCGCCAGGCACGAGGCGATCGCCAGCACCCGTCGTCTGCGGGAGGCTTCGGAATCCGTTGCGGCTGGTTCGAGCATGGGCCGACGCCGAGCGGCCGCGGCGGCCGGATCGCCCGCCCGGCACCCGCCCGGCGAACGGCCGGGAAGGGCTGTCGGTGGCGTCCTCGCCGGCCGCGGCGCCCCGGGGACACGGCGGCATTCTACCGGCCGCGGCGGGGAAGTCCCGCCAATTCCCCAAACGGGCGGCGCGCGCGGCGGCCGCCGGGGCCGCCCGTCAGCGGACGCTGGCGACCACCCGGCTGTCCCAGACCGCCCCGTTCAGCAGCGGCTCGACGTAGGCCGACAGAAACCCCGCGCCCATGTAGTCGAAGTGCCCGCCGCCGTGGCCGGCCCGGGCCATCCTCGGCTGCCAGCCGACCTGGTACAGGCGGGCGTACTCGCCGGGGCTCGTCGGGCCCGCCCGGGACCGGAAGCCCACCTTCCCCGCCGATTCGCCGTGCACGCCGTCCATCGTGCCGACCAACGTCGTGCCGAGCCCCAGCAGGCCCCCGTCGAGGTTGGAGTGGAAGCTCACGATGCCCTCGCGCGTCCGGGCGAGGGCGCGCGACAGGTCGTAGCCCGGCGACAGCGACGAGCCGAGCAGGATGATGCCCTGGACGTCGTGGCCGGGGGGCAGGGCCTCGGCGGCCCAGACGGCGATGGCCGTGCCTCCGCTGTGGCCGATCAGGTAGACCACGCCCTCGGGGTGCTCCTCCTGGTAGCGTTGGATGCGCCCGGCCAGCACGCCCGCCGCCTCGCGGTTGCGAAGAACGGCGGTCTGGTTGTAGAGCGGGCCGAGCGGGGCCGTCCAGTGGTACAGCTCGACGGCCATGCCGATGGATCCCTTGCTGAGCGCGTGACATGCGGCCGGGCAATACACGCCCCCGCCGTCGATGCCGGGCAGGACGATCACCAGGCCCTGGTCGAGGTTCTCGGGTGCGAGGACCATGTGGCTGCCGCAGCCGCTGAGGACCGCCGCGGCGGCGACGGCTGCCAGTGCGCGGGCCCAGGCCCCGCGCGGTGCTCCGACGAGCATGCGTATCCCTCCTTTGCTCGAAATGCCTCCCAGATGCAGCCGTCCTGTAACGAGTGTAAGATACAGGATTTGGCCAGGCACATGGCGTGGGGGCGCCGTCGCGGTGCCGGCGCGGAGCCGGCGAGCGATCGGAGGGGAGGATTCAGGCTAAGAGCATGACCGGAAAACAGTTATCCTGCGGCGGGTCGGGCGGGTCCGGCCGGTGGGCTCCGGGGCGTCGGGGGCGCCCGGTCAGCGGCCGGCCTGGCGCCGGGGGTCGTTGCGCCATTCCGCGAGCGTGTGCTCGTAGGCGGCGATCGTGGCGGATTGGACGATCTCGTGCAGGCCGCCGCGGCCGACCCAATCGTTGCCCTGGTCGACGTAGGCGCTGCGCAGCAGGCCCTCGAGCCGCTCGACGGTGAAGTGCGCGTCCGTCCCGCGCTGCAGGTCGAGCCGGAGGCACGTCTGCTCGAAGACCTCGTCGTATTTCTTTTTCCGCCAGTCCTCTACGGACAACGGCCTGCCTCCCCGCCCGGGCGGGCGCGTGGGCCCGCGGACGGCCCGTCGCCCCGCGGCGCCGTCGGGCGCGCCATGATAACCGCCGATGGCGGCGTCGGCCAAGCCCCTGCCCGCCGAAGAGCCTGCGTCGCGCTGCGAAGGCCGCGCCCGGCCGCGTTGCTGGTCGAGGCCGATTGCCCTTTTCCTGATAACGACTTGGCCGTGTGCCGCCCGGGGGCCCGGCAGGCCGCCCAGCCCATCCTCTTTGGCCGTAGAGACTAAAGTGGCCCGGTGGATTGCCGATAGTATTGCGGTGAGGTCCCAGGCGGTAGCGCTCTGGGTGCGTGTTGGTTGAGGCGAGGGGCGATCGGTACATGGTGAGACCGAAGCTATCATTCCTGCGCCTGGTGCTGCTGTTCGCGGCGGCGGCGGCGGGCGGGATCTGCTCGCTGGATCACTTCGTGTTCCGACCGTACGTCCTTCGGCAGAAGACCGATGCCATCCGAGAGCAGGCCGCTCGAACGGAGCACTCCGCCACGTGGGCCCTTGGGGTCGAGCAGAAGCGGCTGCTGGGGCTGGCCCGGGCGCTCGTGGACGGCGGCGGGCTCGGCGCGGACCTCCCGGCCGAGGCCTTCGCACGGAGGCTGGCGGCCCTGGGCGAGGTGGACGGGGCCTGGCTGTGCGATCCGGCCGGCGACGTGCGGCGAGTCTGGTGGCGGGGCGAGGGGGGGGCCTCCACCGCCGATATCCGCCGCGCCCTGGAGGGCACCGAGCCGCACGGGGAGGACGCGCCGTCTCCCGCCGTGCCGGCGGCGTGTGACTCGGGGCTGCTTCGCCTGGGCCGCGGCGCGGTTGTCTTTGCCCGCTGTCGCCTCCGCCGCGACGAGACCGCCTCGCCGCCCGCGCCGCGGCTGTACCTTGCCCGGCGGCTCGGCGATCGCCTGCTGAGCAGGATGGGCTCGGCGATCCCCGGGCCGCTCGCGCTGGTCGGCGAGGACGCCCTGCCCGACCAGGCGATCACGACGTTCTCCCCGTGGCTGACCTGGAAGGTGGCCAAGGACCGCCTGGCGGTGGCCTGGCCGGCGAAGGACTGCACGGGGCAGTCGCTGGGGTACTTCCAGGCCGGGCTGTCGGTCACGAACATCGAGGGCCAGGCCGCCACCACGCGGCGAACGGTGCTGGTGGTCCTGTCGCTGTCGGCCGCGGCGGTCCTGCTGGTCATCGCGGGGACGCGGATCTTCCTGGTCAGCCCGCTGAGTCGGCTGCTGCGCCGGCTTCAGCGCGTCGAGGCGGGGCAGGGCTCGGCGGCGGAGCTGACGGACGGCCTGCACGGCGAGCCGCTGCTGCTGGCGCGGAAGCTGCGGTCCGCCCTGGCGGCGATGAGCGAGCTGTCGAAGACGGACGAGCTGACCGGCCTGGCGAACCGGCGGCAGTTCGACGAGACGCTGGAGCACACGTACCAGCAGGCCCGGCGCTACAACCGTCCGCTGTCGGTCATGGTGATGGACATCGACCTGTTCAAGGCGGTCAACGACACGAAGGGCCACCAGGCGGGCGACCAGGTGATCCGGGAGGTGGGGGAGGTCATCCGGGGCAGCTGCCGGCGCGCGGACACGCCGGCGCGGCTGGGGGGCGACGAGTTCGGCGTCCTGCTGCCGGAGACGACCGCGGGCGCCTCCGCCGTGGTCGCCGAGCGGATCCGCAAGGGCGTCCAGGAGCACATCGTCGTCGTCGACGGCGCCGAGATCAACGTGAGCCTCTCCCTCGGCGTGGCCGACCTGTACGCCGGGAAGATCGAGCGGGCGGCGGACCTGGTCGGCCTGGCCGACGAGGCGCTGTACGCCGCCAAGCAACTGGGGCGCAACCGCTTCGCCCTGGCGCACGAGATCGAGGAGGAGGCCTGGCCGGACAGCATGCGGGAGGGCGATCGCGTCGAGCTGCTCCGCGGGAAGCTCGCCGGGCTCGACAGCCAGTTCAAGGGCCTCTTCGTCCGCGCGCTGCAGGAGATCGTCCAGGTGATGGAGCGCCGCGACCCGTACATGGCCGACCATGCCCGCAAGGTGCAGCACTACAGCGCCCTGATGGCCCGGGAGCTGAACCTCTCCGACGAGCTGATCAAGCGGATCGAGCTGGCGGCGCTGCTGCACGACATCGGCATGCTGGCCCTGCCGGACTCCGTGGCGCTGTGTCCCGGGCGCCTCAGCGACGAGCAGTTCGAGGCCATGAAGCGCCACACCGTCCTCGGCGCGCGGATCCTGGAGGGCATGGAGTTCGTCGAGCAGGCCATCCCCGTCTTGCGGTTCCACCACGAGCGCTTCGACGGCAAGGGCTACCCCGAGGGCCTCAGCGGGCTCGGCATCCCGCCGATCTGCCGCATCGTCGCGGTCGCCGACGCCTTCGACGCCATGACCTCCAGCCGCGCCTTCCGCGACGGGATGCCCCACGAGGAGGGCCTCGAGGAGATCCGCAAGTCCGCCGGGGCTCAGTTCGACCCCGACATGGTGGAGGCGTTCCTCGCCGTCGCCGGGCGGATGGGCAGACGCCTGTCGGACGTCGCCGCGGTCCGCCCGCCGGCGAAGCAGGACGAGCCCGAGGGCCGTCCCCAGGACCAGGTGGCCCCGGTCCGCTGACGCCGCCGCGCCCCACGCCTCGCGCCGGCTTGCCGATGGCGGCCGGCCTCCCTTCGGCCTATCCTCCATCCTTCCCCGCGCGGGGCACTCCGCGCCCGGCGGGGGGCCTTCGGTGGTGATCGGGGGGCGACGCGCCTAGAATCCCGGCGCTCGCGAAATCTCCTATCGGGTCAGCACGAGTCGTGCGCATTGGGGGTATCTCGCCATGAAAGACTTCGAGTCACTCCTCGCGGGAACGGCGCAGCGCTACGAGCAGCGCGCCTCGCAGCGCCGCAAGTACGACCAGCTCCGCCGGGCCAGGCGCCTGCTGCTGACCAACCACCACGTGCTCGACGGCGAGGAGGAGGCGTCGTTCAGCCTCGCCGAGTTCGACTACCAGTTCGGCTCGGACGGGCGCCTCGGGCCGATGGTGACCTTCGCCTTCGAGCCGGGGGCGTTGTTCCTGACCAACCCGGCGCTGGACTACACGCTGGTGGCCGTGCAGGCGACGGCCGCCGACGGGCGGGAGCTGGCCGACTTCGGCTGGAACACGCTCGTCGAGGCCGAGGGAAAGGTCATCAAGGGCGAGGAGCTCAACATCATCCAGCACCCCGGCGGGGAGCCCAAGCAGTTGGCCCTGCGGGAGAACGAGCTGATCGACGTGCTGGAGGATTTCCTGCACTACCGGACGGACGCGGCGCCGGGCGCATCTTCCAGAACTCCTACCACATCAAGGTCGCCGTGCGGGACGGCAAGGCGTTCTGGCTGTCCAGCGGCAACTGGCAGTCGTCGAACCTGCCGAACGCCGACCCCGCCGGCGAGGGCGACGATTCGCCCCGGTGGCTGCGCAGCTACAACCGCGAGTGGCACGTGATCGTGGAGCACGAGGGCCTGGCCGGCGTGTTCGAGCAGTTCCTCCTGCACGACCTGGAGCAGGCCCGCGAGGCGGGGGCCCCGGAGCTGGCCGCCGTGCCCGACCTGCTCGTGCCCGTCTCGCTCCGCGAGCTGAGCGACGAGGAGGTCGCCGCCCTGGAGCTGACCGCCCAGTACTTCGAGGCGAAGATCTACCGGCGGCGCAGCGATCGGCCGATCCGCGTCCTGCCGCTGCTGACGCCCGACAACTACCAGCGCGAGGTCCTTCGCCTGATCCAGGGCGCCGAGCGGCGCATCTACTTCGAGAACCAGACGCTGAACCCCGGCCGGACCCAGCAGCCGGAGTTCAAGGCCCTGCTGGACGCGCTGAAGGACAAGCAGCGCGAGGGGCTCGACGTGCGGATCATCTTCCGCGAGTTCCCCGACGCACGCCGGAAGCTCGAGCGGCTCCAGGACTACGGCTTCGACACCGGCGACATCCGCGTCCAGCGCAACTGCCACACGAAGGGCATCGTCGTCGACGGCAGCCGCGTCCTGATCGGCAGCCACAACTGGAGCAACTCCGGCACGCTCTACAACCGCGACGCGAGCCTCATCTTCTATCACCGCGGCATCGCCCGGTACTACGAGAAGCTCTTCCTGTTCGACTGGGACCACCTCGCGCGGCAGCAGATCGGGCACGAGCTGGCCATGCCGGAGCTGCTCGTCGACGAGGCGCGCGGCGTGCCCGAGGGCATGGTTCGCATGTCCTGGATGGACTACTTCGAGGGCTGAGCCGCGCCGGCGCGGCGGAGAAGGCCTACGGGCCGTAGGCCCGGGCGGCGCTCGATCGCGCGGGCCCTACGAGTGGTTCACGACGGCGGCGCCGTCCATCTCGAACAGCAGCTCGTCCCGGCAGATGTCCGCCACCACCGGCACGCCGGGCAGGTTCTCCAGCCCGCATTCCGCCACCACCTCGCGGTAGGCGTCCACGTCCTCGGGGCGCTTCAGGAAGACCGTCGCGTCGCAGATGTGCTCCAGGGCGGCGCCCTCCGGCGCGATCAGGGCCTCGATGTTCTCCAGCGTCTTGAGCATCTGCGCCCGGAAGTCGCCGCCAAAGATGCTCTGGCCGGTCTCGTCGATGGCCGCCGTGCCCGAGATGCTGATCCACGTCGTGCCCGGCAGGCGGATCGTCGCCCCGCGCGAGAACGCCGAGCCGTACCGGAAGGCGTCCTTCTGCCTGGGGTTGCTCATCTGCTCGATCTCGACGGGGCTGTCGGGCTGGCGGATCGTTGCCAGCAGGTCCATCGTCGCCGCCGCCAGGCTCGCCCCGTCGCCCTCGATGCCCGTGCTGGCCGGCAGGAGGACGGGGTGACCGTTGGTGCTGTCCGCCCCGGGCATCAGCCCGAAGCCGTTGTACTTGCTGCTGCGGACCTCGTTGAAGTCCCCGTACCAGCCCAGGATGTTCGACAGGTAGATCCACGTCCGCGTGACGTTGCGGTAGGTGGTCTGCTGGTCGCGGAGGAGCGCCTCGGCCTGGTCGAACATGCGGTCGGCCTGGGCCGTCTGGCTGTCGGTCGTGTCCAGGTCCTCGCGCCGCCCGTGGAGGTTCTGGAGGATCAGGAAGGTCACCCCGTCGCGCTTCCACCCGCGCCCGGAGGGGCGGCCTGCCGCGTCGGCGATCGTCCAGATGCTGTCGGCCCCCGACGGGCGAACCGCCAGCAGGCTCGCGCCGGCAAGCCCCTCGCCCCGCAGCGGGCGGCCCTGGAGGTACGTCACCGGCGTCTCCGGCGAGATCCCGCACTCCCGCAGCACCTTCCGCCGGACCGTCAGGACGGTCGTGTCGGCCTTCAGCAAGCCGAAGACACGCTCGTGGACGATCTCCATCTGCCGCTCGCGGAGCAGCTCCGCCACCATCCGGTAGCCCTCGTCGGTCGCCTGGTGGTCGTCGGCGCCGTCCCGCGCCACGACGCTCAGGTACGTCTGGTCGTCGCCGATGGGGGTCACGTACAACGTTACGGCCGCGCCGTCACGGATCGCTCTTGGACTCATACTCACCACGCCTTCGTACTTGAACCACGCCAGCCAGAGATTCTACGTCTGTCGTTTGAACTCTGCAAGGCCCCGTAGGTGGCGGGGCAGTGGGCGGGCGCCCGCCGATTCTCGCCCGGAGCCGCCGTCCCGTCCCGCCCGCCGGGGCAATTCAGGCCGGAAGAACATGTTGACCGATTCCGCGACCGGCGGTATAGTCTAGGTGTCCGGAGAGCATGTTCGTGACGGAGAGAACGGTGTGTACGCCCGGTGCCTTTGGCGTCTGGGCGGCTCGCGCAGGAGGTCTTGAGGCAACGCCCATCCGGGATCCGTTCGTGTGAGCAGGTCGATGCGCAGAGCGAGCGACGTGCCAGGAACGGGATCGCAGGGCGGTCCCGGGCATTGGTGTGCGCCGACCGACACGTTCGCGGCCGGGGCGAGCGGCGGCGGAGGCACAACCGCCGCGCGGTTCGCCTGTTGCGGGCGGACGAGGACTTCCTGACCTGCCCAGCAGGAGAGCGACGATCGAGCCCGGCGGCGCCTTCGGCCGCCACCACAACAGGGAGCGAGAGATGTTAGGCAGCAAGCGGACCGCAGTGGTCATGGTGCTGGGGCTGGCCGTGCTGAGCGGCGCGGCGTTGGGCCAGACGATCTGGATGGCCCCGCAGGGCAACACGAACTGGATGGACGGCAACAACTGGTCCGCCGGCGTGCCCGGGCTCGACGGCATCGCCGAGTTCCGCAATACCGGGCTGGAGTTGATGGTCGACCTCCAGGCCCAGAGCCAAGTCGCCCACCAGCTCCTGTTCGCCAGCCTCGGCGACTACGTGGTGAGCAACGGCGTGCTCGACCTGCGCGCGCACAGCGGGACGTCGGCGGCCCCGCGGATCACGCAGGAGGCCGTCGGCGTCAACACGATCTCCGCGCGCATCAAGGCCACGGACCTCGGCATCCTCGTCACCAGCGGCGTGCTGGAGCTCTCGGCGGACAACGCCGGGGCGGAGGGCATCGTCTCCGGCACGGCGACCGTCACGGGCGGGGCCGCCCTGCGGATCTGGCACGCCGACGCCCTCGGCGGCGCGGGGATCGAGCTGGACAACGGCACGCTGGAGCTGCCGGCGATCCAGGAGGCCGGCTCGCCCTCCGACGGCGTGGTGGGCTACTGGTCGTTCGACAACGTCCAGGGCGGCACGATCGTCAACCAGGGCACCCTCGGCGGGCTCGCCAACGGGACGTTCGAGGGC
>CAZXOC010000148.1:0-5270 GCA_964642165.1 uncultured Planctomycetaceae bacterium | reverse complement strand
TACGACCGCGCGTTGAGCGTCGACGAGATCGGGCAGGTGATGGCCAGCTCGCAGCTCGGGGTGGACATCGGCGTCGACAGCCTCCACCAGAACGTCCACGTCGTCAGCGTCGGCACGATCGACGCCGGCAAGCCGGTACAGATGGCCGGGCTGAGCCTCGCCGCGGCCGCCACGCTCAACGTCCCGGGCCAGGGGCTGACCTTCACCTCCACGACGTTCAGCGGCGCTACCACCTTCGACAACGACGGCGACGTCACGCTGGGTCCGACGGAGAATCTCAACGGCCCGTTCACCCTCACCAAGCGCGGGACGGGCGCCCTGATCTTCAACGACACGGCCAGCGGGCCGGCCTTCAGCACCGCGCCGGACTCCGCCACGCTCGTCGTCGACGCCGGCACGGTCTCGGCGGTCGTCGACCTCGAGGGCCAAGCGTCGATCGGCGACGCGGCCGTGCGCCTGGCCGGCGGGCGGATCAAGCTCCAGGCCCCCGTCAGCAACCAGGGCCTTCGCCAGAACCTGCTGGGCTACTGGTCGTTCGACAGGGTCCTGGGCACCACGGTCGTCAACGAGGGCGGGATCGGCGTGGACGCCGACGGCACGCTGGCCAACGGCGCGGTCGTCACGGTCGGCGGGGGCGGTGTGGTCGGCGAGGCGCTCGTGCTCACCGGCGACCCCGACGGCGACGACCAGAACACGGACCTGGGCCCCCACGTGAACCTGGGCAACCCCGCGGAACTCGACTTCTACGAGGGCGACTTCACGCTGGCGGCGTGGATCAACCCCACGACGGTCAACAATGGCGTGTCCATCGTCAGCAAGGGCGGCAACTGGGACAGCGGCACGTATCCCGGCATCCGCTGGTTCATGAACACCGGCGAAGGCACCGGGGGCACGGCCGGGCTCAGCGTGGACAACGACGCCACCAAGGTCAATACCTCCGGCGCCACGACCCTCGCTGCCGGCACCTGGTACCACGTGGTGGCGGTCCGCGACGGGAGCGACGTGCGCATCTACCTGGACGGCGCGGTGGACGCCAACAACGAAGACGCCCTGCCGGACGGCTACTCGCTGGACACCTCGGCATGGAACGCGTACATCGGGGCCATCGACGACGCGCGGGACTCCTCGGGGCCCGAGCATCCGAACCGGTTCTTCAACGGCCTGATCGACGAGGTCTACGTCTACGACCGTGTCCTGAGCGACGCGGACATCGGCGACCTGATGAACGCCACCGGCCTGCCGCCGGCGGAGATCGCGGACTTCGGCACGACCATCGACGTCGACGTCGATTCGTCCATCGAGGTGGTCTCCGAGGCGGCCGTGGGCAACGTGACGCTCCATGACGGCTCGGAGCTGCTGGTCACCGGCACGCGCGCGGCCCTCCACTTCGACAGCCTCACCGTCGACGTCGGCGGGCAGGCCACCACCGGCATCCATACCGACATGACCGTCTACGCCGGGGCGTACAACGGCAACCAGGACGTCTTCACGTTCGAGAAGAAGGGCCCCGGCACGCTGATCTTCAAGGACCTCAGCGGCGCGACCGACGACCTGAACACGACGTTCTCCATCCGGGACGGCACGATGGTGGTCTTCGGCGACGCCGGCGGGCTGGCGCTGCCGAACGCCGGCTTCGAGATCGACGGCGGCGCGCTGGTTCTGGCCAGCGCCGACGGCAGCGACCTGACGCTCGACAGCGCCTGGAGCATCGGGACCGGCGGCGGGGCCATCGAGGCCTACGCCTTTGACGCCGACGCCGCGCTGGGCGCCAACGTCATCCTCGTCGGCGACGCAGCCGTCCCCGGCGGGACACTGGGCCTCACCGCGGGCGACGGCTACAGGATCCGCGTCGACGGCGACATCTCCGGCGACGGCGGCCTGGCCGTGAGTGGCACGGTCGACGCCAACGGAGCGATCGGTGTCTACGGGTCCGTCTCGATCGACGGCGACCTCGTCGGCGCCGATTCCATCGATGCCGACAACTTCACCGTCAACGGCGCGGCGAACGTGGACGGCGACGCCATCGTCGGCCTCACGAACGTCAACGGCGACCTGAGCGTCGGCGGCGAGCTGTACGTCTACGGGAACCTGAACGTCTCCGGTGGCGATTCGACTGTTGGCGGGCTCGTGTACGTGGACGACGTCCTGACGATCACGGGCGGGTCCCTGCACGGCCAGGGGATGGTCGAAGTATTCACCAGCATCGATGCCAACGGCGGGGCCCTGACGGTCGACGGGCTGCTGAGCACGTCCGTCCTCAACGTCACCGGCGGCACGGTGACCGCGGCCGGCGGCATCGACGACATGGTCATCGAGGCGATCGCCGTCAACGCCGGCGAGCTGAACCTGCCGAACACCGGGCTGATCGTGCCGCTCCTGACGGCGACCGGCGGGGCGGCGAACGTCAGCGGCGACCTGGACGCCGGCGAGCTCCGCGTCGTCGGCGGCACGCTCACCGTCGGCGGGCGCCTCAGCGTGGACCACACCGGCCCCGACGACTCCAGCAACTTCACGCTGGACGACGGCGGGCGCCTGATCCTCAGCGACCCCGACGCGCTGGCGGGCATGCCCAACTTCACCGTGGCCAACACGGACGCCCCGGCCTGGCTGAGCCTCGGCGAGACCGGCATGAACGTCCTGCCGGTCATCACCGTCGCCGGCGGCGCGCTGCTCGACGGCAACACGACCGGCGCCGTCTTTGCGGGGGCCAGCAGCTACGACGCCGGCACCATGCCGGACGTCAACGTCGTCCTGCACGACGGGGCGGTCTGGGGCGGCTCCACCGCGCCGAACACGGACGACCTGGGCGGCAGCGGCCCGGCCGACCCCAGCGGCGACCGCCTCGGGCGACTCATTATCGGCGGCAGCGACGGCGAGTACATCAAGCTCGGCGATGACCCCCTGGCCATCGACGACATCTACCGCACGGCGGCGTTCGGCCCGTGGACCTTGGACGCCTTCATGGGCAAGATGGAGGAAGGCGAGCCGAACCAGGGCCTGGAGATCAACGTCAACAGTGCGACCAACGCGGCGATCTCCTTCGCCACGTTCACGACGACCAACACCGAGACGGGTGTGAACTTCGACGGCCCGGGCACCGTCACGTTCGAGAACATGCCGTCCCCGATCGGGTGGAGCGTGATCACGCGGACCGGCCCGGCCGACGGAAGCTGGATCAACCGGGAGATCCTGGTCCTGGAGGCCGCCACCGTGTACGATGGCAAGGAGTTCCGGGTCTCCAACGGGCGGGTCCGGCTGGGCTCCAACGAGTCCCTCAGCGCCGGCGGCACGCTGACGCTGCTGGACGGCGCGAGCCTGATCCTCGACGACAGCGACGACAGCGCCTCGGGCAACAAGCCCAGCCAGGGCACGATCAACGTCGGCGACGGCGCGATGGTGTGGGTGCGCCACAGCGGCAAGTTCGAGACCGCCGCCACCTACACTTGGGTCGAGGGCTCGATGATCGCCCTCCGCGCGGAGAACTTCAACCCGGCCGACCACAGCTGGCCGACCAACATCCAGTTCATCCTCGACAACGAGGGCAACTGCGACGGCTGGCCGGATGGCTTCCCCGTCTCCGACGGGGCGGTCTTCGTCGGGCGCGACGGCGGCAACGTCCGCTTCGACGGCGGGCTGGGCCCCCTCCCCGTCGCGGGCGTCGCCCCGGGCGACGCGATCGGCCTGGCCGCCCCGAACATCAGCGACCGACGGACCTTCTGGCTGCGCGACCCGTTCGACCTGCGGTTCACGCACACCGACGGCAACACCTACGCGATGGACCTCATCGTGGGCGCCGACGCGAATATGACCACCACCGTCGGCAACTGGAACACCGACCGCGTCGACGGGCCCATGACCGGCGAGATCCGCGCGCAGCGGACGATGATCGTTGGCGACATCGACATCCGCTCCGGCGAGCTGGAGATCAACACGGATAACGACGAGGCCACCGGCGACGGCTGGTCTCGCGTCCTGAGCACCGGCAGCATCACCGCCACCGGCGACGCGAGTATCCGCTTCGAGCGGGTCGAGAACTTCAACAACGCCGACGTCTACGGCGACGGCTCGACCCGGTCGATCCGCGGCAGCATCTACGCCCGCGGCGACGAGGTCTACGTCGACGAGGACGGCTACTTCCGGACGGCGCTCATCAACGGCACGTTCGCCGACGAGATCGTCGTCGGGCCCACCGGGCGGATCGTCATGCGGATGACCCGCACCGACGAGCAGCCCAAGCCGTGGGGCGCCGACCACACCACCAACAACGAGAACGTCACGATCATCGACCAGCCGTTCCGCATCGAGGCCGGCGACGACACCTGGCGCTACGACTACCACCTGCGCACGATTCGCAACGAGGGCAGCGGCAACAACCATTACTACTTCAGGAACATCACGCTCGACGAGGGCGCCGTCCTGAGCATGCGGGCGCAGAACACCACGAACTTCGTCAACCTGAGCTTCGACGGCAACGCCACGACGAGCGAGCGCGACACCCGCACCGAACAGGCGCAGGACTTCCACATCATCGACGCCACCACCACCGGCGGCGACCGCGTCTGGACCGTCGGCGAGACCGGCGAGGACCACATCGACCACTACGTCTACGGCAAGATCGGCGACGCCGGCGGGTCGTTCACGCTGAACATGGTCAACGGCCGCATCCGGTTCGACCCCAACGCCACCTACGGCCCGAACACCAAGGTCAACCTGATGGGCGGCGGGCTGGGCTTCCAACTGCCGTATCAGGCCGATGACGGCAACGCGCAGCCGTTCGTGAAGGTCCTCGACGACATCCCCATCACGGTGGTCTCCGACGGCGACGACGCCACCGTCGACGGCGAGCTGCTGTGGGACCGCTGGCAGAACGCCGACGGGCCGGACCCCCGCGTCGAGGGCATCGTCGTCTTCAAGGACCTCACGCTCCAGGACGGTGCCCGCCTTCGGCCCAACAAGGACGACGACGCCCTCGGCATCCTCGACCTCAAGCTCGAGGGCGACGCCATCCTCGACCAGACCGACAACACGTCCAACTGGGACGTGGGCGACATCACGCTGCTGAACGGCCCGTCGACCCTGACCTTCACCGCCGAGGACGGCGACCGGACGCGCCGGTGGATCGGCACGCTCGACCCCGACCTGACCATCGTCTGTGAGGGCGGGACCCGGTTCGACTTCACGAACCAGAACAACGACCAGTTGAAGCTGCGCGGGCTCGACCTGGGCTACGGCGAGGCGTTCGACGCCCGCGGAGCCGAACTGTACATGAC
>CAZXOC010000147.1:13532-17806 GCA_964642165.1 uncultured Planctomycetaceae bacterium | reverse complement strand
TCAGCGGGGAGATGTCCCTCCCGTCGATGACGCGGTCGCGGGGCGGCTCGGCCCCGGCGAGCCGGGCGATCGTCGGCAGCATGTCGATCGTGCCGGCCACCTCGCGGCACACCGCCCCCCCCGGGATCCTGCCGGGCCAGCGCATGATCGTCGGCTCGCGCATGCCGCCCTCCCACGTGCTGAACTTGCCGCCCCGCAGGGGCAGCGCGCAGCCGCCGTTGGCGCCCTTGCTGAGCCACGGGCCGTTGTCGCTCGTGAAGACGACCAGCGTCTGCTCGTCGATGCCGCAGCCCTTGAGCGTCCGAAGGATCTCGCCGACGCACCAGTCGATCTCCTCGATCGTGTCGCCGTAGAGCCCGCGGGCGCTCGTGCCCTTGAACTTCCCGGAGGCGTACAGCGGCACGTGCGGCATGGTGTGCGCCAGGTACAGGAAGAAGGGCCCGTCCTTGTGGGCGCGGATGAACCGGGCCGCCTCGGCCGTGTATCGCTTCGTGAGCTGCGATTGGTCGACGGGGTAGTCGATGACCTCCTCGTTCCGCATCAGCGGCACGGCGTTCTTGCGCTTCTGGCCGGCCTTGAGCTTCTCGGGCGTGAGGCCCTCGCCCAGGCGGGCGTCGGGCGCGTAGGCCATGTTCGCCGCCAGCGTCATGTCGTTGCTGTACGGGATGCCGAGGTAGGAGTCGAAGCCGTGCCTCCGCGGCAGGAAGGGCGGCAGGTGCCCCAAGTGCCACTTGCCGATGCAGGCCGTCGCGTAGCCCCGCGTCTTGAGGACCTCGGCGATGGTCGTCTCCTTGGGGTTCAGCCCCACCGTGTTTCGCGGGAACAGCACGCCCAGGCCCCCGACGCGCGGGGGGTAGCAGCCGGTCAGCAGGGCCGCCCGGCTGGGCGTGCAGACCGACGCCGCGGAGTAGAAGTCGGTGAACCTCATGCCCTCGGCGGCCATCCGGTCGAGGTTCGGCGTCTTGATCTTCGGCGAGCCGAAGCAGCCGACGTCCTGGTAGCCCTGGTCGTCGGTGAAGATGATGACGACGTTGGGCCTGCGGCCGCCGGGGGCCGCGCCCCGGGCCCAGCGCCCGCCCGCCAGCGCCGCGGCGCCCAGGCCGATGCCTCTCAGGAAGCCGCGTCGGGTGAGGTGTCTGCTCATGGTCGTCTCCGTGTTGGGGAATCACACCGGCCCATCCGCACCGTTCGTCACGGGTCCGTAGTCTATCCTCGCCCGGCGGGACAGTCCACGGGGATGGCATCTCCGGCTTCGGCGTGGTATATACGCACGGCGGGCCGCGAGGCCGATCGGACGGCAACCCCCGGGGGCGAGGAGCGAAACATGCGGAAGCTGAATCGACGCGAGTTCGTACGTTGGATGGCGGGTTCGGCGGCGGGCGTCGCCGCGGGCGGGGCGCTCGGGCGCATCGCGGCGGCGGGCGAGGGCGCGGATCGCCCCAACATCCTCTACATCATGAGCGACGACCACGCCTCTCACGCCGTGAGCTGCTACGGCAGCCGCATCAACAAGACGCCCCACCTCGACCGCATCGCCCGCGAGGGGATGCGCTTCGACAACTGCTTCTGCACGAACTCGATCTGCGCGCCATGCCGCGCGGTCGTGCTGACGGGCAAGTACAGCCACCTCAACGGCGTGATCGACAACCGCCTGCGCTTCGACGGCGAGCAGCAGACGGTCGCCAAGCTGCTCCAGAAGGCCGGCTACCAGACCGCGATGATCGGCAAGTGGCACCTCAAGAGCCTGCCGACCGGCTTCGACTACTTCTTCGTCCTGCCCGGCCAGGGGGCCTACCACAACCCGACGTTCAAGGACAACGGCCCCGAGACGGTCCGCCTGAAGGGCTACGTGACGGACATCATCACGGACAAGACGATCGCCTGGCTCAAGCAGCGCAAGGCGGGCAAGCCCTTCTTCCTGATGTGCCACCACAAGGCCCCGCACCGCAACTGGCAGCCGGACGCGAAGCACGCGCGGATGTACGAGAACGAGGACAGGCCCCTGCCGGAGACGTTCTGGGACGACTACGAGACGCGATCCGACGCCGCCCGCCAGCAGCGGATGCACATGAAGGACCTCAACCGGGGCGACCTGAAGGCCCCCGTCCCCGAGGGCCTGGACCGCAAGGCCGAGATGAAGTGGCGCTACCAGCGCTACATCAAGGACTACCTCCGCTGCATCGCGTCGATCGACGACAACGTGGGGCGGCTGCTGAAGTACCTCGACGAGTCGGGGCTCGCGGCCAACACCTTGGTGATCTACACCTCCGACCAGGGCTTCTACCTGGGCGACCACGGGTGGTTCGACAAGCGCTTCATGTACGAGGAGTCGCTTCGCATGCCGCTGGTGGCGCGGTACCCGAAGGGAATCAAGCCCGGCAGCGTCAACGACGACATCGTGCTGAACCTGGACTTCGCCGAGACGTTCCTGGACTTCGCCGGCGCGCCCGTGCCGAAGGACATGCAGGGCCGGTCCATCCGGCCGGTGCTGGCGGGAAAGACGCCCGCCGACTGGCGCACGAGCATGTACTACCACTACTACGAGTACCCCGGCGCCCACTCGGTGAAGCGCCACTTCGGCGTGCGGACCAAGCGCCACAAGCTGATCCACTTCTATCACGACATCGACGCCTGGGAGCTGTTCGACCTGAAGAAGGACCCGCACGAGCTGAAGAACGTCTACGGCGACCCGGCCTACGCGGGCGTCGTCAAGGACCTCAAGGCCGAGCTGGCCCGCCTCCAGAAGCGCTACGGCGACTCGATGGAGCTGGCGCAGAAGATCCTCTCCCAGCGCCGCCAGCGCACGCGGCCCCGCAAGCGCCGGCCCATCAAGGCGCCCGTGAAGCGCCCGGCCGGAGGCTGAGGCCGCGTCGCCGCCGAGGCCGCACAAAGGAGGACCTCGACGATGAAGCGCAGCGCACACGAGGTCGCCGCGCTGGCATGGCTGGCCGTCGGACTCGCGGCGCCGGGACGCGCCGCCGCCGCCGACTGGCCCCAGTGGCGCGGGCCCGGGCGCGACGGCGTCTGGAGGGAGACTGGCATCCTGGACAAGCTCCCCCGCGAGCGCATCAAGCTGGCGTGGCGGGCGCCGATCTCCAGCGGCTACAGCGGGCCGACCGTGGCGGACGGGCGTGTCTACGTCACCGATCGTCTCGCCCGGCCGCGGGAATCGGAACGCGTCCACTGCTTCGATGCCCGGACGGGGCGCCCGCTCTGGTCGCGCGCGTATGCCGCGCCCTACAGGCGTGTCAGCTACACGGCCGGGCCGCGCGCGTCGGTGTCCGTCGACGACGGGCGGGCCTACGCGCTGGGCACGATGGGGCACTTCCACTGCCTCGACGCCAACGACGGCCGCGTGCTGTGGCGGAGGAACCTGGCCGCCGACTACCAGGCCCGCGTGCCGGTCTGGGGCATTGCCGCCGCGCCGCTGGTGGACGGCGAGCGGGTCATCGTGCAGATCGGCGGGGCGGACGGGGCGTGCGTGGTGGCGTTCGACAAGAAGACGGGCAAGGAGACGTGGCGGGCGCTGGACGATCGCGCGTCCTACTCCGCGCCGGTCATCATTCGCCAGGGCGAGACGCGCGTGCTCGTGTGCTGGACGGGCGACAGCGTGGCGGGGCTGGATCCCGTCACCGGGCGGGTCCACTGGCGCTGGGGCTTCAAGCCGTCGCGGATGATCATCAACGTGCCGACGCCCGTCGTGCAGGGCGAGCGGCTGTTCGTGACTGCGTTCTACGACGGCTCGCTCATGCTGCGGCTTCTGTCGGCCCCGCCGCGCGTGGAGAAGCTCTGGCGGCGCCGCGGGCGGAGCGAGCGCGACACGGACGCGCTCCATGCCATGATCGCCACGCCCGTCCTCCAGGGCGACCACGTCTACGGCGTGGACAGCTACGGCCAGCTCCGCTGTCTCGACGCCCGCACGGGCGACCGCGTCTGGGAGGACCTGACCGCCACGCCGAAGGCCAGGTGGAGCAACATCCACATGGTCCGCAACGGCGAGCGCATCTGGATGCTCAACGAGCGCGGCGAGCTGATCCTCTGCACGCTCTCGCCGAAGGGTTTCCACGAGATCGGGCGCGCCAAGCTCATCGACCCCACGACCGAGCAGCTCCGCCAGCGCGGCGGTGTCTGCTGGGCGCACCCCGCCTACGCACGCAAGCACGTCTTCGCGCGGAACGATCGGGAGCTCATCTGCGCGGACCTGTCCGCGGGGGGACCGAATGCGAGGTAGCGCGACGGAAGCCCGGTACGAAAGCCCGAGACAGAAGCCCACG
>CAZXOC010000147.1:0-13432 GCA_964642165.1 uncultured Planctomycetaceae bacterium | reverse complement strand
CACCACACCCAGTCCCGCCATCCACCGCGCGCAGTGCGCGGGCCAGGTCGTGACGTTCGCGTCCGCCTTGCGCAGCCCGCAGCCGTGCCCGCCGAACTGGAAGACGTGCAGCTCCGAGCGCACCTTCGCCTTCCGCAGGGCCAGGAAGTACCGCACGGCGCCGGGGGTGAACCTGTCGCCGCACGCGATAGCGAGGAACGTGCTGGGCGTGTCGGCCGCGACGGGCAGCGTGGCCGTGTCGAGGGCGGCGCCGTCCTTCGTGGCCAGGTACGCGGGGTAGATCAGGACGGCGAAGTCGGGTCGGCAGCTCACCCGATCGGCGTCGTCGCGGGGCTCGTAGGCGCGTTCCCTGTGGTTCGTGCAGAGCCGCGCGGCCAGGTGACCCCCGGCCGAGAAGCCCAGGATGCCGATCTTGTGCGGGTCGATGCCCCACTCGCCGGCGCGGTGGCGGACGAGGCTCACCGCGCGCTGGGCGTCCTGGAAGGCGGCGTCGCGCTGCCGGGGCACGCGGTACTTCAGGACGATGCCCGTGACGCCGAGCGAGTTGAGCCACTCGGCGATCTCCGTGCCCTCCAGGTCCCAGGCGAGGATGCCGTAGCCGCCGCCGGGGCAGATGACGACCGCCGGCGTCGCCTCGGCGGCCCCCTTCGGCCGCACGATCGTGATCGTGGGGTCCGTGACGTTGGTGACCTTGGTGATCGTCCGACCCGCCTTCCTGGGGACGACGTCCCGCCGCTCGGCCTTCCCGGCCGGTGCGGTCGCCGGCGCGCCCGGCCACAGCCGGACGACCTTCCCCTTCGCTGCCTTCGGAGCACCCGGTGCCGCCGCCACGTGCAGACACGACGCGGCGGTCACCGCCAAGGCAAACCCGTTCATCTTTCGCTCCTTGCTTTGCCGGCTGCGCGGGCCGGGGGGGTACCCCCCCGCGATGGCGCGAGCCGCGCGACCTCCCTGGATTCATCGCCGGATCGCGTGCGGGGTTTCTTGGCGAGTTGCGCTATCGCTTGGCTCGCGGCAGGGCGGCGGTGTCCAGTCGGAAGAGGTGCGGGCGGATATCGCGCTCGAAGGCGGGCGGCCAGAGCAGCAGCGCGACCTTGTGGATCGGGTCGTAGACCAGCGCGACCTCGTGCACGAGGTACTGCGGCGTCTGGACCGGCAGGGGCACCCAGCGGTTCTCGGCACAGAGATACACTCGTGTCCAGACGGCGTCGTCCTTCCTCGCCGGGCCGTAGGCGAGGATGGCGTCGGCCTCGGGCACGTAGACGGCCTCGCGCGTGGCGACCCCGCCGGGGGCGGGCTTCGGGTTCCTCTCCCAGGTGCGCTGCTTCATGTCGAAGAACCACAGCTCGGGTGCGGCGTCGCCGCGGTGGTCGCGGCGTTGCTCACGCCGCCCGGCCGAAAGGAACACCAGCCGCTCTCGCTTCGTGTCGTAGACGATCGTCATGTGCTCGTGTCGGCGCGGACGCGCCGGGCCGCGGATCTTGATCTCCTCCCAGCCCCAGGTGTCCGGCCTGCCGGCCCGGCCGACGAACCGCCAGAGGTGCTCCGGTTCGTAGCGCCGCAGGTGCTGGTAGGCCAGGACGCCCGCCGGCGTGGGGATGGCGATGGGCGAGAGCGTCCCGCCGCCGGGGAAGGGCTGGGCGATGGGCTCGAGCCACTTCCGCGCGGCCGGGTCGTACAGCCAGGTGTGCTTGACCATCCTGTCGGTCGCGCGGTCGTAGAAGCTCGACCCGCCGGCGTCGCAGAAGACGCCCACCTTCCGGGCGCGGTCGTAGGCGCACGTGTGTCGCATGTGGCGGGTCCAGGGCTGCTGGAAGAACGTCCGCCCGTGCGGTCGGCGGGCCCAGCGCTCGAACGGGTCGGGCGTGACCGCCGGCGTGCGGTCGATGGCGAAGCGGTTGGCGGCCACGTCGTAGAACGCCATGTCCGTGCCCTGGTACCCGCTGTGCCCGCCGCCCCACTTCATCGCGATGCCGCGATCCGTGTCGAAGATCGCCGTGCCCCACGTGCGCCCCTTGGCGCTCTTGGGCGGCTTGACCTCGACCCACTCGTTGGCCGGCAGCGATGCGAGCAACCGTGCGTGGGCCCTCGCGTCGGCGGGCGGCTGGTCGGCGTACCACGCCTTCGTACGCTCGGTCTTCCGCGCGACCGTGCCGGGGGGCACGCCCTTGTGCTTGGCCCGCGGGATCGATGCGTCGTAGCGGAAGCGGTACGTCTCGCGGCCGTGATCGTACTTGTGGGCCGTCACGAGGATCACCTCGTCCGTGCCGGGGATGTTCTCCATCGACGCCCAGTGGGACTTCGGCGTCTCGACGGCCAGCGGCGTCCAGGTGTTCTCGGCCGCGTCGTAGACCCACGTCTGCCGGGCGAGCTTCGCCTGCGAGCGGTAGTCGCAGACGGGATGCCCGCCGACGAGCAGCACCTTCGCGGACTTCGACAGGTAGCACATCGCGTGGCCATGGCGCGGGTGGGGGCTCCGCGGGGGCTTCCTCTCTTGCCATTGCTGCTTGCGGATGTCGAAGACCCACGTGTCGGCCAGGCCGCGATCCTGCCCGTCGCCGCCGAACAGGACGATGAGCTCGTTCCGCGCGTCGTAGACCATGCGCGAGTTGCACCGGGCGGGGGGCTCGACGTCGAGCTTCAGGCGGCGCCACGTGTCGGTCGTCACGTCGAGGGCCCACGTGTGCGGCCGCCCGTCGGGAGCGTCGATGCCCCCGCCGCCGAAGAGCAGCACCTGCCGGTTCACGGGGTCGTAGCAGAGGCTGCTCCAGATCAGCATGGCCGGCGGCTGGTCGGCGACGGTGGGGGCGTGGATGAGCTTCCAGCGGCGCCCGGCCGGGTCGTATGAGAACGTCATCGAGCCGACGTGGAAGACGATCCGCCGGTTGTGGCCGTCCCAGCAGAGCTGGTAGAAGCTGCAGTTCGGGCGCGGCATCCTGACGCCGTCGCGCTCGTAGAACTCGCCGACGGGGGCGCAGATGTTCCAGTCCGGCCAGGTGCGGAACTTCCCGGCCCAGGCCTGCTGCTTGCCCGCCGGCCAGGCGTCGACCCAGGCGTTCTTCCCGAGCAGGAAGTGCTGCGTCTCGTGGGCGCGGATGGGCTTGCTGTGCGTCCGCGTGCCCCAGGTGACGATCCCGCGGATCGGCGGGGCGTGGATCACCTGGCTGAAGTAGTGCCCGCCGACGTCGTCGCCGGCGACGAGGACGAACGTCCCGGGGGGCGTGTCGGCGGCGGCGACGGCGGACAGGCCGAGAACGAGCACCGGCAGCCCGCCGCGACGGATCGACGTCAGCGCGTTCATCTGCGTCCTCCTCTCCGGGCCCCCGGCCGGCGGGCGCTCAGTCGCGCTCGGGCACCGCCGAGGCCGCGGGCCGCTTCGCTTGGGGCCGGGTCATCCTGGCGACGAACTCCTTGACGGCGGGCTCGCCCTTCAGATAGCCCAGGCCGGCGAGGAACTTATCCGCGGCCTCGACCGTGCGAATGAAGTGGTCGTAGCCCCCGCGGCCGAAGTTGAAGAAGCCGTGCCCCTGGCCCTCGTAGCCGATCAGCTCGCAGCGGGCGCCGGCGGCCTTGGCGGCCTTGACGAATCCCTCGGCGTCGGCGTAGCGGACGGTCTTGTCGCCCGTGCCGTGGAGGAGGAGGGTCGGCGGCGTCTTCTTCGAGACGTTGTGCGTGGGGCAGATCTCCTTCCACCGCGCGCGGACCCTCGCGTGGCCGTAGCTGCCCTCCGGCCCGCAGTCGATCACGGGGTTGAACAGCACCATCGCGTTGGGCGCCGAGGAGGCCGAGGCGTCCTCGGACGGCTCGTCCAGCCCGGGCAGCGTGCCCGTGGCCGCGGCGACGTGCCCGCCGGCCGAGCCGCCCCCCGCGACGATCCGGTTGGGGTCCGCCCCCAGCTCGCGGGCATGCGCCCGGACGTAGCGGATCGCGCTCTTGCCGTCGGCGACGCACTCGAACGGCGTGGTCCCGTTGCGGCTGCGGACGCGGTACTCGGCGGAGACGGCCAGCATCCCGCGCGACGCCAGGTACTTCCCGTGCGCGTAGAACTGGGACGGCGAGCCGCCGACCCATCCGCCGCCGAAGAAGAACACGGCCGTCGGCCGCTTGTCCGACGGCTTGTGGCCGGGCGGCTCGAAGACGTGCAGCCGCAGCTTCACCTCCGCGCCGTCGGCATTCTCCGTAGTCTTGTAGACGATCTGCTTCGTGGGCTGCATCGCGACGGCCGGCTTCCTGCGTGTCCGCTTCCCGCGGGGTTTCGCCTTCGTCTCCTGTGCCGGCAAGCCGCCGGCCACGACGTACGCGGTGATCAACGACGCACAGGCGATGTTCCTGACGTTCATGGAAAGGCCCTCTCCCAACGGGTTCGGCCGACCAGTGTACCTGGCCCCGCTCCGGATTGCACATGGGCTGACGGCTGGAAGGCCGGCCTGCATCGCTGCCCGTCGCCTGCCGATACGGTACAATGTGTCCGATGAGGAGAGCGAACGCCCGCCCCGCCGGGCGGCGAAGGAAAGGCGACATGATCGAGCGAGTCCCTGCCGGTGCGGTCCTGGTGCTCCTGCTGGCGGGGACGTGTCCCGCCCAACCGACGGACTCCGCCGGCAACGTGGACGGGGCCCTGACGTGGACGCTGGGCGCGATCGAGCCGGGCAGCGAGGCGCGGGCGGTCGTCCTGTTCGCGTTCGACTCGTCCTACGCGAAGCTGCGCCAGCGGGTGGACCGCGCGAGGCGGTCCTTCGCGAAGCTGCCGGGTGTACCTGCCTTGCCCGCCGAGGCATCGCCGCGACGCCCGGTCGTCTGGCTCGACAACAAGGTCACCGACTTCGCGCTCGAGCCGGCGGGCGGGTTCAACTGGGAGCGTCACAGGCGGCAGTGCCTTCGCGGCCCCAGGGGCGGCCAGCTCAGCCAGTTCGCCTGGGCCGTGCACTACCGGCCCGGCGCGGGGCGGGCGCCGGTGCGGCATGCGGGACCGACCGTGACGGGGCGGGCCACGGGAGAGTGGCCTCGCGTCGTCAGGCCGGTCCACCGGCTGCCCCGGGGCGGGGCCCTCGGCGAGAGCGAGACGCCCGACGGCGTGCTGGGCATTCGCATCCGGGCGGTGATAGGTGCCGGCAGCGAGGCGGCGATCGAGTTCGTCCTGACCAACCGCGGCCCGCGGAAGCTTGGCGACGTCCGCCTGTCGACCTACGCGAACCTCGAGGCCAACCACGACCACGAGAACGACTACGCCGCGCTCGACCGCGGGCTCGGCGGCTGGGTCGCGCTGGACCCGCAGACCGGCGTGTGCGCGGCCATGACGGGCCTGACGCCCCCGGACAGCGGCGTCTCCGCCACGTACAGGAACTCCGAGCCCTGGATGCGGAAGGGGCAGGGGGCTCCCCTGGCGAAGTGGCCCGCGTTTGAGCCGCCGACGGGCAGGGAGCTGGCGCGCTTGCGGAAGCGGGTCGGCCGGCGCGGGCTGCCTCACGCGGTCGCGCCGGAGATCGCCGACCCCGTCACGCCGGAAACGCGCACGCTGTCGCCCGACGAGGCGCGGGCCCTGCTGGAGAAGGACTGGCTCTTCCAGGCCGACAACGACCCCACGCCCCGGCGCGTCGCCGACGAGGTCCGCTGGGCGCGCGAGCTGGCAAGGCGCCTGGCGAGGCACGCGCGCCCGCCGGACCTGAGGAGGGAGCTGGCCGACCTGGACCGGCTGGCCGGGCGGCTCGCCGGCCTGAAGGGCAGCCGGGCGTCCGGCGCGAGCAAGGCGCTGTACCTCGCCGTTCGCCGCGTCAAGCGCCGCATCGTGCTGGCCAACCCGCGGGTTGACTTCACAGAGGTCCTGTTCATCGACAACCCCTACCCGCAGGGCGGCGAGTGGCCGCACCAGGCGCGGCACCGCAACGGGACCATGGCCGTGCCGGGCGGGCGCCTGCTCGTCCTCGACGGGCTGCACCCCGGCGGGAGGATCCGCAAGCTCGCGCCCGACAGGCCCGCGAGCTTCTGGCGCCCGGACCTGTCCTTCGACGCCCGTAAGGTGCTGTTCTGCATGAAGCCGCACGACGGGCCGGCCTTCCACCTGTACGAGATCGGTCTCGACCCCTCGACGAAGCTCGGGGCAGGCGGGGCAGGGCTGCGGCAGCTCACCGACGGCCCGTACGACGACCTGGACCCCATCTACCTGCCGGACGGGCACATCATGTTCTGCACCGGCCGGGCCCACACGTACGTCCGCTGCATGCCCTACACGCAGTCCTACGTCCTCGCCCGATGCGACGGCGACGGAAGGAACATCTACATCGTCTCGTGCGGCAACGAGCCGGACTGGCTGCCCGCCCTGCTGGACGACGGGCGCGTGATCTACTCGCGCTGGGAGTACACGGACAAGGCGCTGTGGCGCATCCAGAGCCTCTGGACGACGAACCCCGACGGCACGGGCGTCGCGGCGTTCTGGGGCAACCAGAGCGTCTGGCCGGACCACCTCGCCGAGCCGCGCCCCATCCCCGGCACGCGGCGGATCATGTTCACCGGCCTTGGGCACCACAACTGGTTCGCCGGGTGCATCGGCATCATCGACCCGGACAAGGGCTTCAACTTCCCGGACGGCCTGGCGAAGGTGACGGCGGATCTGCCCTGGCCGGAGAGCGGCAACGGGCCGGTCGACCCCGTCCTCACGCCGCGGTACCATCGCAGCGGGCGATACGACGCCTACAAGACGCCGTATCCCCTGGGCGAGGAGGACTTCCTCGTCTCGGCGCGGTCGGGCGGCAGGTTCCGCCTGTACCTGATGGACGTCCACGGCAACCGGGAGCTGATCTACGAGGGGGCGCACCACGTCTGGCACGCGATGCCGGTGAGGCCCCGGCAGCGCCCGCCGGCGCTCGCCGACCGCGTCGCCTGGCCGGGCACGGGCAAGGATCGCCGCCCGGCGCAGCCCGGGCTGTTCTACAGCGCCAGCGTCTTCGAGGGCGTGGGAGACCTGCCCCGCGAGAAGGTCCGCTACCTCCGCGTCATCCGGATGGACTCCAAGACGTACTCCACGTGGAACAAGACCTACCGACACTCCGGGCCGGGCATCTCGATCATCCAGGAGGACGGCGTCAAGCGCATCCTCGGCACCGTGCCGGTCCACGCCGACGGGTCGGTCTGCTTCCGGGCCCCGCCGGGCAAGGCGCTGCACTTCCAGCTCCTGGACGGGCGGTTCCGCTGCCTGCACACGATGCGGTCGTTCACGGGCGTGCTGCCCGGCGAGAAGCGCGGCTGCCTGGGCTGCCACGAGTTGATGTCCGCCGCGTCGCCGTCTCGCCGCGGGAAGGCCCTGGACGGCGAGCCGGCCGAGCTCACGCCGCCGCCGTGGGGCATCGAGTCCGTCAGCTACGAGCGCTTCTGCCAGCCCGTCCTGGACAGGCACTGCGGCCGGTGCCACCAGGGCGACGGCAAGGGACGGAAGAAGCTCGACCTGACCCTTCGCCCGGGGCACGCCTTCTTCAAGGAGCCGTACCTCACGCTGGTGGGCCCGGCGTGGACCAGCCCGATCCGCGATCGTCGCCGGCCCGGCGTCGGCATCGCCGGGTGCTTCAACGTCGAGGGTTTCGGCCAGAAGGACCCGAAGAGCTACGCGACGGTCCGGCCGATGACCACGCTGTCCATCCGGAGCCGGCTGATCGAGATCGCCTCCGGCGGAAGGCACCACGGCGTGAAGGTCGCCGGCGAGGACCTGCGGCGGCTCATCGCCTGGGTGGACACGTACTGCCCCTACCGCGGCGACCGCGAGGTCCGCGAGGTCCCCGACCCCGTCATCGCCGGCCTGGAATCGCTGCCCGTCCCGCCGAAGGTCCGCAGCGCGCCGGTCATCGAGCGGCCGTGAGGGGGACCCGCCGGCCCGCGCGTTACGGCTTCGGCTGCGCCGACCCGGCGATCATGCGGCCGATCTCCTCCTCGCGCGTCGCGGCCTGTCCACTGCGGACTTGCGCGGGCGCATCTCGGGGCGGTCCTGAGAGGACAAAGGGGGAATCCGGGTGCCTTCAGGCGGCCCGGGTGCTAGGCTGGTTGCGGCAAGCGTCGACCGCTTCGCAGGCGGAAGGAACGGAAGGCGATTGCACGGACTACGGGACACCGCGGGTTCGGAGACGGGGCGTGGGCCGGACCGAGACGCCGGGCGGCACCTCCTGCGCGCCGCCGCGGCGCCCGGCCCGGGCCGTGCCCCCGGCGCCCGGGCCGGCTTCACGCTCATCGAGCTGCTCGTCGTCGTGGCGATCGTCGGGCTGCTGGCCGGCATGCTCGTGCCTTCCTTCGCCGCCGCCCGGTCGATCACGCTGCGGACCCGCTGCGCGGCCAACCTGCGCCACATCCACACCGCCGTGACGCTCTACGTCCACACCCACAAGGACACCTACCCCTGCGCGCAGGACCCCGTCTCGACGAAGCCATACTACTGGCTCTGGATGGGTCGGGGCTGGCGGGGGCTCGTCGCGCCCTACCTGGGCGGGTCGGTCAGCAAGGACAAGCCCTCCGTCCTGCTCTGCCCAGGCGACCCCAAGCGGGAGGACTACGAGGCCACGAGCTACGCCTACTCGATGGCGTTCTACCACAGCCCCGAGCAGATCGACCAGATGTCGAGCGCGGCCGACACGTACACCAACCCCCGTCCGTCCATCGCCCAGAGCCCGTTCCAGGTGGCCGACCCGTCGCGGAAGGTCCTCATCGGGGAGTGGACCAGCAACCACCCTCGCGCCAGCGACGATAGCGGCTGGTGGTGCTGGCAAGGCAGCCGGAACTTCCTCTTCGCCGACGGTGCCGTTCGGTACTTGAGGGCAAGGCAGATCCGCCCCGGGCGGGACGGACTGCCCGACGCGAACCTCACCGTTCACGGAATCGAGGGCAGGGACCTCTGAGCGTCCTGGCTTGGCCGCCGCTTGCGTGGGCCATCGTCTCCTGCTGCTGTTGTCCGGGCTGCGGGAATGGGATTTGCCCAAGCCCCCGCGGGGCGATTATGCTGCCAGGCAGCGCGGCGGCCCGACGTGGACGCGCCGCCTCGGCGCCCGGGCAACGTGGAGGAGGACCCATGCCATCCATCGCCTGGATCTTGCTGGTGAGCAGCCTGGCGGCCGGTGACGCCGCACCCGCCGCCAAGCCCCGCGTCACGGGCGTTTGCGCGGTGGCGCCGGACGTGCTCTGCATCACCGTGGAGGCCGGCCGGGGCGACTGCCCCGGCCAGACGCCCTACCTGCGCCGGGCGAGCGACGAGGTCGTGCCCCGGGGCGGCAAGCACGGCTCGCGGCTGGTCAAGCGCGGCGGGAGGGAGATCGGCTTCCTCGTCGGGCGCGAGGGAGACGTGCTGTGGCGCTTCGAGCGCCTCCTCGGCGAGCCGCTCGACACGACGTGGGCCGACAACCCCGACAGCTACCGGGTCCTCGTGCGCCAGGGGCCCGCCCGGACCGTCGCGCACACGCCGAAGGCCGTCCACCGCAAGACCAAGCCGACGAACATGCTCCAGGTCGGCCCGTGGAAGTGGGCCTTCCCGCAGGTCCATCGCATCTACCTGCGCCTGGGCAAGCCGATGACGCCCGGCTGGGGCTACCGCCTCCACTTCCGCCGCGGGACGCTGTCGGGGCTGACGTACAGGCACGATCCGGCGACGGCCCGCAGCGAGGCCGTCCACGTCAACCACCTGGGCTTCCGCCCGGACGATCCGGCGAAGGTCGCCTTCCTGTCCTGCTGGATGGGCTCCGGCGGGAAGCTCGACTACCGCCCGGGGCTGGCGTTCCACGTGCTGGAGCACGAGACCGGCCGAAAGGTCTTCGCCGGCAGGACGAAGCTCTCGCTGGCCGCGTCGCAGCCCGAGGACCCGTACAAGAGGAACTACAGCCTCGTCGACGTGCACCTGATGGACTTCAGCGACCTCGCGAGGGCGGGCACGTACCGCGTGAGCGTGGAGGGCATCGGGTGCAGCTACCCGTTCGAGATCGGCAACGACGTCTACCGGCGCGCGTTCCGCGTCGCCGCGCGCGGGTTCTACCACCAGCGCAGCGGCATCGAGCTGGGCCCGCCCCACACCACGTACCGCCGCCCGCGGTGCTTCCACCCGGCCGACGGCGTGAAGGTGGTCCACTCGACGTGCACGCTCATGGAGAGCGCCAACGGGCTCAACGTGCTCGGCACGGACAAGAACAACTTCGGCAACCTCGTCGCCGGCCGGACCGACCGGATCGTCCCCGACGCCTGGGGCGGCTACCACGACGCCGGCGACTGGGACCGCCGCATCCAGCACCTCCGCGCCAGCCGGTACCTCCTCGAGCTGGCCGGGCTGTTCCCCGAGCACTTCGCCAAGGTGTCCCTGAACATCCCCGAGTCGGGCGACGGCGTGGCGGACGTCGTCAGCGAGGCGCTGTTCAACCTGGACTGCTACCGCCGGATGCAGGCGCCCGACGGCGGCATTCGCGGCGGCATCGAGTCGGCCGAGCACCCTCGCGTCGGCGAGTGCAGTTGGCAGGAGTCGCTGGCGGTGATGGCCTACGCGCCGGGGCCGTGGTCCAGCTACGTCTACGCCGGCGTGGCGGCTCGGGCGGCGGCGTGGCTGGCGTCGCGTCGGCCCAAGCTCGCCGCCGTCTACCGGGCCAGCGCGATCCGGGCCATGGCGTACGCCGAGCGCCAGTGGCCCCGGTGGAAGCCCCGCTGCCGGCGCGGCGCCCACACGGTCCGCGACGCGCGCAACCTCGCCGCCGCCGAGCTGTACCGCCTGACCGCCGACGCCACGTGGCACGAGGTGTTCCTGGCGACGACGGTCTTCACCGACCCCAAGGCCGACCTGGCCAAGTGGCAGCACCACGATCAGCACGAGGCCGCCTTCGTCTACCTCCGCACGAGCCGCCCCGGCGTGCGGAAGGACGTGCAGGCCAACGCCCGGGGCGCCTTCCTCCGCGAGGCCGACGACCTCGTCCGCTGGATCGACCGGCGCGGCTTCCGGTGGACCAAGGGCAATCCGTGGCGCCCGGTGGGGTGGGGCACGCTCGGCGCCGCCCAGGCCGAGACCATCCTCCGCGCCCACCACCTGAGCGGGCGGGCGACGTACCTGCGAGCGGCGGTGCTCGCCTGCCAGCAGCCCCTCGGCGCCAACCCCGCCAACCTGTGCTACACGACGGGCCTCGGCCACGACAGCCCGGCCAATCCGCTGATCGTGGACCAGCGCCGGCGGGGAATCGCCCCGCCGCCGGGCATCACCGTCTTCGGGCCCGTAGACGTGACCAAGAACCGCGATCACTGGGCGATGAAGCTCCTGGCCCGCGCGACGCACCCGGACCCGGCGACGTGGCCGACCATCGAGGCGTACTTCGACGTGTGGCTCTTCCCGCAGATGACCGAGTTCACCGTCCAGCAGCCGATGAGCAGCGTCGCCTACGCGTGGGGCTACCTGGCCGCCCGGAAGTGACCCCGCCGCCGACGGGACGGCCGGGCTCGGGCCGAAAGGAACCTAAGGGATCCAGGTGTCGTGCGTAGGGAAGGGCGCGGCGCGCCCTCGGCGAGGCGCCCGTTGACGCCGCTGCCGACCTGCGGGATGAGGCGGGAACCATGAAGCGCAGCAGGGCCCGGAACGGAGTGCATCTGGCCGTCGTCGCACTGCTGGCGGCGCTGGCGGGCTACCGGATCTGGACCCAGGCCGCCGGCGGGCTTGCCGGCGCCAGGCGCCTCTTCCCCGTCCTGCTGGACGGCAAGGTCGGCTACATGGACTCGTCCGGCCGCCTCGTCGTCGCGGCGGAGTTCGATCCGCTGCGGGGCCCGGAGTACGACGCCATCACCGCCGCCAGCCCGCCCATCTACTACGAGTGGCGGATCGGCTGGGCCGGGGACTTCGCCGCCGGGCGCTGCGCGGTCCGCGTCGGCAAGCGGCGGCGCGCCATCGACGCCGCCGGCAGGTTCGTCGCGTCCGACCCGCCCGAGCGGATGGTCGACCTCTCCGACGCCATTCTGTGGCAGTTGACCTCGCCGCCGCGCACGGCGCGGCCGTTCGGATGGCAGCAGGACATGGCCAAGATCGACCGCAAGGGGCTCACCGGCCCGCAGTTCACCGAGCCCGGGCGCTTCGTGGGCGGCCTGGCCCCCGCGCCGTCGCCGCGCGGCGGCGGGCTCTGGGGGTACGTCGACGCCGGCGGGCGCTTCGTCATCCCCCCGCGGTACACGAAGGCCTACCCGTTCGACGGCACGGGCTTGCTGGACGCCCTGGCGAGCCGCGCCGCCCGCGGCGAGGCCGACGCGACGCCGCCGGCGTGCTGGCCCGCTCCCTCCGGTCGCCGCCTGGCCGTCGTCCAGGTCGCCGGGGGGTGGGGCATCATCGACGACCGGGGGCGCTACCGCACGCCCCCGATCCTCCAGGGCGACATCGTCGGCGCCTGGGGCCTGCGCTTCTCCGAGGGCCGCGCCCGCGTCGTCAGCCAGGGCCAAATGGGCTTCGTCGACACGGAGGGACGCCTCGTGATCCCGCCGCGGTTCTACCGCGCCGAGCCGTTCTCCGGCGGGCTGGCGCGCGTGATGGTCTTCGAGAAGGAACGACCCAGCGTGATCAAGAGGGTGCTCGGGCGGCTCGGCATCCTGAAGAACGTCCCGAACGCCACGGTCATCCCGAAGTGGGGGTACGTCGACCGCGAGGGCAAGTGGGTCTGGCACCCGACGCGGTAGGGGGGGGAGAAGAACCCACGGACCGCCGTCCGCGGGCGTTGGGCGCGGAGGGGGCGCTGGTCGGGGACGTCGCGTGCTGACGGGTTGAGTTCCCCGCGCCGGTCGGGTAGGTAGGGGGTCCGAGCACGACGGCGACGACGAATGCGGTACGTTACGGAGAGGGCTGCAGGCATGTCCGAGTTCCCCCGCACGGAGATTGGCGGCGTTTCCGTCCCGCGAATGCTGGTCGGGATCAACTGGTTCGCGGGCTTCAGCCACCAGACCGCCGCGAAGAGCAAGTTCATCCGGGACTACCAGACGGTCCGGCGCGTCGCCGACACGATGGAGGTGTTCGTCCGCGCCGGCATCGACCTGGTCTACGGCGTCGCGCACGACCGGACGCTGCTGCTGGACGCCGTCCGGGAGACCGAGCAGCGCACCGGCCGCCACGTGATGAAGCTCGCCCTGATCACGCTCGACACGGGCGACGGGCAGGAGGCCTTCGACGCCAACGCCCGCCTGATGGACGAGCAGGCCAGGATCGGCTGCGAGTTCTTCCTGCCGCACCAGGCCAGCACCGACGCCCTCGTCGACCGCCGCGAGCGCCGCATCCGCCACATGGACCGCTACTGCCGGATGATCCGCGAGCGGGGGATGATTCCCGGCCTCAGCACGCACATGCCGGAGACCATGGTCTACGCCGACGAGACGGACCTCGACGTGGCGACGTACATCCAGATCTACAACGCCGCCGGCTTCCTGATGCAGATCGAGGTGGACTGGGTCTACCGCGCGATCCGCA
>CAZXOC010000146.1:0-17807 GCA_964642165.1 uncultured Planctomycetaceae bacterium | reverse complement strand
GCCGCCATCTCCATCTGGCCGAAGGTCGGCGTGGATTCCGTCGCCTCGGCCCCGGGCGCCTTCCAGTACACATCCGCCCCCGTCAGGCGCCGGGGGATCTTGAGCGTGCCGGCGGGCAGGGGGATGGAGGCCGCGATCTGCTCGGCGACGCCGACCGACTCAATGAAGTAGGCCAGCTCGGCGGAGTACTCCACCGGGATGACGTAGCCGCCCTCGGCGTCGGTGCTCGGCGTCAAGGCCTTGTCCACGGGCCCGCCCGTCCGCGCGACCAAAACCTTCCGGCAGAAGTCGCCGAACTCCCTGGCGACCTCCGGCGTCGAGAAGCGGAACTGCGGGCGCATGCGCGAGCCGGGCTGGGCGAGCAGGATCTGCGGGCGGCTCGCCGCCGCCTGTCGGCGGCGCGTCTCGCGCAGCTCCTCCACCATGGCGTCGAGGTCCGTGCGGAGCTGTCCCAGCTCGACGCGCATGGCCTTGACGTCGGTCTCGTCGTCCTCGCCGTGGTCGGCGAGCCAGTCCGTCACGGCCTTCGTCCGCGCGGCGAGGGCCTCGACATCCCGATCCTCCGGCGGCTTGGCCAGCTCCTCCATCAGGGAGGCGATCAGCTCTGTCAGTTTGGGATTCATGCGTCGATGTCCTTATGTTCGCTTGCCGACCGCCTCGCGGAGCCTCCGCGCGGCGGCCATGAGTTCATCCTGCCCCTTCGCCTCCGCCCCGCCGGAGTCACTGCCCGCCGGTGCGCGGGGCATTGGGGCCGCGCCGGCGTCGGTGTCCTCCAGCGTCTCGGGCAGCAGCGACTCGATCAGCTCGGCGATCTGCGCCACGTCGCGCGACACGACGGCGGGCAGCTCGTCGATGGTCTTTTGCATCTGAGCGATGGCGGCCTCGATCGCCTTCGCGCGGCCGTCCACGGCCTCGGCGATCGCCGCCTTCAGCGCCGCGACGGCGTCGCCCGGCGCGTCCGGCGGCGTCGCGCCGCCGGCGCCCACGGCGCGGGCCAGCGCCTGGAGGCTCTCGCGATTCGCCGGCACCGGCACGGCGGAGATCTCCAGCAGCTCCCAGACGGTGTAGACGCGGATCTGGCGGTCGGCGCCGATCTCGGCCTGGCCGAGCGCATCGGCCAGCTCGGGATACTCGGCGGCCAGGACGTCGGGGGCGGCGCGGACCATCTGGATGGGGATGAAGCCGATGGAGATCGCCACGCCCTTGCCGGCGGGGTCGCGCGCGAGTGCCCACCACTGCTCGGCGACGGCGGTCTCCGCGAATCGCGCGCGGCCGGTGATCCGGGCCGCCTCGACGGTCAGCTCCTGGACCCAGCCGATCTGCGTCGGCTCGCCCGTCTCCAGCCAGTGCGTATGTGCCGCCAGCAGGGGGGCGTTGGATCCCAGATAGGCGTCGCGGTTGGTCAGCCCCTGGGCGCGGACGATCTCGCCCTCGCGATCGACCTCGACGGTGGACGCCGTGAACTCGATCGTCCGGGCGGCGACGTCCACGCGGCGCGTCGTGCCGCGCAGGGCGCGGCCCCGCGCGTCGTCACTGTCGCGTTGGATCTTGCCGGTTTCCATTGTGTTCTCCGTAACCGTCGCCGGGCGCATCCGTAGATGCCCCGACATCCGTCGGGGAGCGCGGGGCAAGCCCCGCCGCTAAACCGTCATCCGCCGCGTCGCCCCGTTTAGCGGGCGGGCTTGCCCGCCGCTCCAGCTCGCGGTCGGCTTCGACGAAGCCGGCCGCGAGCTGGTCCGCGAGAATCTCGACGACGCTCCACTGCGCGCCCGCCGGCAGGACCTTGCCGACCGCCACGCACTGGCAGTTGATGATCTCGCCCGGCGGCCCGGCGGGGTCGCGCGGGTAGCGCAGGGCCGCGCCGTTGACGATGAAGGGCCGGCCGACCACCTTGGGCTCCTTGCGGTAGCGGGCCTCGGCGGCCACGTGGGCCGGGCGCCTCTCGCCGGGGCCGCGCGAGTGAATCCAGATCTCGTGCGTCGCGTAGCGCTGGCGGCCGGCGTGGCGGGCGCCGCTGACGGCCTGGCCGACGCTGTTGCGGGCGATGAGGTTGGCCTGGCGGCGGCGGCCGCCCATCACGGACTGGACGCGGTCGGTGAGCTGGCGGACGTCCTCGGAGGCGTCGAGCCCCTCGGCGAGCTGCTCGCGGAGGATGCGCCGCGTCCGGCGGTCCACCAGCGTGGTGATGCGGATCGTCTCGCGGCGGATCTGATCCAGGATGGCCCCCTCGGCCATCAGGCGCCTGTAGGCCTCGGCGAGCGCCTCGCCCGACAGCCCGGCCTCGGCCAGGGCCTGGCGGACGCCGAGGGCCTTGCCGCTGCGGACGACGGCCCGGACGCGCGTGCGGAACCGCCCCAGCGCCTCGGCGTCGGCGAAGACCTCCATCAGGACGTCCGCGACGGGATCGCCCGTCTGGCGGATCACAGATCCGCCAGACAGCGGCGGGCAAGCCCGCCCGCTAAACGTCGCAGACGCGCGCGGCGGCTGGTTTAGCGGGCGGGCTTGCCCGCCGCTGTCGCCGGCCTCCAGGCCGGCGACCCGCGCACCGTCGCCGTCCCCCGCGCCGCGCGCGATCCGCTCCCGTAACGCCGCGATAACGGCCCGTTCCTGCCTGCGGAACACGCTACGCAGGACGCCCGCCATCCGCCTCGACAGCGGGCGCCACGAGGCCATCCACGCCCGCCAGAGGCGCTCGGCGAGGGCGCGGGCGGCGGCGTCGCCGGCGGGGGAGGGCCGAGGGCCGGCGGGGGTGCCGGTCCGCCGGGCGGCGGACCGGAGCGGCGGGCGAGCCCGCCCGCTAAACGATGCGCCGGCGGCGCCGTTCTCGTCGTCGGGTTCCTCTTCATCTGACTGCCCGATGGAATCCGCATCCGGCGGGGCAGTCTCGTCGATCGGCTCGGGCGGCTCCAGGAGCTGATCGACGGGGGCGATGGACGCGGACAGGAAGCCGATGCTGTGCTGGGGGCGCTCGGGCAGGTAGACGTTGCACTCATCCGCCGCATCCGCCAGGGGGACGCCCATATCCCACAGCTCGCGGACGTTTCGGAAGGCCGCGCGCCGCAGCTTCTGGAGGATCGGCACGTCCTCGACGTCCGCCCAGACCTCCAGCCCGTCGTGGCCGGCGAACAGGGGCTTGATGTGGACGTCCACGCCCTCGGCGACGTCGTCCACCAGGACGCTCAGCGTGTCCTGCCAGAACCGTTCCTGCTCGGCGTCGAGGTAGGCGTCGCTGTCCCCGGTGGTCCCGAAAAATCCCGCCACGCTGGGCGGGACGCGGTAGGCCATGCAGATGAGCTGCCAGGCGAGCTGGGCGCCCTCGGTGTACTGCTGGTCGGCCATCGTGGACGCGACCGTCTCCCAGCGCAGACCGCCCCACAGGACGGCGACGCTGCGCGCGTTGGCCGCGCCGCGGTGGCGCTGGTTCCACGACGTGCGGATCTGCTCATCCGCCTCGCGGTCGAAGCTCCCATCCGTGGACAGGACGCCCCCCGGCTCGGCGCCGTTGTTCCACATGCTGGCCGCGAAGTGCTCGGCGTTGTAGCTGCTGCAGATCGCCAGGCGCGCCGGGTCGGCGGGGGGGAGCCCCTCGTGGATCGCATCCGGATTGAACAATTGGAACGTCAGGCACTCCTCCAGGAGCATCGGGGCCCAGCCGCCGCGCGGCAGCCGGATCTCCCAGCCGACGAGCCTCTTGTGCCGCCCGCCCGAGTCGTACACGGGCCGCGTGGCGCTGCCGGGGATCGGAATCATCGTCCGGGGGCGTCGCCCGACCATCTCGTCGTAGAGCCAGTGGACCCGCCCCGTGGCGTACATCAGTCCGACCGTCGCGCGGAGGAACTGCGTCCAGGTCTGGTCCGGGTTCGGGCGCTGGAGCAGCTCCCATAGCTCGCCGCCCTCGACGATCTCTCCCTCGGCGGCGCGCATCATCGCCTTGGCGCCGCGGGCGATCCGCTCGTCGCGCGTGCGGCCCTGGCGGACGTGCTTGAGACCCCAGGCGGCCCGCGTGCCGGCGGCGTCGCCGCGAGACAGTCGGATCGGCACGCGCCCCGCGTTGGACACGATCGCGTAGATGCACGCGTAGGTGACGGCGTGCTGAGTCTGGGGGCTGCCCGGCCCGCCGAGTCCGGTCCGCAGCGAGCCCTCGTTGGCGCTCTTGTAGGCGTGGACGTAGGCCTCCCACGTCGTGGAGGCCTTGGCCTCGGCCGGCAGCGCCATCAGCGCCGCCGCTTTTTCGGCGTCCCAGCCCTCGGCCGTGACGATCTCACTGCCGAGGCGCGCCCGGAAAATCGATCGAGATGTCGCCACCGATTCCTTGTGCATTTGACCCCGCACCTGACAGAACGGAGACGTAGGGAGTCGCGCCGCGCGTCGCGGCGGCGTGGCATGCGAGCGCCAACGCCCAGAAGCGGTCCGCGTGGCCGGCTTCGCTGCGCTGGGCGTCGAATCGCGGATGTCCGGCGGCCGTTCGCGTCATGCGAATGGCGTGGAGGTCCTCCCGGAGATCGGTGTCGCCCGGGATGCGGATGCGCCGATCCTCGAACAGGCCCCGCAGCGGGCTGGCCATTTCGTCCTTCGTGGCCAGCGTGAACTTGACGCCCTCGCCGCGCCCCGTCCGCTCGGCGGCCTGTGCGATCTGGGCGCCGACGCCCGTGGCGTCGACGCACGCCCGCGCCACGGCCGGGTGGCGCAGGCGGGCCAGGAGGGCATCCTCCTTGACGCGCAGCGGCTCGCCGCGCAGGACGAGGACCTCTCGCGTCCAGAGGACGTCGCCGACGCGCTCCAGCGTCCAGATGACGGTCAGGTCCTCCGTCTCGCCGACGTCCATGCCGACGTAGCGCCGCCCGACGCCGGCCCGCAGCGGATCGCCCGCCGCGTCGTCCTCGCACGCCTCGATCAGCTCGTACGGCAGCCAGGCCGTCGAGTCCGTCGAGGGGATCGCCATGTACTCCTGGTTCCACTGGTCCTCGTTGCGGCAGAGGCTCCGGCAGCGGGCCAGGAACTGCTCGCGCGTGAAGCTCGTCCCCCTGACCTCGTTGATCTTCTCGACGAGGCCCTCGCCGACGGCGTCGGCGATCGTCACAACGTGCAGACTGAATGGAATGTCGCCCTTCTTGGGAACCCCGGCAGCGCGGCGCTCGGCCATCGCGCGGAAGCGGTGGAAGAGCGTCCCCTCGCCGTTGTGCGTGCTCAGGACGCGGATGCGATCTCCCCACGTCGCCGTCGAGGCCGCCGCGTCCCACATCTTCTCGGGCTGGTCGTGGTAGTCGAACTCGTCGAGGCCGACGTCGCCGCCTTTGGATCGGAACCGGCGAGGATTGCTCGTCAAGGCCGTGATCCGGCAGCCGGACGGGAAGCGGGTAACGTAGCTGGGGGCGCTGCGGCCCGTCTTGGGGTCCTCGATGTCCTCCGTGTAGTGGTCGGCGACGGCGTCCGAGACGCGGACCCAGAAGCGGCAGTACTCCCCGAACTCGTAGGCGGCCGACTCGTCGGCGGACGTGAACCAGTAGTCCACGCCCCGCCGGCCGGCCAGGCGGCTCATCGTCGCGTCGTTGCTCTCGGCGTAGGTGGCGCCGATGCGGCGGCTCTTCGGCCACAGCTTGAAGTCGCTCTCGTCGCGCCGCCACCGCTCCTGATAGGGCAGCAGGATGCGGCCCTTGCGCGTCTTCGGCAGCGTCGCAATGTCGGGGGCCTGCGTCACGACTCTCCCTTCATCACGTCGTCGATTAGGCGGTAGACATCCTCGCGAGAAAGCCTGCCGTCGCGCCGAACGGCGACGGCGTCGTCCACGGCCTTCTTGGCCGTGGAGCGCATCTGGGTCAGCCGCTGTCGGATCAGGTCGGTCTGCGCATCGGCGCGGCTCAGCTCGCCGATGACCTTGGCCAGCTTGATGACGCCCGTGGGGCTCAGTCCGTCGAGCTGCTCGGGCGACAGTCCCTGCGTCGCCTCGAAGAGCTTCTGGGCCATGAGCAGGCGCGCCCCGCGGAGGGCGCCCGACTCGCCGTCGTCGCCGGCGGCGTCGACGATCTGGCGTGCCAGCTCGCTGCGGAGGCGGACCGCGCGGAGCTGGGCCCGCCGGCGGCGCCGGGCGCGGTAGACGGCCGATCGGCTCGTCGCCACGCCGATCTCCGTCAGCCAGTCGATGACCTCATCCGCCGTGTAGGTCTGCTCGTCCGCCAGTCGCCGGTCCGTCTCCATCCAGCACTCGTCGCGGATGGCACGCGCGGAGGCGTCCTCGGCGGCCGCCTCCGCCGTGGCGGGATTCAGCCCGGCCTTCCTCGCGGCCCACGCCGCGATGGCGTCGTACATGGCGAGCTGTCGCTGTGACTTGGCCACGTATGTGCCTTCGTGTACCTCGTGGTCTTCGTGGTCTCCGTGGTCTCCGTGATCCTCTTCGATCGCGGAAAACGACACCGGCCCGGCACGGGCCGGCTCGGCCCGGTTCGCCGCCGCCGCGACGTGTTACGGTCCGCCGCCGTGGTGGCCGGTGAACTCGTCCACGGCGTCCCACGGGTGGCCGGCGTCCACGAAGTCGCGGCCGGTGGTCGTGATCCGCACTCTCCCGCGATCATCCGACTGGACGAGGCGGTCCTCGCAGAGGTCGTAGAGCTGGCTCTTGATCTCGCAGCCGTTGTACTGCAGCAGCGCCCCATCCACGTGGATGGAGTCGATCAGCTCCCTCGCGGAGGACCAGATGCCGGGGCAGCCGCGATGCGTCGCCTGCAGCAGCGCCAGCAGGCGCCGGCGGATGTCCCGCTTGCGGAGGACCTCGGGCGTGATGTTCCGATCGTCCGTCATGTCACCTCAAAGCCCACCGGCTGCGCCCGGTGGGTTGACCCGGGCCGCCATGTGCGCCTCATCACGTCTCCACCCGCCCACGCCGGTCGCCGTTCAATTTGCCCTTGATCTGCGCCAGTTCCGTCGCGACTTCCGTGACGCGGCCCTGGACGCGGTCGATCGCGCCGAACAGCTCACGCGTCCTGTCCATCATCTCCGTGTGCTCGCCGGTCAGAGCGGCCTGCGTGGCGTAGCGCTGGACGGCCTTTCCCTCGCAGGCCGCCCGGGCGTCGCGGAGCTCCTGAATCTCCCGCCCGTGGCCGTCCAGTCGGCCGGAGTGGCCCTCGACGGCCTCGTGGATGCCCTTGAGGCGCTCGTCGAGCTTCGCGGCGGCGATCCGCCAGACGATGATGGACGTGACGATCATCGACGCCGCCCAGAACAGTCCGGCGCCGAGCAAATGGCCCCAGTCGATCGCGATGGCCGCGTTCATGTGTTCGTTGACGCCCGTCGCGATCCAGGATCGCGACGGGAGCGCGGGGCAAGCCCCGCCGTTAAACGGTCATCCGCATGCGTGACGCATCTCCGGATGGCGAGGGACGGCCGGGCCGGCGGCGCGCGGGGAGTGCTGCGCCACGAGTGTCCCAGAGGAGAGGGAGAGGATGTGACCGCGCGCGTAGTGGCCCGTTGCGGGCACTAGAGCCATCCCTGACCGTCCCTGCGCCATCCGGTTTCCATCCCGCCGCCGGACGATCCGTTCCGGCGGCACTACGAAGCGGTTGCGGATGGCATGTTGCGAAGCCCCGAGGCCCCCGTCAAGACAATTTATCAGATTTTTGCGTGTGTGTCGGAACGCCGCGACGCCCATGCGGCGAAACGACGCTACGTCACGATCGCCGGGCCCCGCGCCCCAGGGCGATCCGCTCGCGGGGCTCGTCCGGCGGCGCGGCCGGCGCGTCGTCGTCGGCCCGCGCCCGTGCGGCGGCCTTCGCCGCCTTCGCGCGGGCCGCCTCGTAGCGAGCCAGGTCCTTGCGGAGGCCCTTGACGTGATCCTCGATGCTCCCCGCGGAGATCGAGAGGATCCCGCCCAGGAAGAGCGCTGCTCCCGCGATGCCCACACCCGCTTCCCTGCCGGCAGCGCCGGCGAGCATTCCGATAAGCCCCAGGGCCACCATCAGTCCGCCCATGATGCCTGCAAGCATGTCTCGTCTCCCATCATCCGAAAGCCCACGCACTGCGCTGCGTGGGTTCGCGCCCACCGTAACCGTGCCCCCGATCACCCCACCACCAAGCACGCCACCACCACGACGATCACCCAGATCGCCACGCCGATCAATCGGCCGCGGTCCAGTGGCTCGGCCATCCGATCGCAGCGCCCGCACCGTGCCGCCCCGACGAGCTGCCCATCGCGCAGGCAGCGCATCAGGCGGCGGCAGGCGAGGCAGGGCAGTTTATCCCGGGTAATTCTCATGTCGCACCATCTTGGGCAGGTGGTCCACGATCGCGTAGGCCGCCAGGAGGCGCCCGCGCGGGATTCGCTCGGCCCGGCGGCCGGGCGCGAGGCTCTCCAGTGTGGCCCATCGGCCGCCCAGGCGGAGGCGCTTGATCCGCGCCTCGCGTGCCCCATCGCGGTCCACGAGGCAGCAGCAGACCTCGCCGCTCGCCGCCGGGCGCGCGGGGTCGACGATGACGACGTCGCCGTCGCGGTAGCGCGGCGCCATCGACTCGCCCCGGACGCGGACGGCCACGGCTGTCTCCGGCGCGCCGTCGTAGACCACGAACTCCCCCGCCCAGCCGGGCGGGTGCTCGGAGGCCTCGATCGTCTCGATGCCGGCGCCGGCCGCCGCGCAGCAGACCAGGGGCACGTAGTGCTCCGACCAGCTCGGATCGCTCGGCACGTCCTCGGGCGGCACCGTCCGGTAGCCGGCGACGGGCCGCCCCGCCGGCGCGGCCGGCGGCGCGGGCGCTTCGGCGCCGTCGCACTGCGATTCAATCGCCTCGACGAGGCCGGCGATCGGCACGGCGGCTGCCTCGCCGCCCGGCAGCGGCATGTCAACCCACCACCGCCGGGCGATCGCCTCCAGGTCCAGCCCCATCCGCCGGCCGAGGACCAGCAGCAGCGCGTGGCTCAGCGCCGTGGTCGTGGCCCCCGCCAGGTCGACGCGTCCGGCGGCGGACACGGCCTCCTCGCGGTGCATCGGCCCGGCGCCCAGGATCAGCCAGCGCGCGCTGATCCCCCGGCCCTCGGCCCACTCGGCGAGGCGGATCAGCAGGTCCAGGGCGATCGACGCGCTCTTCGCGCCGGCCAGGCGGCTGAGCGTCTCGGGCCGGTAGCCACCCAGCTCGCGCGCCAGGGCGCCCTGGCGGGCGCCGGTCTCGGCCAGCAGGCGGCGCAGGCGGCGTCCGAAGGCCGCCGGGAAGGCATCGTCTCGTATTCGGCCGCGACGTTTTGTCATCGATGAGATTTTCTGTCAAAAACCTGGATTTAGTGCTTGACCCATGCCGACAATCCGTCATAAGATTGCCACGAAAGCACAAGCCAGCCCGCGAGGGCCTTTTATTATGCCATGCAATCATAGTCATACGAGCGGCGCCAACATTCTATGCCCTCCGGGGCTCGCCGTCAAGGCAAAGATCGTCGCCGCCGGCGTCACGTGCCGCCAGCTCGCCGCCGCCGCCCGCCGCAGTCCGCAGACCGTCAGCGACTGTCTGGCCGGGCGCAACCGCAACATCCACACGCAGATCGAGATCCTGCTGGCCTACTGCCAGCTTACGGGCGAGCAGATGAGCGTCCGCCAGTTCTGGGGCGCGTTGACCGCGCCGGAGGCGGCATGATGACAAGTCGCGACAAACGTAGCGCTACGGCGGCGAAAGCCCGCCGTACGCGAATCCACTGCCCGGATGCCACACGCGCCTTCAAGGCGCGGCTTCGTATGGCCATCTCGTACACGGGCGTCCTGCGCAAGGACCTCGCCGAGAAGCTCGGCGGCCTCTCCCCACAGGGCATGACACGGCTGACCGGCAACGAGGGGTCCTCCATTGAACTGGGCGTACTGGCCAAGCTCGCCCGCTGGGCCGCCTCGCACGGCATCCGCCCCGCGTGGCTCTTCGCGGGCGAGGGGGAGATGACGCAGGCGGCCGGCGCCGAGTCCCCGGCGGCAGACGCGGCCCGCGATCCGGCGGCGCTCTACCAGTCGCACGGGCTGCTCCTGGAGACAACGGGTCCCGCCGCCCGCGGCGGGACAACGCGGGGCAAGCCCCGCCGCTAAACGGCGCGCCGGCGCGCGCTGGCGACGTTTAGCGGGCGGGCTTGCCCGCCGCTGCGGTCCGCCGCTGGCGGACCGCCGGAGAACACGATGGCGAACCGGGTACGCATCGCCGTCCGCAACATCCGGGAGGCCTCCTCATGACCGCCGTCGCCAGCGGATGCGAGCCGGGCAACGGGCCGTTCCTCATCTGCACGGTCGGCGGCGACGAGCACCTCGACGTCGGCGCGTCGCGGATCGAAACGCACTTCGTGACCTCCACGCTCCACGGCGACGAGCACCTGGACCTGGGCGCGTGGCGGATCGAATACCGCGAGGGGCGCATCTATCTAACGTACGCGCGGGCGCGCGTGCGCGTGGAGATCGCCCCGACGACGCGCGACACGGCCGTCTGCCGGATCGAGGGCGCCGGACTGATCCCGCCGATCCGTCGCGGCGGCGGCCCCGTGGTCGCGGGCGACGGGGCGATTCCCCTGGTGATCGAGGGCCAGGGCGACTACGCACGCCCCTACGCCCCCGACCTGATCGACGAGGCCGCCCACGCGCCGACGAGCGAGGACCGCGAGGTGCCGGCATGATCCTCCGCAACGAAGAAGTGGACGAGCCCGACATTCACGGCAAGCGGATGATGCTGCGCCACCAGCTCGCGCAGCTCCACGCCGCCGGCGTCCAGGCCGTCGAGATCGACTGCCCGTGCGGGCGCCGGATGCTCGTCCGCAAGGCGTACAAATGCTTTTTCTGCGGCCTCTGGCTCTGCAGCCGATGCGCGGAACGGCACTTCGTCGAGCGGCACACCTCGCACGTGCCCCCCCATGGCGACGACCAGGCCGCCGGCCTTCGCCGGGCGATGGCGACGGGGGAGGTCCCGTCATGACCGCCCCCGCCCCGTCCGTGGAATCCGTGGAATCCGTGGACGCGATCCCCGCCGGCTGCGTCTCCGTCGCCGAGGCGGCCCGCGTCCTGGGCTGCGACGGGCGGACGGTCCAGCGCCGCTGCCGACAGGGACTGCTGCCGGCCGTGCGGGACCGGCGGGGGCGGTGGTGGATTCGCGCCGACGGCGTGCCGGCGCTGCGGATCGCGCGGGGCGAGCCGGCGGCGCCGCTGCTGGCGGACGATCCCCTGGCGGGCCTCTCCGCCCGCCAGCGGGCGGGCATCGTCGAGCGCTACCGCGCCGTCCGGGCGTACGAGCAGGCCCTGGCCCACCGGCCGGCGGGCATGTCCGCCGAGCTTTTCGGCAGGCGTTTCGTCGAGGCCTGGCGGGCCGTCCACGCGGCCGCGCGGATCAGCGTCCGCAGCCTGCTGCGGTGGCGCCAAAAGGTCCGCCGGGGCGGCATCGGCTCCCTGGCCGATCGGCGGGGCTCTGCGGCCGCGCCGCCGCCGTGGAGCCCGGAGGCCATGGAGTTCATCGTCGGCATGTACCTCTCGGAGAACCGCCCCAACCTGGCCGTCTGCCGCGACCGCTGCCTGGCGATCGCCGCCTCGCGGGGCTGGGCGGTTCCGGCCTTGCGGCGGGTCCAGGAGTACGTCGCGGAAAAGCTCGACCCCAAGCTGATCGACGCCGGGCGGGACCCCCGGCGCTTCCGCGACCGGGCCATGCCGGACGTCCTGCGCGACTGGTCGCGCGTGGCGGCCATGGAGTGCTGGGTCGCGGACCATCGCCTGTTGGACCTGTTCGTCCCCCGCCGCGTCGACGGCGAGTGGCGGTGGCATCGCCCGTGGCTGACGATGTACCTCGACGCGCGGAGCTGGATGCCCGTGGCGTGGAGCCTGCGATTCGAGTCCCCGGACGCCAACCAGGTGATGAGCGTTTTCACGCAGGGCATCCGCGAGCACGGCTGCCCGCAGTCTTTGTACCTGGACAACGGCAAGGACTTCCGCGCCCGCCGGTTTGCGGGGGGACGCACGAAGCGCGGGTCGGATCGACGAAGCGCGGGCGGTCCGCCGGAGGCGGACCGCAGCGGCGGGCAAGCCCGCCCGCTAAACGACGCCGCCGCGCGCCCGTTTAACGGCGGGGCTTGCCCCGCGTTCCCGTCCCGATACGACGTCGGGACGGGCACCCCCGACGACCAACGACGCCGACGTCCCCCCCGCAAGCCATCCCCCCGCCCCCTCGTCCCCGAAGACGTCATCGCCCCCGTCCTGGAGCTGCTCCGCATCGGCGTGACGTGGGCCTTGCCGTACAACGCCCGCGCCAAGCTGATCGAGCCGTTTTTCCGGATCATGTCGGAGCGATTCGACCGCACCTTCGACACCTACGCCGGCCACGACGAGCGGAGCCGCCCGGAGTCCACGGCGCGGCTCATCGCGCGCAAGGGATCGGCCGCCGAGGCCGCCGCCGGCGGCCTCGACCTGGACGCCGTCCGCCGGGCGCTGGCCGCCTGGATCGCGGAGGATTACGCACTCCGCGAGAGCCCCTCGGCGGCCAGCAAGCCGCGAAGCGCCCTGGCGGCCTTCCGCGAGCTGCGGGCGGTGAATTTCGAGGTCCGCCGGCCGACGGATGAGGATCTCGCACTGCTCCTGATGCCGTCGCGCCCCGTGGTCGTGGCCCGCAACGGCATCTATGTCCGGGCCCACCGGGCCTACTACTGGGCGGATGAGCTAGAGGGCTGGCGGTGCGCGAGCGGACGCGACACACGCCGCAAGGTCATCTACAAGTACGACGACGGCGACGCCAGCCGGATCTGGGTCTTCGACCGCGACGGGCGGTTCCTGTGCATCGCCCGCCCGCGCCGGCGGGCGCATCCCCTGGCCGCCACGTCGGGCGACGCGCGGGACGCCGAGGACCTCGGCACCATGATCGCCGCGCAGCGGCGAATCCGCAACGCGCTGGCGGGGCGGACGCGAGAGCTGCAGCAGTCGAGCCACGAGGCGCTGCTGGCGGCCCAGGCGGCCGGAGCGCGGGCGGCGGGGAGGCTGGAACCTCCGCCCGCGCCCGCGCCGCCGGCGCCGCCCGTGGTGCCGCTGGCGGGGGAGATCTCGGCGGCCGCACAGGCCGGCGGGGCCGAACCGCCGGGGCAGGCCGCCGCCGCGATCGGCGCGGCCGAGTTCTACGCGCGGGCGACGGGAACGGATGATTCGATCGGCGCCGAGGCGGCCGGACCCGCCTCGGCGATCGAGATCCTGGCCGAGGCCTACGAAGAGGAGTCGAGCGATGGCCAAGACGGATGACGCGGCCCTGCGGAGGCTGGGCCACGGGGAGAAGATGATGGCGGCACGGGACAGGGACGTCGCGCGACAGGAGGCCCGGGAGATCATCCGCAGCGTCTGCGAGATCCAGACGCTGGAGAGCATCTCCGACCAGGCGATGGCGGGCATACTCGCGATCAGCCGGGCGGCCTGGAACAAGACGCGCCGGGGCACGTACCGCGGCAACGTCCAGAAGATCCTCAAGCGCGCCCGCGCGTGGCTGGCCGAGCGCGCCGACCAGGCCCCCATCGAGGCCGGCGAGTACGTGCCCACGTCGATCGGGCGCGCGATCCTGACCGTCTGCACCGGCGCGACGCGGCGGCAGACGATCGGGCTGATCGTCACGCCCGCCGGCGCGGGCAAGACGGTGGCGCTGCGGGAGTATGCACGGCGCCTGGGCGACAAGGCGATCCTCTTGGCCGGCGGAGAGGCCTGCCACGCCAAGGCGTCGATCGCCTGGGAGCTGGCGGGCGCCCTGGGCGTGGCGCCGCCCAAGCGAGGATCGACCGTCGTCGTCTACCAGGCCGTCCGCAAGCAGCTCGCCGCCCGCTACGCCGGCGGCCGCGCGGCGCCCGTGACGATCCTCCTGGACGAGGCCACCAGCGTCATGCCGGGCGCGGTCAATCTGCTGCGGAACCTCCACGACGATCCGCGGTGCCGCTGCCCCCTGGTCCTGGCCGATACGTGGCGGCTCGACGAGCAGCTCCACTCGGCCCGCGGGCTGCCCGGCGGCTACGAGCAGCTCCGCAGCCGCGCGGGGCGCGTCTGGCGGCTGGCCGTGACGGCGGAGATCCCCGCCGCCGACGTCCGCAGCGTCGCCGACGCCGTCCTGGTGTCGATGGGGCGCCGGCGGGCGCTGCCGGCCGGCAGCTACCGCTACCTGCACGAGCGCGTCGCCAACCGCCCCGTCCGCGAGGGGCGGTCGCGTCGCCTGGCCCTGCGCGACGGGGCACTCCGAAACGTGATGCAGCGCCTCCACGCCGTGGCGGACGTCGCCGAGGCGGCGGGGCGCGAGGCGAGATATTCCGTGTCCGAGATGGACGCCGTGGCGCCTCTCGTCGGGCAGGCGATGGAGCACCCCGCCGCACCGGACCCGTTCGTGACGGAGCCGAGCGATCCGGGCGACGAGGGGCACGGACGCCCCGCCCGGCGTGCGGGCTGACCCCGACGTTCGTCGGGGTCGTGTAGCGGGCGGGCTTGCCCGCCGTTTCCCGCCGCAACGCGGCGGGACGGATGGGCCCGCCGGGAGAGACGCCGTGTACTGCGTGATGGTCCAGCATCGTCCGAATGAGCCGTTTCGGCCGCCCGAGTCGCGAGTGCTCTACGATACGGAGGCGATCCACCCGTTCCGCGAGGAGCTGGACGACGCGATCGGACTGGCGAAGGCGATCTTCCGGAACAACCGCCGCTTCGCCTCCGTCGCCGTGCGATCGCTGGCGCCGGGGCAGCCGACCGTCTACCTGGACACGCGAGTGGAACTTGCACAACGGGCACCACTTTACGGGAGATAGCGCATGGGCAACTACGGCGCCGAGATGGTGCGGACGGGCGAGTGGTGGCACATGGTCATCACGGACATCGACTCCCAGATCGTCGTCTACACCGGCCCCCGCCGCAAGGACCGCAACAACGCCGCGATCGCCTGCATCGCCGCCCTCCGCGACATGCAGGACGCCGCGCGCCGGGCGGCTGCCGCATGACCGGGCGCAACTGGCAGATCGCCGAGCCGGGCGCCGAATGGTGCGGCCGCCGCCAGTACCTGGCCGGCGACATCGCTGTCGAGCAGCGACTGACGCGCAGCGGCCCGGCGGGTCCCGGCTGGTACTGCTGGGTCGCCCACTTGGGCTGGCCCTGCTGGCCGTGGTGGCGCGACGAGAGCCGCCTGGGGGCGCTCGCCTATCTGGCGAACGACCTCGGCGACGCGCTCCGCGCCGCCACGCCGCCCGAGGGGCGGTCCATCCACTACATGCTGGCCCATCCCTCGCGGCGGCCGGCGGGCCTGCCCCTGCGCCGATGTTGGTGCGAGCTGCGCCGCCGGATGATCGCCGGCCCCGGCCGGCCGGATCAGATGGGCAAGCTGATCCTGGCGGGCGGCCAGGCCCTCACGCGCCGCGGGGCGCGCCGCCGACTGTGCCGCCGATTGCAGAGCATGATCGCCGCCGTCGATGCGGCGACGCGGCGATAGAGACGATCGCGCCGAGTGCCGGGATCGGGTGTTTGGAGTTCATGCTGTCCTAGCTGATAGCTCAGGTCGGGAGACAACTGAACGCGAATGGAAAACAAACCGCTACCGCGAAGGCACTCAGCGCGACCTCCTGTTGACGGTGATCGGCCATGAAACTCTCGATGAAACAGATCCGCATGCTGCACGTCATCCCGAGGCGTCTCGGGCTCGACGATGCGGCGCGCCGGATGATCCAGGCGAATGTGGGCGGCTGCGCGTCGGCGGCCGATCCCGCCTGGACCCGCGAGGGCTTCATCGCCGTGGTGGCCCACTACGAGCGGGCCGCCGGCGGGCAGCTCGCCGGCTTTTCGGCCGCCTACTGGGCGGATCAGGACGGGACCGCCGGTCCCGGCGATTCGCTGCGATGGCGGATCCGCCGGGAGGCACGCGAGATCGGCCTGACCGACTCGCAGCTCGAATCGTTCCTCGCCGGGCCGCACATGACCTGCGGCGACCACCGCCGCCTCGACGACGCCCCCGCGTACTGGCTCGCCCGCCTCCTGGAGGGCCTCAAGGCGATGAAACGACGCCACTGGACGCCCGGCCGGCAACGGGCCGCCGGCGGGTGAACTGGTGCAATCTGATGCAAATTGCAGCGAAGCTCTTCAACATGGCGCCGCCGGATGGCGGCTCGCGGGGCGGATCGGCAGGCCCCCACGACTCCTCGCCGACTCGCCCGGCCCGGCGCGAGCTGCCATCCGGCGGCGCCCTTCCGGGTGCCGCCATGACCGATCCCGACTCCCCCGTCCGCATCGCCTACCGGCCGCCGGGCCGGCCGCTCCGCGCGCAGGACTTCCGCACGCCGCCGGAGCAGATCCCCACCGCCGTCGAGGCGATCGTCGCGGCGTGGAACCGCTGCGTGCCCGCCCGCCGCGTGCGCGTCATCAATCAGCCTCGCTACCTGGACCTCTGCGCCCTGCTAACTACGTTCACGGCCGAGGAGATCTGCCAGGCAGTGGAGTTCTATGGCGGCCAGGAATGGCAGCGCCGGCGGGGCGCGTGGAAGACATTCGACCGCTGGATCGACATCTCCAACGTGACCCGATGGGTGGAGGACCTCGCCGCCCACCGCGAGCGGCAGGAGGCCGCCGACGATCGCCGCCGCCGCGCCGCCGACGACAAGACCGCCGCCGCCGCCGATGATGCCGCCTGGCACCGGCGATTTGACGAGCTGCCCGAGGCCGATCGCCGCGAGCTGCTCCAGCGCATCATCGATACGTGGCCCAAGGGCCTGACCAACAATCCCCGCCGCGTTCACAACCTCGCTGTCAGCTTGTTCCGCAGGGAGACCACATGCGACCGATCGACGGATGGATCGTGATCGACGAGGGGCAGCCCGTCTACACGTTCGGGGCGAGGATTCCGTTCCACATCCACGCCACCGACGCGGGCCACCGCCTCGCCTCCCTCCGCCGGGGCGTGGCCGTCTCCGCCGGCGCCCGCATCGCCCGCGCCCATCTCTCCATCAGCCCCGGAGCCGCCGCCGATGAGCACGCATGATCTGATCTGTCCCACGCCGCATCTGCCCGAGACCTCGCACCCCTATCGCATCGGGCGCATGCGCCGCCCCGGCGCCGATCCCATCGGTCTGACTGGCCTCCCCGATCGCCGCTGCGATCTGGATAACCTGCTGCGTCGCCTGTGCTGCGAGCTGCTCGCCGCCGGCGGCCACTGGCGCCGAGGACGCCGCCTCGTCGCCACGCTGGGCCTGAGGGGCACGCGAGCCCTCCGCCAGCTCGCCGCCTATGGCCATGTGCATCATCGAATCCGCGCGATCTTGGGCGTGCCCGGACACGGTTACTGCTGGGGCGCCATCGCCGGCCGCGCGGCCTATCGCCGAGCCAGTTGCCATGCCGCGAGGATGGGGCGTGACTGGTTTTTCCTGGCCACGCTCTACGGCCGCGCCGCCCCCGCCGTGCAGGTCGCGCAGCTCATGTTCGGATTCGCCGCCGGCCCCGGCGGCGGCCAGCAACCCGACGAACTGGCCTCGCTGCTAGCCTCACATCAGGTTGGTCCCGAGCAGCTCGCCGATGCCATGATCCAGGTTCTGCGCGAGGCACCCGGCGGCGCTGCCATCCTCCGCTGCCTCGGCCGTCGCCATGCCGACCTCCTCCTCTCCGAGCGGCGAGCGGCCATCCTGCGGGGGCACCTCCACGATGCCCTCGCCACCCTCGATAGCACCCCCGTATCGGCCGGTTCTCCCGCCGCTATTCCCCCGTGAACTCGGCGATCTATTCCGGCACCGCCACGTCCCTCCCGCCAGCTCCGTTCCCGACGCCCTGCCGACATTCTCCCGACACTCCGCTCTGAACCCCCGCACCCTCGCGGACAACTACTCCCCCTCCGCCACTCCACTC
>CAZXOC010000145.1:7186-17866 GCA_964642165.1 uncultured Planctomycetaceae bacterium | reverse complement strand
GGAGCACTCGGCGGCGTGGGCGCAGAAGGAAACCCAGCCGGGCTTCCGGCTGGGCGCATGGCCGGGGGCCGTCCAGCGGACGGCGGGTTACTCGGTCCGCCGACTGGCGGGTGCTGCCGGCGCGGTCGAGGGTCGCTTGCGCAGCTTCAGCTTGCCCTGGCGGACGAGCTCGTCGCGGCGGGCGAGCAGGATCCTGGCCCGGTCCATCGAGGTCATCTTCCGCAGTTGGTCCCGCTGCTCGGGCGTGAACGACGCGGCGACGGCCTTGACCCACCGGGCCCGATCGGCGTAGGTGTCTTGCTTCGCCTTGGTCAGCGACAGGAACGCGGAGAAGTGCTTCAGGAGCTTCTCCTGCTCCTGGGGGTTCTTCCGAAGGAACGCCACGGCAGCGCGACGGTACTGCTCCCGCTGGTCCGGCGTGTAGATCCGCCACTCCTGCTCGTTGTGGTCCAGCGAAGCGGCCAGGCTGCTTCCGCCGACCATCTCCAACTGGAGCTTCAGCCGCAGTTGGGCGGCCAGGCTCCCGCGCGGAGCCCGGGTCAGCAGGCGCGTGGCGTCGTCGCCCGAGTCGGCGACCATCAGCCCCGCCGGCACCGCCGCCGCCACCACAGCCAGGATGACCACACCGCGTTTCGTCATGGCCGGATCGTCTCAGGTCCCTTCGTTCTCGAGGCGGTCGATCGCCTCCAGCGTCTCAAACTCCTCCAGCACCTCGTAGTTGCGGAAGAAACTGAGGTGCTGGATGATCACCTCTTCCATCTGGGCGCGCTCGGTCTCGGGCACGTCCTGGTAGGCCTGGGAGGCCTCCAGCTCGCCCGGCGGCGTGTGAACGATGGGCGACCCCGGGGGCAAGGCGGTCTCGCCGGGGCCGCTCAGCACGGCGAAGACGATCAGGAGGATCGCCGCGGCCGCCGCCACCGGGGCGACCCAGCCCACCACGCGGAGCACCTGCCGCCGCCGGACCGACCGGCGGGTGTGGGCCAGCACGCGGTCGGCCAGGCCCGCCGGCGGGGCCGGGGCCGTGTAGCTGTCCAGCGCGGCGTCTACAGCCGTCAACTCGCGATGGGCCCGCCGCCAGGCCGGCTGGGCCTCGACGCGCCGCTCGACCTCGCCGCGACGGGCGGCGTCCAGCTCGTCGTCGAGGTAGGCCGACAGGTCCTCCCGCTCAACGTCGGTAAGGCGCTCGCCCGGGCGGGAGGAATGGGCTCGCGCGACGATCCGTTGGGCCAGCCCGGAAGGCGGCGCGGGAACGGTGCACGCATCGAGGGCTCCGTCCACGGCCGCCAGCTCCCGATGGGCCCGCTGCCAGACGGGATCGTCTCGAAGGAGGCGCTCCACCTCGGCGCGGCGCGCGGCGTCCAGCTCGCCGTCCAGGTAGGCCGAGAGGTCTTCGAAGTCTTGCTGTCCCAGTCGGTTCGCCATCACTGGTTGTCAACTTGCACGCGGTGTGCCCGGCCCGAGACGCCTGCGGGGGCCACACGCCCTCTGCCCCGCAGAGGAATCCATTCCCCACGCAGGAGTTCACCTTCGCGAAGGCGCGACCCATAGGCCTTGTCGGCCTGTTGAACGCCCCCGCTTCACTATTCTAGAACCCCCGCGTTTCCGAACAGATTCGCCGGAAGCGACGTTTTTCGCGCCGTTTTTGCCGTCGGCGCCGCTGCGGCCGTTCAGTCCGGACGGACGTAGCGAAACAGGGCACTTCGCAGGTTGCTTCGCGCCCGGCTCAGCAGGCTCTTGACGGCCATCGTCGAGCAATTCAGGATGCGGGCGATCTCCTCGTAACTCTTTTGCTCGTACTTGTTAAGGATGATCGCGACCCTCTGGTTCTCCGGGAGCTGGCTGATGGCCTCGGCAACCTTGGCCCGCAGTTCGCCGGCGTCCAGGTTGTCTCCCGGGGCGACGTGGCGCTCGTCCGGGACGTCGCGGTAGAACGGCTCGCCGTCCTCGGAATAGGCGATCTCCAACTGCACGGGCTGGCCGCGGCGCTTCGCGCGCAGGACGTTGAAGGACAGGTTCGCCGCAATCCGGTACAGCCACGTGCTGAACTTCGCCGTCGGCTGGTAGCGCTGCGAGGTGCGGTAGACCCGAAGGAAGACCTCCTGGGTGAGGTCCTCGACCTGCCCGGGGTCGCCCAGGAAGCGGTAGATCAGCGTGTGGATCTTCGGGGCGTTGCGGCGGACGAGCTCGTCGAAGGCCCCCTGCTCGCCCTTCTGGAACCGCAGCATGAGCTTGACGTCGTCGTCCTCGCGCGCCCACCGCGTCAGGCCGTTCGCGTCCACGTTCGGCGGCGTGCGGCGATCGGCTCGGGCCGGCTTCTTACGGTTCTTCGTGTTCCTGGCCAAGAACGGGCTACCTCACCGACTTCTGCCGCGCCGCCTGCCGCAACTGGCCGCACGCGGCCGAGACGTCCAAGCCCCGCGAGCGACGCACGTGCACGTTCACGCCATGGCGGCGCAAGTGCCGCACGAAGACATCGACGGCCGGCTTCCCCGGCCGCTCAAACGGCAGCTCGGGAACCGGATTGTACCGGATCAGGTTGACGTTGCAACGCAGCCGGCGCGCGATCCGGGCCAGGCCCTCGGCGCAGACCTTGGTGTCGTTCGCGCCCGCCAGCAGGACGTACTCAAGTGTAACCTCCCGCCTGCGACTGTGATAGAACGCCTCCGCGGCGTCGATGATCGCCGCCAGGCCAGCGCTCGCCGCTGCGGGAACCAACTGCCGGCGCAGCGCGTCGTTCGGCGCGTGCAGCGAGATCGCCAGCGTGATGGGGAGCTTCTCGGCCGCCAGCCGGCGGATCGGCTTCGGCAGGCCCACCGTCGAGACCGTCACGTGCCGGGCCGAGATGCCCAGCCGCTGCGGGTCGATCATGGCCCGGACGGCCGCCACCGTCGCATCGTAGTTGGCCAGCGGCTCGCCCATGCCCATGAACACCACGTTCGTCACGCGCTGCCGGCAGGAGCGCTGAAGGTGGAAGACCTGCTCGACGATCTCGCCGGCGGAGAGGTCCCGCAGCAGGCCGTCCAGCCCCGTGGCGCAGAACGCGCAACCCATCGCGCAGCCGACCTGCGTGGAGACGCAGGCGGTCAGGCGGCCGCGCTCGGGGATGGCGACGGTTTCGACCCGCTCGCCGTCGGCCAGCTCCAGCAGCAGCTTCTCCGTGCCGTCGTCCGCGCGGCGGCGGTGGGCAACCCGGGCCGACAGGATGCAGAACCGCTCCGCCAGGCGCCCGCGAAGGCCCGCGGGCAGGTTGGTCATCTCCGCGAAGGACGCCGCGGCCTTGCGCCAGAGCCACGTGCCGACCTGGCGCCCGCGATAGGGCGGCTGGCCGAGCGGCTCCATCGCCGCCTCCAGCTCCCCGACCGTCATGTCCAGAAGGTGTTCCATCAACGTAAGTCAACGCGGGCCAAGTTCATGCGGTCTCCGACGGCCGGCCCGGGATCCCGCCGGGCCGCAAGCTCCCGGCGTCCAGGAATAACTGATCGCGGCGACGGCGCAACACTCATTCCCGCCGGCGCTTCGCCTCGAGCAGGCCGGCCAGCTCGCCCGCCGCCAGGAACGTCTCGAACGTCGCGAGGTCCGGGAAGATGCCGTCGCAGTAGTGCCGCACGACCCAGTTGGCGGCCATCGGCGTGATCGCCAGGACCGCCGCCCCGGCTCGGGCGGCCTCGTGCATCTCGATGGCCGTGCCCATCGACGCGCCGGGCAGATACGCCACCAGGACGTCGCACCGCCGCGCCCGGCAGAGCCCGTCCTCGAACGTGGCCCGGATCTCCCGCAGCTCGTACGTGATGCTGTGGGGGTGTTCGCTGTAGTGGCAGTAGACCTCTGCCCGCGGCGCGTAGCGGGCCAGCAGGTCGCGGACCGCCGCGCGCCAGTCCTGGGGGTGGATCTCCGCTTCCACCTTGGAGCCCTGAATGATCCCGGCCAGGAAGATCTCCATGCCATGGCGTCCTTGGGCCTGCGGCCCTCCTCCCGCGGCGCGCGGGCGAAGGGAAGATTGTACCATACGGCGGCGGTCCGGACCCGCGCCGGCGCGCCAAGGGAAGGCGCCCGGGGCCGTCATCGGCGGCGCTTGGGGGCTTTGGCGGCGGGTTGGGCCTTCCGCTGGCGGCGGGCGGCGACGGCCCAATGGAGGATCAGCATCGCCACCCCGACGACCAGCAGCACGTCGGCGACGTTGAAGATGTAGGGGTAGTTCACGCCGAGCACGCGAATCTCGGAAAAGTCCAGGAAATCGCGGACCTGCCCCGTGATGGGCGTCTCGATGCCGGGGACGCGAACGCGCGCGATCATGCGGTCGTAGAAGTTGCCCAGCGCCCCGGACAGGACCATCGCCAGGGCCACGTGCGTCCAGCGCCCGGCGGCGCCGGAGGTCGCGAAGAAGTAGGCCACCAGGGCGATGGTGAAGACGGTCGCGACGGCGACGGCCCACGGCGGCATCGGCAGCCCGAAGACGACACCGGGGTTCGTCGAGAGCGTCAGTCGAAAGCCGGAGAAGACCTGCCGGTGCAGCCGCAGCCATCGCAGCACTTCGGCGGCCGAGGGCGCCGCGTCGCGCCCGGGGGCGAGGTCGCCGACCCGCCGCGCGACGGCCGGATCGCCCAGCAAGGCCGAGAAGACCGCGTGCTTGCTCCAGAGATCGCCCGCCAGCCCGGCCGCCACCACCACCACGAACACCGCCACCGCAGACGGTCGCCTCCAGGCGGGCGTGGCGTGCCAGGCGCGGCTTGTCATGGCGTCCTTGGGCGTGTTTCCGGTGGCACCGGGCACGATGGGCACCCCTGGGTTTCGGCCGGCGACCTACTCGTCCTCGTCGTTTCCGTCAATCGGCTCGCCGGGACGAACCAGCCCCCTCTCGACCATGCGGGCGTACTCGATGCTGTACTTGGCCCAGGGACGCGCCTTCAGCCGGGCCTTGCTGATCGGCTCGCCCGTGCCCGCGCAGATGCCGTAGCTGCGGTCCTCGATGCGCCCCAGGGCCTCGTCGATCTCGGCCAGGAGGATCCGTTCGCTCTCCAGCAGCCCCAGGGAGAACTCCTGCTCGAAGTTGTCGGTGCCGGCGTCGGCGGGGTGGTCGGAGATGTCGCCCTTGCTTTCCTCGCGGTCGGCCCCGAAGGCCTCGGCCTCGATGCCGGTCATGTCGCCGACCAGCTCGCGCCGTTTCTCCAGGAGCATCTTGCGGAACTGCCGCCGCTGGGCGGCGGTCAGCAGCTTCTTGCGGGCCTTGGGTTTGCGGGCGGCGTCCGGTTCGCCGTCGGTCTGCGGCCGGCGGGCGGCCTGCTTGGCGGGCTTCTTGGCACGATTGGCCGGGCGGCTCTTTGCCGCCGCCTGGCCCTTCTTCGACGCCGTCTTACGGGCAGTTGTTCTCTTGGCCACTGAGCGAGTCCTTTACACCAGTCTTCACATCCCTCCGCCCCGCCGGGCGGACACCCTGTCACGTACCGATCCGCTGCCCAGAGGGAAGCGGAGAAGTATAGGATGTTTCCCGCCGCCGTGTCAAGACCCTCGGGACGATCTTCTGGCCGGCGCCCCGGACATCGCCGCCCCCGGCGGCGAGCGGGGCGGCGCGGCTCGCGCCGCCGGAGGGACTCGATCGGGAATCTGGATGGGTCGCTTCGGGGCCAAGGGCACGCCGGCAGCCGGCGGCGCCGGCTCCGCGGCGGCGTTCCTTCCGCCATCACCCTTGGCAAGCGGGCCTTGCGGGCGTACACTGGGCACGTGAGCGGACGCGCATGGACCCATGCGACGCGTCGGGACGTGCCGGCGGGCCTTCGGGCGAGGGATCCGGCGGCGGAACGAAGCGTGCCCGTCGCGGGGAGTCTGGGATGGCTTCGACGTCGGAGAACCGGCGGAAGCAGTACCGATCCGCGGCGGTCGTGCTGATGGGGGTCGGGGCGTGCGCCATCACGTACGTCTTCCACGCCCACCTGCGCGTCGGCACCATCTTCACCCACCTGTTCTACGTCCCGATCGTGCTCTCGTCGTTGTGGTGGGGTTGGCGGGGGATCGCCACGGCCGTCGTCCTGGCGGCGCTGCTGTTCGCCAGCAGCTTCCTCTTTCGCGGCGGGGAGACGATCGGCGAGGACCTGCTGCGGGCCACCGTGTTCGTGGTCGTCTCGGTGGTGGTGGCGGTGCTCCGCGAGGGCATTGCAGCCAAGCAGCACAGCCTGCGGCGGCTGGCGTCGCGGCTGTCCAGCGCCGAGGAGTTGCAGCGGCGCCAGATCGCCGCGAACCTGCACGACCGTGTCGCCCAGGACCTGGCGCTGTCGAGGAACAAGCTGGGGCAGTTGCGCGCCGAGGCCGACCAGGCCGATCCGGCCCGGACGTCGGCGCTGGCCGAAGCGATGGGGCTGCTCGACCACGCCATCCAGGACACGCGCGAGCTGACGTTCGAGTTGTGCCCGCCCATGCTGTACGAGCTGGGGCTGGCGGCCGCGCTGGACTGGCTGGCCGAACGCACGCGGCGGCGGCACGGCCTGGCGGCGGAGTTCACCGACGACGGGCAGCCCAAGCCGCTGGACGAGGACGTGCAGGCCCTGCTGTTCCGCGGCGCCCAGGAGCTGCTGGCCAACGTGGTCAAGCACGCCCGGGCCGACCGGGCCCGAATGGACCTGTCCCGGCAGGCCGATCGCGTCGTCCTGACCGTGACGGACGACGGCGTGGGCACGGCCGTAGCGAAGGCCGCTCGAGCCAGCCGCACGCCCGAGGGCTTCGGGCTGCTCAGCTTGCGCGAGCGCATCAGCTACGTCGGCGGACGGGTGGAGATCAGTTCGTCCGGCGGGGGCACGCGTGTCACGCTGACGGTGCCGCTGGGCGCCGCGCCGAGCCCGGACGAGCCGGAGGCAACCCGCCAGCCACCCGAGGCGGGGGAGGAAACTCCATGAAGATCCGAATCCTGCTGGCCGACGACCACAGGCTCATGTCCACGGGCCTTCGCAGCCTGTTGGGGAAGGAGCCGGACATGGCGGTGGTCGGCGAAGCGTATGACGGGCGGATGGCCGTACGCCTCGCCGAAGAGCTCGCCCCCCACGTCGTCGTGCTGGACGTGACCATGCCGGACCTGAACGGCATAGAGGCCGCCAGGCAGATCCTCAAGCGCACGCCGGCGACGAAGGTGCTGGCCCTGTCGATGCACTGCGATCACCGCTACGTCTCGGAGATGCTGCTGGCCGGGGCGTCCGGCTACCTGGTGAAGGACTGCGCGCTGGAGGAGCTGGCCCAGGCCATCCGCGTGGTGCACGACGGGCAGCGGTACCTTTCGCCGAAGGTCACGTCGGCGGTCGTCGACGAGTACGTGCGCCGTCTCGGCGGCGACCGCCCCAAGGCCATGAGCGTCCTGACCAACCGGGAGCGCGAGGTGCTGCAACTGCTGGCCGAGGGCCGGACCACCAAGCAGATCGCCCGCCGCCTGCACGTCAGCCCCAAGACGATCGAGACGCACCGCCGACAGCTCATGCAGAAGCTGGACCTGCACAGCGTGGCCGAGCTGACCAAGTTCGCCGTCAAGGAGGGCATCACGAGCCTGTAAGGCCCGCGCCGGCGGGCGCGCCGCTTTGCCCCGGTCGGCCGGCGGTCAGGAGGTCACTTCCCTCATCGCCAGCGGGAGGTAGTTCAGCAGGTCGGACGCCATGACCGACGGCTGGGAGAGCTGCCGGGCGGCGAGGTCGCCGGCGCGCCCGTGGAGGTGCGCCGCCAGGGCCGCCGCGTCGAACGCCGAGAGGCCCTGGGCCAACAGCGCGGCGGTCAGGCCCGTCAGGACGTCGCCGCTGCCGCCGGTGGCCATGCCGGGGTTGCCCGTCTCGTTGATGCGCACGCGGCGGCCGTCGGTGATCACCGTCCCGGCGCCCTTCAGGACGACGACCAGCGCGGCGGCGCCCTCCGGGGCGCCGGCGGCCCATCCGCGCGCCGCGGCGACGGCGTGGGCCTGGCGCTCGGACTGGATCTCGCGGACGGGCGCGGCCACCAGGCGGCTGAGCTCGCCGGGATGCGGCGTGAGGACCAGCGGGCCGCGGCGAAGGGAGGCCCAGCCGTCGATCTTCGCGAGGTTGTTCAGCCCGTCGGCGTCGAGCACGAGGGGCCCGCCCTGCTCCAGCGCGGCGCGGACGAGCGCCTGCTGCCGCGGGCCGACGGCCAGCCCGGGCCCGACGGCCAGCACGTCCACGGTCCCCGCGGCCTTGCGGAGCTGCCGGACGCTCTGGGCGGCCAGCTCGCCCTCCCGGGTGCAGGCCAGCGGCAGCGACGTCGCGCACGGGCAGAGCTGCGCGACGGTGAGCTGGACCGGCTCGGGCGCGGCGAAGGTCACCAGCCCCGCGCCGCCGCGAAGGGCGGCGTTGGCCGCCAGGGCGACGGCGCCCGGCATCCCGCGCGACCCGCCGACGACCAGCACCCGCCCGTAGTCGCCCTTGTGCCCGTCGGGCGTCCGCGGCGGGAGCTCCGGCAGCGTCTCTACACGCTCGATGGACTCGCTCATGGCGTGCCCCGGCCCCCGGCGCCCGCCCGGCGGCTGATCATCGAGGCGATGTACCCGCCGGCGAAGCCGTTGTCGATGTTCACCACGCTGACGTTGCTGGCGCAGCTGTTGAGCATGGCCAGCAGGGCCGCCAGCCCGCCGAAACTCGCGCCGTAGCCCACCGAGGTCGGCACGGCGATGACCGGCACGGCCACCAGACCTCCCACCACGCTGGCCAGCGCCCCCTCCATGCCCGCGACGACGACGATCGCGTCGGCGGCCTGGAGCGTCTCGCCGCAGGCCAGCAGCCGGTGGATCCCCGCCACGCCCACGTCGTAGTGCGTGGTGACGTGCTGGTCGAGGATCTCCGCCGTCACGCGGGCCTCCTCGGCGACGGGCAGGTCGCTCGTTCCGGCCGAGACCACCGCCACGTGCCCGGCCGCCTCGCACGGCTCGGCCTGGCGCAGCGTGATGGCGCGGGCCGGCTCGTGGTACTCGGCGGCGGGCAGGGCGGCGGCGACGGCCTCGTAGGCCTCGCGGTCGGCGCGGGTCGCCAGGACGTTCTCCCCCGCCTCGGCGAGCGTCTCGAAGATCTCGCGGACCTGCCGGGGCGTCTTGCCGGGGCAGAAGATCACCTCCGGCGCCCCGCACCGCAGCGCGCGGTGGTGGTCCACGGTGGCGAAGCCCATCGACTCGAACGGCATCCGCCGCAGCTTCGCCACGACCTCGTCCACCGGCGTCTCGCCCGAGCGGACCGACTCCAGCAGCTTCCTGAGCGTCTCTTCGTTCATGCCTCCGACAGTATACCGCAGTGAACCCTCCTCGTCGTCCTCGGCCTCGGCCTCGCCGCCCTCGCGCCCCCCGGCCGCTAGCGCCGCACCGTCGCCCGGGCGGCGAGGGACAGGTCGTCGACCTTCCCGGCCTGGAGATAGTGCCACGCCAGGCCGGCGGTCATCGCGGCGTTATCCACGCAGTAGCGCATCTCCGGCATGCGGAGCGTGGCGTGCAGGCGTCCGGCCAGCGCGGCCAGGGCCTCCCGCAGGGCGCCGTTGGCGGCGACCCCCCCGCCGAGGATCAGCGTGGGCGCCGCGGTCTGCCGGGCCGCCCGTCGCAGCTTGATCCGCAGCACGTCGACCACGGCCGCCTGGAAGCTCGCCGCCACGTCGGCGATCTCTTGGGCGGTGAGCTGCTCGATGCCGCGCCCGGCGTTGGGCTGGGCCTCGAGGCGCCGCAGCGCCGCACCGCGGCGCTTCCGCCCCCGCGGGCGGCTTCGCGAGGCCCCGCCGTCGGCCTTGGCGGACGGCTCGCCGCGCACCGCGCCGGGCACGCCGTTGACGTGGTACAGCACGGCCGTCTTGACCCCGCTGAAGGAGAAGTCCAGCGACGGCCCGCGAAGCAGCGTGCGGGGGAAGTGGACGGCCCGGGGGTTGCCGCGGCGTGCGGCGCGTTCGATGGCCGGGCCGCCCGGGTAGCCCAGGTGCAGGATGCTGGCGACCTTGTCGAAGGCCTCGCCCGCGGCGTCGTCGAGGGTGCTGCCGAGCAGCTCCATCTCCAGCGGCGAGGCGCAGCGGTACAGGGCGGTGTGCCCGCCGGAGCAGATCAGCGCGACGGCGGGATAGTCGACGGGCTCGGCGTCCAGCGCCGGGGCGTAGGCGTGGGCGTAGACGTGGTTGATGCCGATCAGCGGCACGTCCCAGACCCACGCCAGCGTCTTGGCGGCCATCAGCCCCACCAGCAGCGACCCGATCAGCCCCGGCTCGTGCGTGACGGCGACCGCGGCCACGTCCCCGGGCGCCACGCCCGCCTCGTCCAGCGCCCGCCGCAGGACGGTGTTGACGGCCTCGATGTGCGCACGCGAGGCGATCTCCGGCACGACGCCGCCGAACCGCGCGTGCAGGTCGATCTGGCTGGCCACGACGCTGCGGAGCACGCGGCACCCGCCGGCGACCAGCGCGCAGGCCGTCTCGTCGCAGCTCGTCTCGACGCCCAGGATGACGGGCGCGTCAGTCATCTCGGTTCGCCCCGGGCGCGGGGGCGGAGTCGGACCGGTCCTCCGGCGGGCGCGGGGCCCGGGCCTCGCGCCGCTTCCGCTCGGCGGCGGCTTCCGCGAGGATCTTCTCGACGGCGCCGGGCCTCCGCAGCAGCGCCAGGGCCGCGGCGAGCTGGCGGTCGCGCGACAAGGCCGAGCCCGCCGGGCGCGTCGCCGGCGCGGTCGCCGGCGCGGTCGCCGG
>CAZXOC010000145.1:1510-7086 GCA_964642165.1 uncultured Planctomycetaceae bacterium | reverse complement strand
GTCGCCGGCGCGGTCGCCGGCGCGGTCGCCGGGGCGCTGGCCGGGGGCGGCGAGCGCGGCGGCACGACGTCCGCCTCCAGCCAGAATCGCCGCCGGGCGCGCTCCTCGGCGGCCGTCAGGTCCATCTCCCGGTGCGGATCGACGCCCCAGGCCTCCGCCCCGGGCCGGCGGGCCACGCGGCCGTCGAGGCCCAGCAGGAACTCCGCCGTGGTCAGGTTCACCAGGCCGAGGTCGTCGGGCAGAGGGATCATGGACTGGACCAGCCCCTTGCCCCGGGTCCGCGTGCCGACGAGCACGGCGCGGCCGTGGAGGCGCAGCGCGCCGGCGACGATTTCGGCCGCCGAGGCGGTCCGGGCGTTCACCAGCACGATCATCGGCACGCCCGGCAGCGTGCCGTCCGGCTGGGCGGAGAACGACTGCCGCCGCCCGCGGCGGTCGATCTTCGTGAGGATCACGCCCCCGCGCAGGAAGAGGTTGGCGACGCTGAAGCCGATCTCGAGGCGCCCGCCGGGGTTGTCGCGGAGGTCCATCACGAGCCCCCGCGCGCCCGGGGCGCTGCGAAGCGCGCGGCGGACCCGCTCGGTCGTGTCCGCCACGAACTCCCGGATCCGGACAAAGGCGATCCGCTCGTCCGCGGCGAGCCAGTGGTCCCACGGGCCGTCCGGCGCGCGCCGCCAGCCCGTCACCGTCTCCAGGGGAAACCGCCGGGGCTCCAGCTCGTAGCGGCGCCGGCGCCCGCCGCGGTCCCGCAGGACGACCTCCACGGGCTCGCCCGTCGGGCCGCCCAGAAGCTTGCGGATCTCCTCGGCGCCCAACTCCGCCGCCGGCCGACCGTTCACCGACACCAGCCGCCCCCCGGGCACGATGCCCGCCCGGTGAGCCGGCGAGCCGGGAAGCGAGCCGATCACCTCCGCCTCCCCGCGGCGAACGTCCACCACCAAGCCGACGCAGAGGACGTGGCCGTTCAGCCGCGCGCGGAAGGCCGCCACCCGCGACGCCGGAACGTAGCCGGAAAACGGATCCAGCGACTCGGCCATGCCGCGAACGGCCCCCTGCTGAAGCGCCCGTTCGTTCGGCCGGCGGTACGCCTGCTCGCGGACCAGACGGTACGCGCGGAGCACCGGCCGGAAACGGATCTGGTCCGGGTCGCTCGGGCTCGGGGGCGGCATGGCGTTGCGCGTCAGCAGCACGGTCGCCACGGCGGCGGCGACGATTGCCAACGCCCCGATGAGGTTCCGCTTCGGCATGATGCACCCACCGCCAGCCCAGTGGCGCCGCGTCTCGGGCCGGTCGAGTCTATCACCGCACCGGGCGGGAATGAAGGGCGATCTGGTCGGCGTCTCGCCGTTCGCCGTCGGGGCTACCGGCCCATTCGCCGGAGAAGCTCGAAGTTGCAGATGCGGACGGTGGGCAGGCCGTCGCGGTCCGTCACCAGGTTTCCGTGGCGGTCCAGCGACAGCAGCAGGTGGTTGCCCCGCAGGCTGATGTCCTCCACGCCGACGGCCGTCAGGCGGTCCCGCGTCGCCTGCATCAGGCGGAGGTAGGTCTCCTCCCCGAGCAGCCTCTTGCGATAGGCCCCCAGCGCGTTGATGCCCGTGTAGAGGTCCTCGTCGTGGCGTGCGAGCATCTCGTCGGGGGCGTTCCAGTAGCCCCAGATCAGCACGTAGACGTGATCGCGCCGCAGGGCGAGCGTGCCGTCGGGCATGTGGAGGCTCGCGTGCGTGTGGTATCGCCGGTCGTCGGCGAGCCCCGCCGACAGGCCCGACGTCTCGCCCGTCATGTAGATCGCCCGCGGGTAGGTCGTCTCGATGCCCCTCGCGCTGAGCTCCATGGCCAGGGCCGCCTCCTCGAACGGGCTGTTGTAGCCGTAGGCCAGGATGCGCCGCTCGTCGTCCTTGAAGGGGTCCATGTCCGGCAGCTCGCCGACCCTCGACGCGCGCCACACCAGGTGGATGTTGTCCTTCGTGATCGTCTCGTAAATCTCGTTGACGACCGAGAGCTTCGTCCGCGGCGTCTTGCGCCACTTCTCGGGCAGGAAGTAGTCGAACAGGTCGGGGTCCCTGCCGATGACCCACAGCGCGCCGCCGGTGCTCTCGGTGCGGCCGTAGACGTAGTCCACGCCGAAGATGCGGACCGGCTGGAGGTGCGGCGGGAAGGGAGCCCGGGCCTCGAAACGCCGCGCCTGCTTGACGAGGTACGTTCTGCGCTTCTCCGCCCGGACGGCGCGCTCCCGCTGCGGCGTGCGCTGGAGCAGCTCGAAGTCGATCGACGCGTAAAGCACCCCCCCGCGGACGTCGCGGACCACGCGCCCGCGCCCGTCCGGGCGGACGATGATGTTCTGGGCCTTGTTGTCCCGCACGACGAAGCCCTTGCGGGCGATCTCCTCCTTGACGCGCGCCACCAGGTCGCCCAGGGCGCCGGCGTCCAGGGCGCCGCGGCGGTACGCCTCCGCGGCGTCGATGCCCTTGACCCACTCGTAGATCACGGCGTACTTGCGGCGCGGGTCCAGGTCGATCTCGTCGTGGGCCTCCCGCTTGGCCTGAAACTTGTAGGTCTTGCGCCCCAGCCGCTCCGGCGAGACCCGCTTGACGGGCACGTAGATGGCCAGCGGCTTGTGGGTCAGGACGCGCGGGGGCGGGCCGTCCCGGCTGCCGCGCAGCTCCAGCGTCAGCGAGAACTCCTCGAAGGGGCTGTTGAACTCCGCGATGGCGAGGTCGTCGGCCTGGGTCTCGCCGGGCACGTCCTGGCCCATGCGGTTCCACTTCAGGACGATGTCCTTGGACCGCCCCGCCACCGGCTTGGTCCGGATGCGGTACAGCGTGCTCGTGCCGCTGAGCCGCTCCGAATGCGCCCGGAACCACGACGTGTCCGTCCAGAACTGCCCGGGCAGGAGCTGCTCGGCGAACGGCAGGCCGTACCCCGTCAGGTACAGCTCATCGCCGTCGGGCAGCGACAGGTGGACGTACTCCACGTCCATGACGCGGGTTCTCGGCAGCTCGTCCAGCTTGCCCAACAGGTCCTGAACGTCCACGCTCTCGCCGTCCCTTTCGCTGGTGCCGCGGCGGCGCCCGCCCGGCCCGGGGGCCATTCTACCACGGATCGCCGGGGCCGTTCGAGCGGCGCCCGTGCCGGCGGCGGTCAGGCCAGTGCCACGGCCCGGTGCGTCCGCGACGACGCCAGCCCCGCCAGGCAGACCTCCACGACGTGCCGGCCTTCCTCGGGCGTCGCCAGCGGGGCGGCGTCCTGCCCGTCGGCGGCACGGAACAGGCACGCCACCTCCTCGGCCAGGAAGTCCAGGACCGGGTCGGCCTGGCGCTGGTCCAGCTCGCGGACGGTCTCCCATTCGTCGCCCGTACGGATGCTCAGCCGCCCGTACGGGTCCAGCAGCATCAGCCCGTGCTCGCAGACGATCTCGTTGCGCTCGCACAGGCCCGGGAACGGCGGCCAGGACCCAAGCTCATCCGGCATGGAGCAGACCTCCCAGACCGTCGTGTAGGCGCCGCTGGCGAAGCGAAGGAACATCGCCCCGCAGTTCTCGACGGGCGTGTCGCGCCAGTAGTTGGCGAACGCCCCGGCGACCTCGGTGACGCGGCTGTCGGCCAGGTGGATCACCATGTCGAGCTGGTGACACCCGTAGCCGATGAAGAAGCCCATGCTGAGCTGCGGGTCGCTCATCCAGTGGCCCTCGCGGGCGCCGAACTCGCGGGCGTTGTGGCAGAAGGTCTGCCGCATCATCAGGATGCGCCCGAGCGTGCCCGACCGCAGGATCTGCCGCGCCTCGGCCACCAGCGGGAAGAACCGCCGCGAATGCGCCACGCGCAGCGTCGCGCCGCTCGCGGCCGCCGCCGCCATCATCCGGTCGCAGTCGGCCAGGCTGGTGGCCATGGGCTTCTCGACCAGCACGCCCTTGCCGGCGGCCAGGCACGGCACGGCGTTCTCGGCGTGCCGGCCGTGCGGCGTCGCGACGATCACCGCCTCGACGTCCGGCGCGGCGGCCATCGCCTCGGCGTCCGCCTCCCGCCGCAGGCCGAATTTCTCCGCGAAGCCCTCGGCGCGGCTTCCGCCGGCCACCGCGACGAGCTTGCAGTCTTCGGCCTGCGCGAGGGCCGCCGCGTAGCGGCTCGCCCAGCCGCCCGATCCCAGGATGCCGACCGTTCTTTTCGTCGCCATGATGTTCGCTTTCGGTTCAACTCGGAAGAGACTACGTGCCGCCCAGGCAGATCAGGCGCCCGCTGGTCAGGGCCAGGTACAGCCGTCCTCGCGCCGCGACCATCCCGTCGAAGACCGGCGGCGATTCGAGCTTGCACTCCGCGAGCTTCTTGCCGCCGCTCGCCGCGACGACCCACAGCAGGCCGCCCCGCAGATCAGCACTCCCGCACGCACCCAACCGGTCCGAATAAGATCGCCGAGTCCTGCCATCGCTTTTCTCCAAAGGCCGAGGGAACTTCGAGTGTGCATGATACCCTCGTTGCGGCCGCGGGGGGAGCCCCGGCCCGACGCCGCGTGCCGGCCGGGCCGCGCGACCGCCGGCGCGGCGAGAGACGAACAGGACCTTCGCTCGCCGGGGCCGGGTTGAACATCCCGGCGGGGCACACGCTATGATGTGCCGCAGCGAAACGCATCGACGTCCCAATCGACCGAAGAAGGAGACTCGCGATGAGGAAGCTCAGCTTGATCGCCGCCGTGGCGCTCGCGTCGGCCCCGGCCGTCGCCGGCAGCGCCGCGAAGGCGGCGTCCCCGGCCGCGCGGAAGGTCGTCGAGGTCCGGTTCGACAAGGCCCGGTTCCTCCGGGAGGGTTTCGTGCCGCTGTTCGACGGCAAGGACCTCGCCCGCTGGAAGATTCCCGAGGGCGACAACGGGCACTGGAAGGTCCTCGACGGCGTGATCGACTACGACGCGAGGTCCGAGGCGAAGGGGCGCGACCGGAACCTCTGGACGAAGGAGGCATTCGGCAACTTCGCGCTGCACATCGAGTGGCGGTTCAAGCGAACGAGCGGGCTGTACCAGATGCCGACGATCCTGCCCGACGGCTCCTACAAGACCGACGCCAACGGCAAGGTCATCAAGACCCCGCGCCCCAACGCCGACAGCGGCGTCTTCGTCCGCGGCACGGGCAAGGCGCAGATCAACCTCTGGTGCTGGCCGTGCGGCTCCGGCGAGCTGTGGAGCGTGCGGAACAACCGCTCCCTGCCCGCCAAGGACCGCGCCGCCGCCGTCCCCAAGGTCTGCGCCGACAACCCCGTCGGACATTGGAACGCCCTCGACGTCACCATGAAGGGCGACCGCGTCACCATCGTGCTCAACGGCAAGACCGTCATCGACAGCGCCCGCATCCCCGACGTGCCCAAGACCGGGCCCATCGGCCTCCAGCACCACGGCGGCTTCAACAAGAAGACCGGCAAGTACAGCCCCGCCTCCAGCCTCATCCAGTTCCGAAACGTCTACGTCAAGAAGCTGGACTGATGTCGGCGACGGTGCCTTCTCGGGTGCCACGGTCGCGGAGTGTGCGACCGTGTCTTTGCGGCCCCCCGGCCGGGAGGTGAGACATGATCGCCTGGACGTGCGCCCTGCTGCTG
>CAZXOC010000145.1:0-1410 GCA_964642165.1 uncultured Planctomycetaceae bacterium | reverse complement strand
AGCGGCCGCGGCCGCGCCCGAGACGCCGGCGACGCCGGCGAAGCCTCCGCCGGGGCGCTGATCTTCAGCGACGAGCGGAAGACGAGCCCGCTGTTCCGCACGGCCGGGGCCGGCGTGCGCGTCACGGGCCTGCGCCTCCGCGGGCCGGACCCCGAGATCCGCGCCGCCGAGCTCAGCCGCCGCCTCCGAGAGGGCGGGCACAAGCTCTACTACGCCTTCCCGACCTCCGATGGCCTCCAGTGCGGCCACCCGAAGCTGGAGGTGGACAACTGCGAGCTGTCCGGGTGGAGCCACGCGGGCGTCTTCCTCCGCAAGGGCGCCACGGCCGCCCGCGTCCACCACAACCACATCCACCACTGCCGCCGCTACGGGCTGGGCTACGGCGTCTGCCTGGACCGCGCCGACGCCCTCGTCGAGGCCAACCGCTTCGACGACTGCCGCCACCACATCGCCGGCACCGGGCGGCCGGGCACCAGCTACGAGGCACGCTGGAACCTCGTCGGGCCCCACGCCAACGGCCACAGCTTCGACATGCACGGCGGGAGAGACCGCAAGGACGGCACCGACGTCGCCGGGACGTGGATCCGCATCCACCACAACACGTTCCGCGCGGTGCGCGTTCCCGCCGTGGTGATCCGCGGCCGCCCGGAGCAGCTCGCCGAGATCCACCACAATCGCTTCGCGCACGCGACGGCCGCCGCCGCGATCCGCCAGACGAACGCCAAGGGCAACCTCCGCATCGGCCCCAACCGCTACGGCGGGAAGTAGCCCCCCGGCCGCGTGGCGGGCGGGGCGGTGGCGAACGCCCAAGCGGCACGGGAACGTCGAGTTTTTCGCCGAAATCGCTTGACCTGCGGCGGGCGAGCGCCTAGAATTCGGTTGATGTTAGGTGTGCCCCGGGGTCGGGGCAATTGTGCGTTGACGGGTCTGTCGCCCGCGGCGTCCGGCGGGCGAGGGTGTCCATTTTGTCCTTTGCGCGCGATCGCCGCGCGCGGGCGGAAGTCAAGAAGCCCACGGCCCGCCGGCCGTGGGCTTGGGGACCGTCCGCCACGCGAGCGTGGGATCCCCGCGCGCTGGCGGGGCGATGGTCGGCGGGTCCATGCGTCGCCCACGCGAGCGTGGGCTCCCCGACTGGAGCGCGGCGCGGAAAGCCGCTCGCCCCCCCCGCCCGCTGGGCACACCAACCGCAAAACGAACCCACGCGCCGAGTATTCCGGGCCTGGTTCAGAACGGGCGTGCTCGGGGCAACACTCTTCTCTTCGCCCCGAGGGGGCGCAAAGGGTTTGGCCGGGGGCGCAAGCCCCCGGTAGTGCGAGCCTTATGAACAGAGCCCCGGAGGGGCGCAAGGAGCGCTCGCAGCGCGGAAGTGTTACCCTCTGCTGAACCAGGCCGTATTCCGGTTTCGGCCTG
>CAZXOC010000144.1:0-17963 GCA_964642165.1 uncultured Planctomycetaceae bacterium | reverse complement strand
TCGCTGGAGGTGCTGACCGACTGCCGGGTCGAGCCGTCGCTGGCCGACAAGCCGCCGGGCTTCCGCTGCCAGCTCGAGCGGATCGGCTACTTCCGCCTCGACGCCGACTCGACGCGCGGCCGGCTCGTCCTCAACCGCACCGTGACGCTCAAGGACACCTGGGCCAAGATCCGACAGAGACAGCAGAAGCAGCCGTAGGGCCCGCGCCGGACGAGGAGCCTGCCTCACCCCCGAGCCTGCCCGAGCGCGCCGTAGCGCGACACTTTTCGCCCCTTCCGGCGGAATTCTCACGCCCCCAGCCGCCCCCCCGAAAACGTCCATAAGTCTAGATTGATTGTGTCAGAACTGTCCACTCCTGGGGCTCTCCGGACGGCCCGAAATCACGATAAAGCACTGTTAAAAAATAACTTAGCATTGTACAGGTTTTGGACATTCCCCCCCATTTTGGACAATCGCCTCCGACCGCCGTAACTCCTGTATTTCCGTTCGCCCCGGCGGCGGGTCGGCCGGTATGGCTGCGCCCTTCTCAAGCTTCCCCACGTCCGCTGGGAGACTTGCTCGAGCGGCGATGCCGGTGCGGGACGGGCTGCGGCCGAGTCGCTGTCCGCCGCTGGCGCCGGGTCGGCCGCGGGCGCCGGGGAGGGTCTGTGCGGATCGGCTATAAATGCCTCTGCAGCGGTCGGTTTGGGCGACATCATCGCCCGGAAACGACCCGATCCCCCCTCCACCCGGCAGAAGAGATGCTTGTGGATGTTGGGACAAGCGCTAGAATCGTCAGAAAGGCCGACGGCGGTCGTTGGCGGGAAGCCATCCAGGAAGTCCCGGATAAGGACTCGATCATGAATGCAAACCGGAAAGATCGAAGATTCGGCATATCGCTTTCGACCCTGGCTCTGCTGCTGGTTTCGTTCGCCTGCTACGGAGCGGGAAGCGACTACTATACCGAGAAGCAGATCTACAGAGGACGCCCGGATCCGAATCGCGAGATGCCCTTCGGCCACATCGGCGTGACGGGCGTGATGGTGCGGGTCTACAGGGGCGTGACCATCAAGGTCGAGAAGACCGTCCCCGGCTCGCCCGCCGACGGCAAGTTCAAGAAGGGCGAAATCATCACGGGGATCAACGGGGTCTCTCTGAAGGGCAAGAATCCCTTCGTCACGCTGGGCACCGCGCTCACCAACGCCGAGGCCACCAACGGCCGGATGATCTTCGACGTCGCCTCCGCAGATGGTGAATCGAAGAGAAGGCAGACCGTTCGCATCCCCGTGCTGGGTTCCTACAGCAAGACGTGGCCGCTCAACTGCACGAAGTCGAAGAAGATCATCGAGCAGGCTGCCGAGTTCTACGCCGACAGAAGCAAGTTCGGATCCAGGTTCAACGAGCGCGGCATCCCGAGCGCCCTGGCGTGCCTGTTCCTGCTCTCGACCGGCGACGACAAGTACGTGCCTCCGGTCAAGGCATACTTCGACAGTTTCCCCAAGAACGTGAAGGGGATAGGCGATCACACCTGGAACAACGGCTACAACGGCATCGCATGCGGTGAGTACTACCTGCGCACCGGCGACAAATCGGTGCTGCCGATAGTGCAGTACTACTGCGACGACGCGAAGCACCGCCAGAAGTTCGGGTGCGGCTGGGTGCACTGGGGCACGGGCGTCAGCCCCGGGTACGTCGCCGGCGGCCTGATGAACCCGGCCGGGGCGCAGCTACTGACGACGCTGCTCCTGGGCAAGGAGTGCGGCGTCCATGTCGATGACGACACCTTGCTCGGCTCGCTGCGGTACTTCTACCGCTTCGCCGGTCGCGGCACGGTGCCCTATGGCGATCACCGCGGCGAAGGCGGTCTGGGCTCGAACGGCAAGGACGGCATGATCGCCGCCGCCATGCAGATCGCCGCGGGCTCTCAGGGCGATGTCACGATCTACGAGGAGGCCCGGCAGTATCTCGGCATGTCGATGCTCACCAGCTACCCCGTGCTCGTGAAGGGGCACGGCGACGAGGGGCGCGGCGACGGCATCTGGCGCAGCATCATCACGTCCTACATGCGGAGGGACCGCCCCGCCCAGTACCGCAAAGCCATGGATCGCCTCACCTGGTGGCACGACCTGAGTCGCGAGCCGGGCGGGAGCATCGGCATCGCTACGCTCGCGTGGAACAACGGGGTGATCGGCTCGTCCGGCGCGGGCGTCGGCCTGTCCTACACCGCGCCACTCAAGACGCTGCGCATCACCGGCGCGCCGCGCACGAAGTACTCGAAGGACTACACGCTGCCCGCGAACCCATGGGGCACGCGGGCCGACAGGGCATTCCTCTCGATCGACCACAATCCGAAGTACTACGACTACGGACGCGACGAGCCCACCCATATTCCCTTCTATGCCCTTGGCGGGGCGTACCACCGACCGGCGAAGGATCTCAAGAGCGTCCCCCGCGAGGTGATGCTCAAGAACGCGTATCACAGGCGCTACATGATTCGCGCGCAGGCGGCGAAGGCGCTCCGCGCGGTCGGGGCGCTCGGCGAAATCGAGAAGCTCCTGCGCGACCGCGACCCGCGCGTGCGCCGGGCCGGGCTCGACGGCCTGACCGACTACAAGTACTGGTTCGCCATCGGCCGGGCCCCGATCTCGGCCGAGCAGTTCTCGCCCGCGATGGTCGAGGCCATCCGGAAGATGCTTTCCGACCCCAAGGAGTCGTGGTGGGTGGTCGATGGCGCGCTGATGGCGCTGAAGCTCGCGCCGGCGAAGGACATCCAGGCGTGCAAGTCGCTCATCATGCCCTGGACGAAGCACTCGGACTGGTGGCTGCGCGAGTCGGCCTTCATGGCCCTGTCGGGGCTCGAGAAGGACGACGCCCTCTACCTGAAGGTCCTGCCGACGCTGCTGACGATGGTGACCGACGAATACCACACCCAGCCGCGGGCGAGGATGCTGGGCCACCTGAAGGGCGCCCTGAGAAGCAAGAAGCGGACGAGCCCGGCGGGCAAGATGATCCTGGCGGGGCTCAAGAACGCCGTGAAGGCGAGCGAGATCAAGACCGGCATCCGTTCTCCGGAGGGCGCGTACAACGTCTTCGAGATGGCCAAGGCGTGCCTGCAGGACGATCCCGCGACCGCCGTCGCGGTCGCGCGGATGATCCGGCAGCGCTTCGACCAGTTCGCCACCGGCGACGTCATCAAGCTCGTGGCGACGCCGAACTCCAACCGCGAGGGCAGGCCCTACGGCCTCTACACCACGCTCGAGCAGCAGTCCCCCCAGCAGCGCAGGGAGCTGACCGGCATCCTGTTCAACGAGTACCGGCAGGAGCTCATCAAGCGCATGACCGCCGAGAAGGCCGGCAAGAACCAGGCGCTCGTCGACACGATCATCGACCTGACCAAGCTCCGCAAGCCCGTCGCCGGCTGGCACGCGGTCGGCACGCCGAAACTCGAGGACCGCATCTGGCGCTTCACGTCGTTCGATCCGCAGGTCGAAAAGGACAGGAAGCATCCGCGCGAGAAGAAGCGCTTCCGGACCATACAACTGCCCGACGAGCTCAAGGGCTGGTACAAGGTCGACTACGATGACAGCCGGTGGGAGAAGGGCCGCGCGCCCATCGGCGTCGGCGTCCACAGGAGGGGCCGTGTGTCCTTCAAGAACAACTCAGACTGGGGCAAGGGCGAGTTCATCGTGATGCGAACGACGTTCGAGTTGGATGCGGTGGACTGCGACTCGTACCGCCTGAGCATCCTGGCGAAGCAAGGCTTCCACGTGTACCTGAACGGCCACAAGATCCATACCTACATCTGGTGGAAGGACATGCCGCACTACCGCCCGCTCGTGCTGCAGCCCGGCCATATCAGGCACCTGAAGAAGGGCACCAACGTTCTGGCGGCCTATGGCAACGTCCAGTACGACAAAACGACGCACGAGCCTGCGGGGCAGATGGACCTGTTCATCGAAGGTCTGAAGATGTCGGACCTGAAGTAGCTTCGCTCCAGGCCGCGCTCAGTCTTGCTGGCGGGGCTCGTCGGGATAGAATCGGGGGCGGCCGGTTGCGGGCGACGGCGACCGGCGGTGGGTCGCCGGGGCGGCGGGACCGTCCGAGACGAGGTGCGTCCAACTCGGGAGCGGGCGATGAGATCAGAGCAGGGCCGAACGTGGACACGCAGGCGGTTCCTCCAGAGGCTCGCGGCCGACAACGCGCCTGCCTCACCCCCGAGCCTGCCCGAGCGCGCCGTAGCGCGACACTTTTCGACCCTTTCGGCGGAATCCTCACACCTCCAGCCGCCCCCCGAAAAACGGCCGTAAGTCTCCAAGTTATGTGGCAAAAGTGTCCAATCCTGAAGCCCTCCCGAGGGCCCGAAATCCCCGTAACACATTGTTATCACAAGGTTTATCCCTGTACACATTTTGGACATTACGCCGATTTTGGACAATCAGCTTCCGCCGCCGGCCGCTTCGTCCGCCGGAATGAGCGTAACTGCTTTTTCAAAAATCACATATGCGCCAACATGTCCCAGGGGAACTCCCCCGGCACGAACCGCAAGGACAGCCCCAAGTGGATGCCCGCCGAGCGGTACAAGACCGACACCTACCGCTGCGCCATCGCCCGTGCCTGCGGCCGCGCCTTCCCCCCGCCTGCCCCGCTGGCCAAGGGAGACGACGAATCCAAGGCCAAGTGGCGAAAGCGCCTGACGAAGAAGCAACGGCACGAACTGGCTGCCTGGCGCAAGGCCCACCGCTGCCACCCCCACCGGCCCTGCCTCCCCGCCGACTTGTCCGGCAGCCTGTCCGCCGGCCTGTCCGGCGTAGCCTTGGCGAAGCCGGAAGCCTTGGCGGAGTCGCAAGCCCTGGCGAAGCCGGAAGCCCGGCGAAGGCGGATCGGCATCGAAGCCGCCCGGATCCTCCTCGGCCACCGCTTTGCCGCCATCACCGAGGTCTACGCTGAGAACGACGAACAGCAGGCCATCGAGGCAGCCGTGCAGGTAGGATAGCCTTCAGCACCCACTTCCCGTTTGCAGGTCCCCTCAACGGCAATACGTGCGTGCCCATTTCCAAACGACGGCTGTCAACGCCCGCAATGCTCCAGCTTATCGCGCAGGGTTCTGCTTCTCCGTCTTGGCCAGCAACTCCTTCGCTTCCTGCACCTGTACGAAGATCAGCAGGCCGCGCACCGCCGTCTGCCGCCTTTCCGCGTCGGGCGCGGCCGCCGCCTTCACCAGCAAGTCCCGCGCATCGGCCGACAAACCGCTCGTCATCCGTCCTATACCGGCGACGACCTTTCCACGGCCAGCCCCTTCAAGCCGGTCGATGCGCTTCGCACACGCTTCGACGTCCGCCGAGTGTCTGCCCGGAAGCGCCAGCAACTCCCCGAACTTGGCTACCGTCTCCGATTCCTTGAGAAGGCTGGCCGAGGCTTCCGCCTGGGCCTTCAGCAGGTTGAATTGGAGTTTCCTCACCTCGTCGAGCTTCCCCTGCTTGCGCAGGATGTCGCACGCCGCCTTCGTCGCCGCCACGAGCGTTTCGTCCGCGCCCCTGGCGGCAGGCTTCAGCGGCCGGCCCCAGAAGGCCCAGGTGGTCCGGTCGCACACGTTGCGGTACGCGTCGAGGGCCCGGTCGTCGTCTTTCAATTGCGTCCGATAGAAATCCCCTAGCTGCAACCAGACCCGATCATGAATGGCCTCGCCGGACCTGTACGTCAGGCGCGTCCGTTTGTCGTTCATGATTTTCAGATCCGCTTCCGCCGCCGCCAGATCGTTCGCATGCACATAGGCGAGGCTGCGGTAGTAGTACAGGTCCGCCATCAGGTCTTCCTGTTCCGGATACACAAAGCTCAGGTGGAACCTCCGTCCGCCCATTCTGCGATCCGCAAAGGCGTCCAGCAGTGCGGCATACCGCTTCTGTTGGAGCAACAACTGCATCTGACGCCGGATCCCGATCGGCTTCACCGGAATTCTCTTCGCCAATTGCATCGCCCGGTCATAGTCCTTGAGCCGTCCGGCGCAGAGCGATGCCTGTTCCAGGATGTCCGCTTTCAGCCGGTCGCCCAACGGGAAGTCCTCCGCGAGATTGGCATAGGCGGTGAGCGCCTCCGCATCCCTGCCGGTCCGCGCCAGCGCCGAGGCCGCGTTGGCGGCTTTGGCGACGGCCTCCGCCCACGCGCGGTCGTACACCCACTTTTTCACCCCCAAGCTGGAATCGCGAAACGCGTCCGGCTGCAGGCCGATGCCGCGCAGGATCAGTTGCGGATTCGTCGTGAAGAACTGGTCAAAATCCCTGTCCGAGCTTTGCTGCCAGCCCTGAAGTCGGCCGGGCGTGCCCGGCATCATCGGGTTGGCGGCGAACGCATCGGAGCCCGTCCGCACCCGGTGCTCCGGCAACGTTCTGTTATTGATCGCCAGCTTTTCGTCCTCCGGCCAGCGCATGTAGAAACAGTTGTTCGACTCTGCCACGTTCGCAGAAAGCTCCAGAAGCGTCTGATGGGTCTTGTTGCGGAGACACTCGCAGAAGATGTTGCCGCGCACAATCGTTGACGCGTCGCAGACGAGCTGGCGCAGTGTGGTCATGATGAATACGCTGTTCTCGACGCGTGAACCGGGACAGCGGCTCAGGGCGACCGCCGTCCATCCCCCGCGCGCCACGCAGTTCCGGATGAGCATCCCGGGACTCGCATCGGCGGCGACCGTGACGTTCAGGCAGCGAGTGATCCGTACGCGTTCGCTTTGGCGCACGACGAAGACCTGATTCGCGAATCCCCCCCGCTGGAAATACAATCCGTCAAACCGGAGATCCGGCTTGAAGACGATCTCGAAGGCCCGGCTCAGGTCCTCATTCTTGAACACCGGTTTCTCGCCCGGTACCGAACGAAACGTGATCGGACGCTCCTTGGTTCCCGCGGCCCGGATGCGCACCGTTTCGGCGTACTCCCCGCCGGCGATCTTGACCGTATCGCCGGGGCCGACGCGTGACGCGGCGCAGCTTACCGTGCGGAGGGCCTCGTCACGGCGCAGGCCGCTGTGGCCGTCATTGCCGTCGGGCGCCACGTAGTACACGCGCGGCGCAGCCGCCTTGGGAGCGGTCTTGAACGACAGTGCCGCGTTTTCCGGCGTAAGCACGGCGAGGGAAGCGTCCCCACGCGAGGCATCCGCAGAGAGGATTCTGAAATAGTACGCCTTGCCGGGTTGGAGGCCGGTCAGGCTGAAGGTATTGAAGCGTTCGCGACCCCTGAGCTTATGCACGGTCCTCGTCATTTCCCGCGTCTCACCCCATGACAGCGAATGGGTTGCCGGGTGCGAAGTCCACCACTCGATGTTGGCCGTGCTATCGCTCACCGAATGGAGGAAGGGACCGACCAGATCCAAGGCCTTGGCAGTGGTCTCATATTCGTGATGAACGCCCAGCCCCGTGCTGCCGGGACCCAGGCTTCTGAACCGATCGCGGTTCTCGAGCCGCGGCACTCCCTTCTGCAAGGCGAATCTCGGCGCCAGCGCTTGCGAGTAACGGTCATGGCGCTGCTGAAGATCGGCCAACGACCATGCAGCGCCGTTGACCTCCCAGCATTGCGTCCTGTCCTGGTAGTTGTTGTAGTCCGAATACCGGACGGCGCGAGCCGCGTCGAGCCGGACGGCAGGCTTCCCGTCGTTGGCGAAGATGTTCCCGCTCAGCGTCACATGCTCCGTTCCCGTCAGATGCACCGGCACCCCCGCAAACACCGAGTGCGCGACATTCAGATCCTTGACCTTCTTCGCGTCCAGTCCGCCCGCGGGGCCGAAGAACGTGCAGTTCCTGAAGGCCAGATCGCGGCTGTCGCGCAGCGCCGCGCCGCGCGAGAAGTTGATGCGCTCGAACACAACCGCCGCGCCGCCGGTCAAGATCAGTTTGCCCTTGATGGTGACCGTCCCGCGGCCGCGGCCGCACACCCTGATCGGTCTCTTCCCGTCGCCAGCCTTGTTCCACGCTGCGGCCGCATATTCGCCCTCGGCCAGGTAGAGCGTGTCTCCCGGGCGCAGCGCCTCGAGGGAGCGCGGGAGCGTGCGCCAGGGCCTGCGCATGGACAGGCCGTCGGCCCGGTCATCCCCGGCGGGCGACACGTAGAAGATGTTTGCCGCGTAGGGATACGGACCGCGGTCGGTCCCGTCCGGGCCCGTGCCGCGGAACCGCGAATCGCCTTGAAGGCGGAAGTCGAGGTTGAGCGGGTCGGCAAACTCGAAATCCCTGTCCAGCTTCTTCTCGCGCAGGAAGAGAATATTGCCGGCGGGCGCGGTGAGCCCGCGGTCGTACTCATTGCCGCCGCCGATCAGGTTGTGGAACATGTTGGCGTTCCGGATGAACCCCAGCGCCACGCAGTTCTCCAGCCTTTCCTGGCCCGCCGGCTTGACGGAATAGTCGAAGTTCTGTCCCCAGGAGATGTTGTTCTTAATCAGGAGCGGTCCCGTCATGCCGGCATAATGCATAATGCCGAAATGTTCATTGCCTTCGCGCTTGGACCGGTACGTGCGGCAGTTTCGGATGACATCCTTGTTGGCGCCGTACCGCACGATGCCGCCAAAGGTGTGCGCGTACGAAACGCAGTTCTCGACCACATTGTTGGACCCACCCTCGCCGCCGATTGCTCCGGAGGGTCCGAGCCGGATGCCTCCCACGCTCATGAACGTGACGCAGTCCCGCACTACGCACGAAACCGGCGCGTTCAGGTTGATCCCCCATCCCGGATAGAATCCCGTCGCCGCCAACCCCTCGATCGTGACCCGCTGGGGGTTTGTCAGTTCGATGCCGTGTTTCCCGTTCACGGCCACGGTGTAGCGATGCTGGTCCGGCGCGCTCAGGTCCAGGTTGGAGATGTAGAGCGTCCGGGAATCGGCGTCGTAGTGAAAGAAGCCGGGATCAAACTCAAGTTCCGAAACATTGGCCTTGGGAAGCAACGTGTGCAGTTTATGATGTTCCAAGACGGCGGTCGGCGCCTGATCGACCCGCGCGGCATAGACAAACCGGTACCCATCAACCTTTTTGAATTCCGGCCCGGGAACATCGCCGCGCAGCACCGCCGTGCCGCGAACTTCCGCCCGGATAACGGTATCCACGTCCGGGCTGCCGAGATCGGCGCGCTGCACGTTTTCAGAATACTCCCCCGGTCCGATCGCCAAAGTGTCACCGGGTTTCAGGGCATCCACGCCTTTCTGTATCGTCAGGAAAGCCGTTTCGCGGTTCGCGCCATCGTTCGCGTCCGAGCCTTGCTTGTTGACGAAGTACTCGGCGCCTTGGACGCCGCTTTGGAGAGCAAGCAGCGCGCCAAGCAGTACGGCCGTTCGCATGTCCATCCGCATCGCTCAGCTCCTACTCGTCACAAGCCACCGGGGGATTCCGCGCCTGATCCGGGATTTCCCGGGCCAGAGGAGTCCTCCAGGAATCTGCGCAGATAGACCGTCCGCGTCGGGTCTCTCCTCACGTCCCATAGGACACCTGATCCCGTGAGCCTCGGCCTTGCCGAGCTACGGCGCATCGGGACCCGCCCTACAGGCCGAGACAGGCTGGGAGCCATCATGCCTCACGTGCTTACAGGACGCAAGCGTACGGTGGGTCCGAGCCGGACCATGGTGCCATGCCAGCCAGAGCAGCCTGGCGAGGCCTTCCCGCTACATGCTGTGGCGGTGGTGCCGCAAGGGACTGCGGGGCGCCTTCCTCCAGTACGTCCGCGTGGGCAGCAAGACCTCTCTTCGCCGAGGCTGCGGAAGGCAGGTCTGCACGACCCGCGAGGCCCTGCTGCGGTTCTTCACGGAGCTGGCCGAGCTCGACGAGACGATTGACGCGGAGCGCCACGCCAGGCTCGCCTCCCTCAAGCGTTCTCTGCTAAAAGCCATCACCTCGCGGCAGCGGCAGCGCGCGCTGGGCCATTTCCGAAGCGAGATCCGCGAGAACGACGGCCCGGAAGGGCGTCACGCTGAACAGCCCGGCGAGTGCGGGGCCGGGCGGGTGATCGACTGGAGCCCGCACGCGGAGAAGACCGGGTCGCTGCACCACGTCGTCCACCGGGCGCCCAGGCACGAGGCGGCCGTACCATCGCAGCTTGGTGGGGGGGCGCCTGAGCCCCCATCGGAAACTCCTTGTCCGTCCGCGAAGGTGTGGTATACTAATGTCTTCGGGCAACAGTGGCTGCGCGGGCAGGATTCATTCGCCGCCTGAGTTGGCCACGCACCTGCTCGAACGTCTGGCGGCGAACGGCGAGGACAGCGCAAGCGAGGTCTCTATGAAGAGCCATGATTGGGGCACTGTCTGCGATCACTCTGTGCTCGAGCACCTCGAGCCGCGTCTGCTGCTCGATGGCGGGCCGGTGAATGTCGAGGGGCATCTGGCCGCATTGCCCGGCACGCCCCCATCGCAGGCGGCGCCGCTAAGCGCGTCAATGACGGTGCCCGACTCGTCCGATCCATCCCCGATCCCTGATCTGCTGACATTTGACGAAGCGGGGCGCGTCTTTGTGGACGTCTGGACGCGTATCGCTCCCTCGGAAGTGGCCGGGCCGCTGGCCGAGTTAGGCTTCACCGCCCTGCACGTCAGCGATACCTACCGCCTGCTGGAAGGCGCAATGCCGATCTCATCGCTCCTCGCCGCGGCGGGGCTGGAGGGCGTGGTGAGCATCACGCCCGTATGCCGACCCATCACGATGGTCGGCGCAGTCACGACGCAGGGCGATACAGTCCTCGGCGCCGATGACGCCCGCGCGCTCGACCCGGGCTTCGACGGCAGTGGCGTGAAGGTGGGCGTGCTGTCGGACTCCTACGCCACGTGGGGCGAAGGGCTGGAGGGCTCGCTCGCCTCGGGCGACCTGCCCGGGCCGGACGACCCCGACGGACACACCACCCCCGTGGAGGTGCTCCGCGACTACGGCGCGACCTCCCCCCCCATGGACGAGGGCCGGGCCATGCTGGAGATCGTCCACGACCTGGCCCCCGGGGCGGAGTTGGCGTTCCACTCGGCCTTCTATGGCGAGTTGGACTTCGCCAACGGCATCCGCGCCTTGGCCGAGGCGGGATGCGACGTCATCGTCGATGACGTGATGTACCTCAACGAGCCGTGGTTCCAGGATGGCATCATTGCCCAAGCGGTGAACGAAGTGGTTGACGCCCAGGGCTTGACCTACGTTGCAGCGGCCGGCAACGAGGCCGGGAGGGTTCACGCGGCCCCGTACCGCGACGCGGGCGGCTGGCACGACTTCGACGTCTCCGAGGGCCTCGACACGAATCTGCGGATCTCGCTTCCGGGTGGCACCTACGGAGGCGTGGTCCTTCAGTGGAGCGACCCCTGGTACACGGCCGACGGCGTGGTCAACGACTTCGACCTGTACATCCACAACGAAGACGGGTCCGTTCGCGCATCGGCGACGACCGACAATCTCGCGACGCAGCAGCCGCTCGAGTGGGACATGTGGAAGCCGTCTCGTCTCACCGAGGCGATGGACTACGACATCGCCATCCGGCGCGTCAGCGGTTCTGGCGACGTGGAACTGAAGCTGTGGGTCTACAGCGGCGAGATGACCGAGTACGCCGGGGGGCCGTCCGTGCTCGGCCACGCCGGCGCCCAACGCGCTATCGCCGTCGGTGCCGTGCCCGCCCACGACCCGGACACCGTGGAGGAGTTCAGTTCCGCCGGGCCGGTGACGATCTGCTACGACCCGGTGGGCAACCCGCTGCCGGCCCCAGAGGTCCGCAACCGCCCCGACGTGGTCGCCACGGATGCCGTCAACACGACCTTCTTCGGCAAAGACATCGCGGAGGATGCCGACAGCTTCCCCAACTTCACCGGCACGTCGGCTGCGGCGCCCCATGTGGCGGGTATCGCGGCGCTCGTGCTGAGCGCCAACGGCGAGATCGCCCCGGAGCAGATGCGCAGCATCCTGACTTCGACGGCGGTGGATCTCGGCGAGCCGGGATGGGACGATGTGTTCGGCGCGGGCCGCGTCGACGCCTTGGCGGCCGTCAGCCTCGCGGCCACAGTGTCCGACACGACGGGGCCCGCGGCGGTGGTGATCTCTCCCCCGCCGGCGACGCCCAGGCGCGTGACGTTCGCTGAGGTGCAGTTCAACGAGCCGCTGTCGCCGGCTGCGGCGACGGCGGAGGCCAACTACCAACTCCACGGCGCGGGCGATGACCATCTATTGGACACGGCCGACGACGTGCCGTACCTCCTCGCGCCGGACTACGACGCGCAGTGCCATGCGGTGACGCTCGACATCGTCTCCCCGACCGAGGCGCTGCCCATCGGTTCGTACCGCCTCACCGTCTCCGCCGCGATCACCGACGCGACGGGCAACCCCCTCAACGACGGGCAGGACGAGACGTACACTTTCGAAGTCGCGCCCGATTCGGAGCCGCTGGCCTTCTCGCCGACCTGGACGGAGACCGTGGGCAATCCGCTGGTCGCCGTCAACGGTGCCGGCCGATCGGCGACGGTGTGGCGGTACAGGTTCTCGACGCCCATCGGGTACGTGGCCAGCGCCATCGGCCTGGTGATCCACGACGAAAACGGCGCGCGCGTTGGCGGGCCGCTGGTCGTGGATACGCCCTACGAACTCGACAATATCGCCGTGGACATGGGGGCCGACGGATCGGTCGTGGTGGTCCACACGAACCGTTGGGAATACTACTCCAAGGGCGTCTTCACTGCCGTATTCTCGCCCGACGGCGGGCATCTTGGCGGCGACATCGCCCAGGCATTCCAAATGGGCGAGCAGGCGGACGTGGCTGTGCTGGATGGCGGGGGCTACGTCACGGTGTGGACGCATGATCCGTGGGCGGAGTGGGGAACCAGAGTGCGCGCGCGCCTGTTCGACGCCAACGGCGTGGCCGTGGGCGATGCGTTCGAGCTCGGCTCCCCCAACGCGGGTAGCGCCCCGGCAGTCGCCGCCACCGCCGACGGCGGCTTCGTCGTAGCTTGGGTCGAGGGATCGGAGGGCGGCAGCGATATCCTCGCCATGCGTTTCGACGGTGACGGCATGCCTGTCGGCGAGGCCTGGCCGGTCAGCACGGAGACGCGGCCGGAGCAATCGAGCCCGGCCATCGAGGCGTGCGCGACGACCGGGGACTTCGTAATCGCCTGGCACGTGGACGCGGGCACGCCGCGTGTGCTGACGCGTCGATTTGCCTCCGGCGGCGCGCCTCTGGGCGGCGAGAGCCTCGCACAAACCAACGCCCGGCGTCCCGCCGTCGTGATGAACGATTCCGGCGAGATGCTGCTGCAATGGACGCGCGCGGGCGAGCCCTACGCACAACGGTACGACAGCGAGGGCGATCCGGTGGGAGATCCCTTCCAGGTGCCGGGGGCGGCAATGGGCCTCGACAACGGCGGGGCGTTCCTGTCCGTCTGGGAAGGGCCGACCGGCCGGTGGCACATCCCTCCGCTCCCGGAACTGCCCGACCTCGAGATCGCGAAGGTCTCCTGTCCGCCGGGAGGAACAATCGGCGGCCGGATCTACATAGGGACCACGGTCCACAACGCCACGGTCGGCGCTGCGGGCCCTTTCGCCGTGCAGTACTACCTCTCCCCCGATGCGGAGATCACGGGAACGGGCAATGATCGCGCCCTGCGGGCCCAGCCGGTTGCGGTCGGTGAAATGCTGGGCGGGCAGTCCGTCGAGATTCACTCGGACGTTGTCGTGCCGGGCAATCTGGCGGAGGGCACATACTGGCTTGGCGCGATCATAGACGTGGGCAACACCGTTGTGGAGGAGGAGGAAGGGGACAACACGCAATCGGTTCCGATCGAGTTGTCCTCGCCGCCGCTGCTCGGGCCGGAACTGCTGGTCAACGCCACGACAGGTGGCGACCAGACGAAGGTGGCCCTCGCTGCCCTGCCTGACGGTGGCTTCGTAGCCGTGTGGTCGGGCAATGGTGTGGGCGACGACGACGGTGTGTTCTTCCGGCGGTACGACGCAACGCTCCTGCCGGTTGGCTCGGAAGGATGCGTCACGCAGACGACCGCGGGCCAGCAGTCTCATCCTTCCGTCGCGTCCGACGCGGCCGGAACCTTCGTCGTAACCTGGACGAGCGCCGACCAGGACGGCAGCGGCTCGGGCGTCTTCGCCCGACGATTCGCGGCCAACGGCACGCCGCTGACGGAGGAATTCCGCGTCAACACCTACACGGAGGGCGATCAGTACGACGCCGACGTTGCCGCCGCGGATGACGGGAGCTTCGTGATCGTCTGGCTGAGCCATGGTCAGGCCGGTCTCCAGACCGATGTGTTCGGCCAGCGTTTCGACGCCTCGGGCGGACCGATCGACGGCGAATTCCAGATCAACACGATGAACGACCGAGGCTGCAAGGCGCCGAGTGTCATCGTCCTCCCAACCGGGGGATTCCTGGCGGGATGGACCTTGCTGGGCCCTGCCTGGGATTACGAGATCAGGTACCGGGCCTTCGACATTGGCGGCGTCGGTGGAGGCGAAAGCGGTCTGGGAAAACACCACTACGTGAGCAGCGAGTATGCCTCGGCCTCGATGGTCGCCAACGCCGACGGGCGAATCCTGCTGGCCTGGAATCAATGGAAAGGCAAGGCGTTGGGGCAGTGGTTGTCGGCCGATCTCGAGCCGATCGGGGAGCGGTTCAACCTGAGCCTCTCCGGCAATCCGAGGGAGCAGGAAGTACGGCTGACCGCCTTGGCCGACGGCGGCTTCCTCGCCGCGTGGCAGGTTCTGGAAGAGGACAGTTGGGAGGTCCGCGCCCTGCGGTTCAACGCCGACGGGACACGCCGCGACGGCGAGTGGCGCGTGAACTCCTGGACTGATGACTCGCAGTTCCGCCCGGCGCCCGTCGGCCTGTCCGATGGGAAGTTCGCCATCGCTTGGTCGAGCGGTGAGCAGGACGGCGACGGCTTGGGCCTGTTCGCCCGTGCCTACGGGCGACCTGGCGGCTCGTCGGCGGAACTGGTGGCCGGGGAGGTGAGCGGCCCCGGCGCGACGTACATGGGCGGGCCGCTAACGCTCTCGGGGATGTCGAGGAATATCGGCGACTTGGCCACCGGGCCGTTTGATGCCCAGTATTACCTGATTGCCGGCCCGTATTGGTCGACGGGCTTCGCGATTGGCGACCCGGTGATCGCCGGCGGACTGGGCGAGGGGGCGACCTGGCAGGATGCCCGAACGCTCACGGTTCCCGACACCGGCCTGCCAGCCGGGACGTACTACATGGGCCTCGCCGTCGACTCCGGCGGCGACGTTGCCGAGAGCGTGGAGTTGGACAACCTCATCGTGTCCGCGAACCCGGTCATCATCTGCGAGGATCCACCACCGGACCTCCAGGTGACGGAGGCGGCGGTGCTCAACAGCACCGTTGCTCGCGGGCGAGAGGTGACCGTCCGCTGGTCCGTCGCGAACTTCGGCTCGGGACCCGCCCCGGCAACGAGATGGTACGACCGCGTCGTTTTCTCGATGGACGACGTGTGCGGCAACGACGACGACATGCCCGCCGACGGCGAGGCGTTCGAGCATACCGCCGGACTCGCCCAGGGCGCCGCATACTCGCGCACCGAGACGGTCAGCCTGCCGTTTGCCTTCACCGGCAACGTGCGCGTGTTTGTGGAGGCCGATTACAGCCATCAACTCGCCGAGCCCGCGGCCGAAGACAACAACTCCGGCGCTGCGCCCGGGCGTCTGGCGGTTACGGAGCCGACGAGCGCCCTGCCGGTTGCCGAAGGCTTCGAGGGCGGAAGCATCGACGCCGTGCCGGGGTGTTGGGCGGTGGACTACGGCCCGGAAGGGCGCGTACGGGTCCTGGACTCCTATGGCCCCCACGGCGGACAGTACCACCTTGTGATGGATGCGGTCGATTGGGACAGAATGATCGAGAGCGCAATCCTCACTGTTGATCTGTCGAGTAACAGCGACGTCGTTCTACGATACTGGCACCGAGAGGTGAACGGCGACAACAACGACTGGATGCCCGATACGTTCACCGACCTCGCCGGCGGCGACGGCGTGGCCATGAGTGCCGACGGTGTCAACTGGTATCGGCTCGACTCGCTTGTCGTCGACAACGCCAGAAGCTACTACCAGCAGCACGTGATCGACCTGGACGCCGAAGCCGCTCGCCGAGGGATCCAATACGACGAGAGGTTCTACATCCTGTTCCAGCACGAGGACACGTACTCCGCACCCTCAACGGCCTTCGGCTTCGACGACATCAGTCTGACGGTGGATACGAGCGATCTCTATGGCCCGAAGGTAACCGGCCTGGCCCCCGTAACGGTCCCGGCCGACGCGGGGCCGCTCAGCCAGATCGTGCTGACCTTCGACGAGCCGGTGGACCCAGCCAGTTTCACGGGCCAAGACGTCTCCGCGGCGGACCCGCAAGGCCACGCCGTCGAGCCAGTCACCGTCTCACCCGTGCCCGGCAGCGGGGACACGCAGTTTGCCCTGACCTTCCCGGGTCAGGATGTCCGCGGCACATATCACTTCTCGGTGAAGTCCAGCGTTGCCGACGCGGCCGGGAACCTCATGAATGCCGACGGCGACTACATCAACGGCGAGGAGGACGACGGCTACGACGCAACGCCGGTGTTCGCACCGGCGCCCAAACTCGCGGAAGCCACCACCAACTTGTTCTCCGAGGGTTTCGAGTCCTGGCCGGCCCCACCGGCGTGGTGGGCCTTCGAGACCACCGCCTCCAATGCGGTGGAGGCCGTGTCGGACGACGTGCCTCACGGAGGCGCGAACCACCTGCTCCTGCTGCCCGACACCTCGGCCGCGGCCCTTCTCGACCTCTCCGCGGCGTCGGCCGAGACCGATCTCTGGCTGTCGTTCTGGGCCCAAAGGCAAGGCTACGACTGGGGCGGGCAGTTCTACGTCGAACTGAGCACGGACGGCGAAACGTGGCACGAGGCGCTGTCCGATGATCCGCCTACGAGCTACGGACACTACGCGGTGGACCTCGACGAGGCCGTGACGGGCGCCGGCATCACCCTCGACGACCCCGTGTACATTCGCTTCCGCAACCAACGCAGAACGTCCGGAAACCGCATCTACCTGGACGACCTCCGAGTCACGACGGACGTGACGGGGCCCCGCGTGAGCGACTCGTCGATCGCCGACCGCTCCGTCATGGCGGCAGGCTACCTGGCCTGCACGATCCGGTTCGACGAGGAACTCGACCTCGACGGGCTGGACGGATCGGCCTTCGAACTGGTGGGGCAGGCGACGGGAGCCTGCACGCCGACGGTGTGGAGCTACGACGCGGCTGCGGCAACACTCTCGCTGACCTACGAAGCCGTGCCGGTGGACGCGTACGTCCTGACTGTCCGCGACACGACGACGGACCGGGCCGGCAACGCGCTGGACGGGAACGATGACGGTCAGGTTGGAGGGAACTTCGAGACATGCTTCACGCTCACCGTGCCCGGTGACGCCAACGGCGACTGGCGAGTGGACTACCTTGACTACATCAGGATGAAGCGGCACATCGGCACGGCGGAGGGTGGTAGCTGGCGGCAGGCGGACTTCGACGGCGACGGGGGCGTGGACCGAACCGACTTCCTCCTTCTCAGGGCCAACTTCGGGAAGGCCATCGAGTCGCCTGCTCCGCTCGCCGTCGAAGGCGAGGCCGCCGACGGGTCACCGGCGCCCGCCGACAGCCCGGCCGCGTTGCCGGCGGCGGAAGCGAATCGAGGCAATGCGCCCATCGCGCCCTGGTTCGCCGAAACGGTGGCGCGTCGTGTTCGCGGACGTGGCGATTCGGTCGGGCGGACGACGGTGCGTACCCGTGTGCCGGCGCTGGTCGGGAAGCTCGCCGCGCGGCTGCCCGCCGCGGCCCGTGCTCGTCGCGCCCCGATCCGCTTCGCTTCGTCTCGTCGGCGCATCGCGTCGCCGAGGGAAGCCCGCCCGCTCGCAGGCGGGGCCGAGCTGCCCCTCACCGACGTGCTCGCGGCGCCGCGCCTGAGGATGGGCTACCTGAGACCCCTGGGCCGATAGTCGGGCGCGTGAGGACGGGCCTGCGACCG